>JAQYAS010000053.1 GCA_029338615.1 Clostridiales bacterium
TAATCAGACTTTATACAGATAGTTTGATATCTCCCAATCTGTAACCTGTCTTGTATACTCATTCCACTCATCCATCTTGGCAGTTGTATATCTTTCAAATATATGATCTCCAACTGCATCCCTCATGAATTCACTCTCGCTCATGGCAAGAGTTGCTTCCCTCAGATTTGCCGGAAGGCTGTGAATATGGCGGGCCTTCTTCTCTTCTGGTGTGAGGTTGAATATGTTTGTATCTACGCTTGATGGAACTGGAAGCTGACGCTTGATTCCGTCAAGTCCTGCCTTGAGACACACGGCCATTGCAAGGTATGGGTTTGCTGTTGGATCAGGGCACCTGAGTTCGACTCTTGTGCCGGCACCTCTTGCACTTGGTATTCTGATAAGAGGACTTCTATTCTTCGCTGACCATGCGATGTAGATAGGAGCCTCATAACCTGGAACAAGTCTCTTGTATGAGTTTACAAGCGGATTTGTTATGGCTGTCATCTCCTTCATATGCTCCATGATACCTGCAATGAACCAATATGCCTCCTTGCTGAGTCCAAGCTTGTCATTCTCATCAGCAAATATATTCTTGCCATCCTTCTGAAGTGACATATTCATGTGCATACCTGAACCACACACACCATATTTTGGCTTAGGCATAAATGTTGCACAAAGTCCATGTCTCTTGGCTATAGTCTTGACAACAAGCTTAAATGTCTCGATATTGTCCGCTGTCTTAAGCGCCTCACCATATTTAAAATCTATCTCATGCTGTGCAGGAGCAACCTCATGATGAGATGCCTCAATTTCAAATCCCATCTGCTCAAGAGTAAGAACCATGTCTCTTCTGGCATTTTCACCAAAATCCAAAGGCCCAAGATCAAAATAACTTGCTCTCTCATATGTATTTGTGGTTGGCATTCCATTCTCATCTGTCTGGAAGAGGAAGAACTCGCACTCAGGACCGACATTCATCTTATAGCCCATCTCTTCAGCCTCTGCCAGCGCTCTCTTAAGTACATATCTAGGATCACCCTCAAACGGTGTTCCATCCGGCTTATACACATCACATATAAGTCTCGCAACTTTACCCTGCTGAGGTCTCCATGGGAATGTCTCATATGAATCGTAATCCGGGTACAGATACATATCTGACTCCTCAATTCTTGCAAAACCTTCAATAGAAGAGCCATCGAACATGATCTTGTTATCCAGTGCCTTCTCTATCTGACTTGCAGTTATCGCTACGTTCTTAAGATCTCCAAAAATGTCTGTAAACTGAAGTCTTATAAACTCCACATCATCTTCTTTAACCTTTTTCAGTATGTCTTCCTTTGTGTATTTTCCCATCGTTATACTCCTTTTCTACACATTTTTTGAATTTCTCATAGCTAGAGTAATAATAAACTTTGGCAAGGTATTTGTCAACGCAGATCTCTTTTTCTGAAAACCATCCATGTAGCAGTCAGCATCACCAATCCATATACTCCCGCTACCAGTAATGATATTCCTGCATGACCCCAATCAATACTGTATGCAGACATTTCCCTTACAGAATTAAACGGAAGATAATTGAGTATCTTTGTCAGTACCTTAGAATCAAAAATCATCGGTATTATCTGCAGTCCCAGATCTATCACAAAAAACAACAGTATATTGACAGACACGGATGCAGCCTTCGATGCCAGCGTAAATGCAACAAATACACATGTCATGTACATCATAGTCATCACAAAACCTTCACACGCCAAAGATCTGGCCATATATGCCACAGTGTCACCGTTGATGCTATGTCCGAATCCACCTGCCATGGATGCTCCCACAATATATATAACAATATCCTCAAGTGATAATATCCATATTGCCACAACATATACTATGACCTTGGAGAGTAATATATACCCCCTGCTATGTCCCTGCGCTATTGCGCACTGTATATCCCTGGACTTGTAATCACTGGTTATAAGGGAAGCTGCCACAAATCCAAATAACATACCCGACACTGTACTTCCAGAAAACGAAGAGAGCAGATATTGGAACTGTGAAAATCCTGTCAGCTCCATGCCCAGCAGATCACCCACAAATGATACAGATATCAAATATATGATATCCTGTACCAGGAACACTATGAGACATGTTCTAAACCCAACACTTTTCCAGAGTTTATAGAATTCTGCCGACAACAGTCTAAGCACGTCTGCCACCTCCTATCATATTGATAAAATAGTCTTCAAGACTTTCTTCTTCAAGATGATACTCAGATATAAATACCTTCTCATTGTACAGAGTCCACGCAAGTTTTTCCGCATCAACCGGCTGATTTACCACTATATCGCTGCCATTCACATAGACATTGGTAACATTGTAGCCTGAAGCAAGTATATTGAGGACTTTCTGCACATCATTTGTCCTGATATGAAGCCTTCTGCTGCACCTTGAATCCAATTCCTGCGCGGACAGGCAGTCCACAATGTGCCCATGATCTATAATTATATAATCCGTTGCCAGTTCATGAAGCTCTGTAAGAATATGACTGGATATAAGTATTGTCACGCCAAATCTCTGATTCAACTGTTTCAACAAATTCCTGATCTCCACTATTCCAACTGGATCAAGTCCATTTATCGGTTCATCCAGAAGCAGCAATTCCGGTCCTGAAAGCATCGCACAACCTATTGCAAGTCGTTGTTTCATACCCATTGAATAATTCCTGAATTTTTTATTTCCCACACCGTCAAGGCCTACATTTGCTATCGTCTGGTCTATGAGCGATTTGTTGTCGATTCCACGAAGTTTCATATTAAGTTTTATGTTATCACTCGCATTGTAATTACCATGCAAGCCTGCGTGCTCACACACTGTGCCGATCCTTCTTCTGGATTCTATAAGGTCTCTTTTGTCTGATGCGCCAAACAGTTCTATGCTGCCCTCGTCTGCAAACAGCAAGCCATTAATATGGTTGATCATGGTGGTTTTACCCGCACCATTCTGACCAATAAATCCATATATCTTACCACGCTCAAGCGATATATTCACATCAGACAAAACCGTGTTCCTGCCATATTTCTTGGTAAGGTTGGACACTTTTACAATTGTTTCTGCCATTTTTTCCCTTTCTACCAATTTGTGGTTTAAAAAACCCACCGATCAACTTAAATTGAGCGGTGGGTCTTATATACTTATCACTGATAAGAATTAATCCTGAACGTATGGTAATATTGCTATCTGTCTAGCTCTCTTTACAGCAATTGTAATTGCTCTCTGATGCTTAGCACATGTGCCAGTGATTCTTCTAGGAAGGATCTTTCCTCTCTCTGAAATATACTTTCTAAGTGAATTTGAATCCTTGTAGTCGATCACAGCATCTTTATTTGCACAATACTCGCAGACTTTCTTTCTTCTACGGATATTTCTTCTCTTCATTGGAGCATCTGCTCTATCAGTCTTTGTATAAGCCATTGTATTTACCTCCTGTTTTACTTGAATGGTAAATCATCCTCTATACCTTCTGGTATACTCATGAAGCCCTCTGCCCCTGCATTGCCAGGTGCCGGCCTTCCTGCTGGCTGATATCCACCACCTGAAGGCTGTCCGCCAGCGGCTTTGCTCTCTGCAAATTCCTGCTCCTCGACAACAACATCAGTCGTGTATACTTTGTTACCATCCTTATTCGTGTAGCTTCCAGTCTGGATTCTTCCTGTTATCGCAATCTTGGTTCCCTGCTTCAGGTACTTCTCAGCGAACTCAGCACTCTTGCCAAATGCCACGCAGCCAATAAAATCAGCATTCTGGTCGCCATTTCTATTGAATCTTCTGTCTACAGCCAGTGTATATCTTGCAATAGCCATCTGGCCATCTCCTGATCCTGACTGTGAATATCTAACCTCTGGGTCTCTGGTAAGTCGACCCATCAATATTACCTTGTTCATTATAGAATACCCCCTATTACTCGGCGTCTAATCTAACGCAAAGATATCTAAGAACGGATTCCATAATACGAATGTTAGCCTCAAGCTGAGCTGGAGCATCAGCATCTGCATCAAACTGAATGAAGTAGTAGTATGCTTCGCCCATCTTCTGAATCTCGTAAGCAAGCTTCTTAAGTCCACACTCGTTAACCTCTGTAATTGTTCCGTTAGCCTTCTCAATATAAGACTTAACCTTATCAACTACAGCTGTTCTGGCTTCCTCATCAATCTTTGCACTAACAACTAAAGTCAATTCATATTTGTTCATTACATTGCACCTCCTTATGGTCTCTGGCCCACAGCTGTCTGTGAGCAAGGAATATGATTAATACATCACAAGTTCAGATACTATCATATTTTTCCAGGCAATTCAAGTGCTTTTTTAGAAAAGATTACTGATCCCGCTGCATAAATTCCGTCGCATGCTTTCTTACCCATATTGGGAACAGATTTCTCTGGCATCTGTAATTTCTTCTCTCTTCTACCGTTATGGCACGGAAGAACGTTCTCCACATATCCGTGTAATCATCCTCCTCGTACTCTGCGCAGCCAAGCACCGTAAACTCCTCGTCTGTAAGTTGTCTCACATACATGTCTCCATCAGCAGGATGAATCACCGCCGTGCGTCTGCCATCATCAACTATGAGCCAGTGCTCTGATGGCATCCTGTCAGCAAAATGATCAGCTACAAGCATGGACACATCACACTTTGGTTCAATATGGCAGACATATACCTTTCTGTCAACCGAAGTAAACCTGGCTATCTCCCTGAACTTGTGAGATTCATTGCTCACATTCCTGGACAGTTCCATAACATGCATGACCTCAGGCTGTATAAGCATATGTTCAACCCGACTGCCTTCCCTGAACGCCAGTATCAGATACCTGTATACCGCATCCACTGCCTCATCACAGTCTGAAAGCAAAGCGTAGAATACATTTCTATATACAACAGGTGATATCCTTCTGACCGACCTCGTGAACTTCTCCGTTATAACAGGATCTCCATCTATATGTACATACTCTGCGAACATATCAAGCTGTGCTATAGGTTCTCTGAGTATCCCCACTTCCCGGTGTCCGGCAGCTCCCTGCCCCAGTCCAAGTGCGTACTCCCATGCCCTGTATATACAGGTAGCCTTCCCCTCGTAGCTGTCTTCACATGTAAAAATCTTCATACTGTATCACCCCTGAAGTCCTATATCAAACAGTGTGAGCTGTCTGTACTGCTCATTCTGATGAGCAACCTGCCAATTCTCAATTCTGCTCATATCCGTCATCTCTCTGACTATATAATCCCTCTCTATAGGGATCCTGTACATCATGTGTCCACCACAGGTTATAAAGTAATGTGCTCTCTTAAGCACCACCCCCATCTTCTTCAGGCTGTCAAAATCCAGGCTTCCGTATCGGCGTGCTCTCACTATCCTGCCCGCCGACTTCGGCCCTATGCCGGGAATTCTGAGCAACAGATCATATGGTGCCGTCTGCACCTCCACCGGAAACTGATCAAGATGCCTTACCGCCCAGTTGCACTTTGGATCCATCCGCTGATCAAGGTTTGGCTCAGTCTCAGACAGTATCTCATCCGCATGAAAACCATAGTATCTGAGCAGCCAGTCCGCCTGATATAACCTGTGCTCCCTGAGAAGCGGAACTGCAGTGTCCAGAGCCGGAAGAGCTGAGTCCTCATTGATCGGTATATACGCAGAATAGAACACCCTCTTCAAATCGTATCTCTGATACAGCCTCTGAGCCGTGTGTATAAGTGTATAATCCGACTCGCCACTTGCTCCAACTATCATCTGTGTACTCTGCCCAGCCGGGGCAAACGCTCTTCTCCTGTCTGTATCGCCAAACATAACAGGGAGAGGTGAAGATCTACTCAATATATATGATGACGAGTCTTCCTGTATCTCGTACACTGCCTCTTCCTTCATCTCTGCAGCATCGACACTACTTTTATCTGCATCAACGCCTTCTGTGAACACCTCAGCTATTGTTCTCTGTGACGTACCACGACTGCACTGTCCTGCCAACTCGGCCTTATATGCTTCCAGATCCTTCTGCAGATTCTTTTCATTGAATATGCTTCCCATAAGATATCTGTTGATACCGCTTCTCTCCATACGCGCAGTCTTACCAACCGCCAGTCTGTGGGATTCTATGGTACTGGTCAGTTTGCCCATGGGATCAAGTATGGTTCCAAAGCTCTTATTCGGCGCAAGTCTCTTCAGACTCTCCTCAGTCGGCAGCTCCATATTAACACTTATCCTGTCCGCTAAATATCCCACCATACTTATAAGTTCATCCGATGCCCCCGGAATGGTCTTCACATGGATGTAGCCATTGAACCTGTACTTTGTTCTGAGTAGATACAGTGTCTCACACATTCTCTGCATGGTATATGTCGGATCTCTGAGTACACCAGAACTCAAAAATAATCCTTCTATATAATTCCGCTTGTAGAACTCTATGACCAGATCACACAGTTCATCAGGTTCAAATGTTGCCCTGGGTACATCATTGCTTCTGCGATTCAGGCAGTACTTGCAATCATATACACAATGATTCGTCATGAGAACCTTCAGAAGAGAGATGCACCTTCCATCCGCCGCAAAGCTGTGACATATGCCACATGATACGCTGTTGCCCAGAGATCCCCTCTGTCCTTTTCTGTTAACTCCGCTGGAAGTACACGCCACGTCATACTTCGCAGCATCAGCCAATATATTCAATTTTTCCTTTGTTGTAAGTCCTGTAATTATTTCGTTCATGCATACCATTATACGAACATTTGTTCGATATTGCAAGGGGTAATTTCTGGGAATCCAACCAGAAATTTGATAGCAAATAAATTGACAAACAAAAAAGACCAGACACACCCTGATCGATTGTATCTGATCTTCTCTGTCAGAAAGGTTCCGGACTATGACAGTACCTTTCCTATATATAATTCTAAGCTATATCTTAGAGCTGTGGGCCTGCTGCAACTAATGCCTTACCTGCTGCATTACCCTCATACTTAGCAAAGTTCTTCTGGAATCTTGCTGCAAGATCCTTAGCCTTTGTCTCCCACTCTGAAGCATCTGCGTATGTGTCACGTGGGTCAAGGATTGCTGGATCTACGCCAGGAAGCTCTGTTGGAACCTCGAAGTCGAACATAGGGATCTTCTTTGTAGGAGCCTCATTGATAGCACCGCTGAGGATTGCATCGATGATACCTCTTGTATCCTTGATTGAAATTCTCTTGCCTGTTCCATTCCATCCTGTGTTGACAAGGTATGCCTTAGCACCGCTCTTCTTCATCTTCTTAACAAGCTCCTCTGCATACTTTGTAGGATGCAGCTCGAGGAATGCCTGACCGAAGCAAGCTGAGAATGTAGGTGTTGGCTCTGTGATACCTCTCTCTGTACCAGCAAGCTTTGCTGTGAATCCTGACAGGAAGTAGTACTGTGTCTGCTCTGGTGTAAGGATTGATACTGGAGGAAGTACTCCAAACGCATCTGCTGAAAGGAAGATTACATTCTTTGCAGCTGGTGCTGATGATATAGGTCTTACAATGTTCTTGATGTGATCTATAGGGTAAGATACACGAGTGTTCTCTGTTACGCTCTTGTCTGTGAAGTCGATCTTACCGTTTGCATCAAGTGTAACGTTCTCAAGAAGAGCATTTCTCTTGATTGCATTGTAGATGTCAGGCTCTGAATCCTTGTCAAGGTCGATAACCTTAGCGTAGCATCCACCCTCGAAGTTGAATACGCCGTTGTCATCCCAGCCGTGCTCATCATCACCGATAAGGAGTCTCTTTGGATCTGTTGAAAGTGTTGTCTTACCTGTTCCTGAAAGTCCGAAGAAGATAGCTGTGTTCTCACCGTTCATATCTGTGTTAGCTGAGCAGTGCATTGAAGCCATTCCCTTAAGTGGAAGGTAGTAGTTCATCATTGAGAACATACCCTTCTTCATCTCTCCACCGTACCATGTGTTAACTATAACCTGCTCATGGCTTGTAATGTTGAATGCTACACATGTCTCTGAGTTAAGTCCTAACTCTTTGTAGTTCTCAACCTTAGCCTTTGAAGCGTTATATACTACGAAATCAGGCTCGAAGTCTTTAAGTTCTTCCTCAGTTGGCTTGATGAACATGTTTGTTACAAAATGAGCCTGCCAAGCAACCTCAACGATGAAACGGATAGCCATACGAGTATCAGCATTTGCTCCGCAGAATGCATCAACTACGAAAAGTCTCTTGTTTGAGAGTTCCTTCTTAGCAAGATCCTTAACTGATGCCCATGTCTCCTCTGTCATTGGATGGTTGTCGTTCTTGTACTCATCTGATGTCCACCATACAGTATCCTTTGAGTTCTCATCTACTACGATATACTTATCTTTAGGTGAACGTCCTGTATAAATACCAGTCATAACGTTAACTGCACCAAGCTCACTAACCTGTCCCTTCTCGTATCCCTGAAGGTCAGCCTTTGTCTCTTCCTCGAATAACAATTCATATGAAGGATTGTGTACGATCTCTGTTGTTCCTGTAATGCCATACTTAGTTAAATCAACTGTTGCCATTTTTCTTAACTCCTTTTCTTTTAATGTATTTCATTGATAGGTGCATGCCGCCTGTACCCTGTCGGCACCGCGGTTATATAGCACTCAATAATCTGAAAATAAATATGAACACTTACTCTCATATTCAGTTGAAAGTATACCCAATTAGTCAAAATAAATCAATATGATTATTGAGTTTTTTTTGTAGTTTACAGAAAGTTCTCATTTATAATCTGAAATTTATATTTATTACTTGCATAACCTAAGATAATGAACTTCTTCGTCTCTTATCAAGAGATTTTGACTTAACTATCAGAATATCTCCTTTCTGTATCTCCAGATCACCGGTTGGCAGTATAGACATATTATCTCTGAGCACCATATATATATTCACGCCATACTCCTCCGTAGCCTGAAGTATTGTCCTGTCGCAAAATTTGCTTGTTTCATCTACAAGCAGCTCTCCAATCTCATCCACGTCAACAACTTTGGACTCCTCGTTGGCATTATTCTGATACTGTTCGACAAACCCCGCACTGATGATACCTGTTGGTATGGCGACCAGCAGAACCCCCATAAACGCTATGACTATCGCCATGCATTTACCGAGCAGAGTGATCGGATATATGTCCCCATATCCCACGGTGAGGACGGTTGATACCGCCCACCATATACCGCTGAAGGCATTGCTGAACACTCCCGGCTGCGCTGCGTGCTCCGTACTGTACATACACAGACTGCTGGCCATCATCAAAATGAATATGATGAACATGGATGATATGATCTGCCTGCTCTTTCTCAGCAGGACTATCTTGATAACATTGAAGCTGTCGTACTTTGAATTGATCCTGAACAGATGGAATATACGAACCACCCTGAGCATCCTGAACGCCACGAAACCAGACAAAAAGAATACAGGTATGATGGTCAGCAGATCCACAATACCATCATATGATATGAGGAACTTACATATCGCTTTTCTCCTGGTACATGACGGATACAGAAAATCTGCCGTCCATATACGAAGAATATACTCTATACAGAATATTCCGGTCGTAACCCACTCAATATTGCGGAGCAGGCCATAATACGGCACAAGCTCATCGTATGTCTGCAGAAACATAACTGATATATTCGATAATATGACAATTACAATAAATATATCAAATGTTCTGCTTACCAGATTACTTCTATCCCCAATCTGTATTATATCAAATATTTGTTTTTTTAATTTTGTCTTATTTATAGCCACTATGCACCTCTTGTAACTGCATCATTTTTCTTTCAGGATGTCCATCATCTCGTCAATCATTTCTTCATCCTGAAGCCTGAACTTTATCTCAACTCTTCTGGACGCAGCCATATCTACCTTACCATTCTCTTTATATATCGGATCACTGTACGATTTACCATTTGCCGTCAGAACAGTTCTCAGCATATCCTCCTGATCACCGCTTATTATACCATTGCTCTCAGTAAGGCAATATTTAGCCACAGAGAACGCTCTCTGCTGTGAAAGTTCCAGGTTATATATATATGAGCCATTTGTATCTGTATGCCCCTCTATGATTATCTCCGAAACGTATTCCCTATAGTCATCACTCAAAAGTACACTGCAGTATTTTGGAAGAAACTGATTGATAAATTCCTTTCCATCTTCCTTAAGTTCACTGTCAGACACATCAAAAAGCACTCCCGCATCAAATGTTATGGCTCCTGTCTTCTCGTCGATCTTAACATTGAGTGAACTATCTGAAAATTCATCCCTCAAAGCCTTAACAAGATCACTCCTTATCCCTGCTATTCTGTCAAGCTCTTTCTGCTGATCATTGAGGAGCTTCTCCTGTTTTGCAATTATCTTTTTCTGTTCTTCCAGTTCCGTCTGTTTACTCTCGTACTGCACCTTGGACTGCATAAGCGTAAAAGAAATGATCAATATAAATATCAGCAGCAGCGCTGCCATCATGTCTGAATATGACAGCCAATAGGAGGTTTCTTCTTCCTCAGGTCTTCTTCTCTTCCTGCTCATACCTGCTCCTCCCTGTCTCTCACGCCTATTGCCCTGGGTCTGTTCATCCTGCCCCGGAACATATCATTCTGATCTCTGGTCAGTATCTTTATATCTTCTATATTTTCCCCCATCGCCCTGAGATATGGCAGGAGCTTATCTTCTATGGCTTTCTGAGTTGCAATTATCGCTTCAAGCTGTTTCTTCTGAAATTCTAATTCAAGATTACCATTATCATAAGCTGCATCGGGACGTACATATCTTTTGAATTCAGCCACAAATTCATCCAGTCTGTGGTACGCCTGTTCCAAAACAGATTTAAATATGAAATTAAATGTAAGTGAAAAGATCATTCCATAAATTGACGTGTGAAACGCAACCTTTATTCCATCCATAAGAGGACCTATACTGTTGGTTATCTCCTCAGCCGACCCGGTATTAAAAGCCTGCAGACCTATAGACAGACCGATAAATGTTCCCAGAATACCAAGTCCGGTCATCGCCCCCGGCACGAGTGAAAGTCGTCCTTTCTCAACCGCATCATCTATGAGTTGATAGTTTATAAAGTCCTCTATATCGCAGGCATATCTTTCTGATTCATCCTGCTCCAGTCTTTTCATCTCCTCTATATAATCGATATATGTATTTCTGAGATGTTCCTCGTTGAATATACCATATCTCGTCTCTGTACGATATAGTTCCCACAGCAATTTCTTTTCCTTGGCATAATCCCCCTTGATATAGCTGATTGCAATATGAAAATCTTCACCCATTCCATCTATATGTTTCAAATGTTTATAGGCATATACAAATATTGCTCCTGTTACAGCAAACATGCATGCACTTATAATTACATTCGCCATATCAATACTGTCATTCGTGACGTTCAGCAAGATACAGATCCCCAACATAACCACATATACAACCGGAAGCCATTTCTTGTTCAGTTCCACTCTCATATTCTGTTTCTTTCGAAACGAACGTGCTGCCTTCTCATTCTGTGGCCTGACTGTTTTCAGCCTGTTTCTTTTGTTCATATTAATTTCCTCCCACCTTTTGGACACAATATAGTTCTATCATAGATAAATTTCCTTAATTTTACCAGATGAAATACTTACCCTTTTTCTTCTGTGCACACCTCACAAACAACACAATCGTTTTTGTGCAAAATGAAAATAACGTCATAAAATCTTTAAAATTGAATTATTTTATTTTGCAAAACGTTTTTTTTCTGTACATATTCTGTTCATATTTTATGTTTATACTAAACTCAGTTGTTCAAGAGAAAATAATTTTTACTCTTTGTTGTTTAATATGTTGTTTAAAAAGAACCGCCTGGATATTTGAGGTGGTTCTTTTTGATTTTGCAGATATTCCCGATGTTCTTCCACATTTTACAGCATAAGAAAAAGCACATGGAACCATAACATATAGATTCCATGTGCTTTTATTTACCATATATCTTTTATTACCTGTTATTAATCTGTTGGCTGCTGAGCCTTCTCGAATATCTCTATAACCTTATCATCTGGCTTCTTTGTAAGAAGTGATACCACTATCGCTGTTATAAATGCAGCTGCAAAGCCAGGAACAATCTCATACAGTCCTGTTGAGGAAACAAAGAACTTATACCAGAGCATATCAACAGTAAATCCAACAATAATTGATGACAACGCTCCGGAGTAGTTAAGTCTCTTCCAGTACAATGACAACAGTATTACCGGGCCAAACGCTGAACCAAAAGCTCCCCACGCATTTGACACAAGTGCCATAATTCCCTCACAATCAGGATTCATTGCTATTGCAAGTGCCACAGCTGAAATAACTATAACAACTATCCTTCCAGCCCAAAGCATCTCTTTGTCAGACGCATTCTTTCTGAAAATCGGCTTGTACACATCAGACGAAAAAGCTGATGATGACGCAAGGAGCTGTGAATCAGCCGTGCTCATGGATGCGGCAAGTATTGCTGACAACAGGATACCTGCCACCAGCGCAGGAAATACTCCTCTGACAAGTTTTATGAATACCTGTGAATTATCTGCCAGTCCGGCTCCCAGATACTTGAGGCCTACCATGCCCACTACAGATGCCATAACAAGTATGATTCCTGTCCAGCACGTTCCAACTATTCTGGACTTTTTCATTTCCTTCTCTGACTTTATTGATATATATCTTATAAGTATATGAGGCATACCCATATATCCAAGCCCCCATGCAAGTCCTGATATAATATTGATTATACTCTTGCTGTCAAACGAGCCACTTACAAGTGCATTGTAATAGTTATCAGGTACAACCACCTCAGGAGCTACAAAACCGGCACCTTCCATGGTGATCACCGCTATAATAGGGGCTACCATAAGTGCGGCGAGCATCAGAAGTCCCTGGAAGAAATCCGTCCAGCACACTGCGTTGAACCCACCAAGGAATGTGTACACAACAATAATAACTGCAGCACCTATCATCGCCGTATTCCTGTTTATTCCCATAACTGTATTAAACAGTGTTCCGCATGCTGATATGCTCGATGCCGCATATATACAATATGCAACTACGAATATAACCGCACATATTATCAGAAGCAGCTTGTTGTCTGACTGAAAACGATTTGTCAGATACTGAGGTATCGTAATAGAGTCATTATAAGCCATTGAAAATCTTCTGAGTTTTGGTGCTATAAATATCCATGCGCACGCCGTTCCTATAAACAATCCCACAGATATCCACATATTGCTGAGTCCAGTTGCATAAAATGCGCCAGGCAGTCCCATGAGCACCCAGGCACTCATATCCGACGCTCCAGCGCTGAGAGCAGCCACAAGGCCATTCATATCTCTGCCTCCAAGGAAATAATCCTTCTCTCCGGAATTGCCTCTGGACTTGAAGAAGAAATAAATTCCCACGCCGATTACCAGGACAAAATACGCTATAAACGCAATCATCTCGTAAACATTCATTAGTTAATCCACCTTCCATAATAATTATAATTTATCTACTCCGCACCAACATTCCTGCTGTAAATACAGAATCTCCCTGTCAGCGCACATAACAAAGCAAATTCTACACGGAAATATGCCAAATTGCAAGATTTTTCAGCATTTAACCCTCACCCTCTGGCACACAAGACTTTAGTTTCTATCCGAAAAACAGCCGGCCCTGGCAACTTATCCGGCCACGACACCGGACAGCTCTGCCTCAAGCCAGCTGTATTTCTCTTTATTGTTTCAATAAATTTCTGTATTCAGATCTTAGAAACCTATATGTCTGTTATCTGTTATTCTCTTAGCCTTACCCTCCGAACGTGGAATAGTCTTAGGTGGCACAAGTTCAACCTTCGCACTGATCAAAAGTGTCTGCTTTATATCTGTCTTGATACGAGCTGCAATGGCGTCAAGCTTTGCAGTATCTGTCATATCCACGTCATCCTTAAGCTCAACCTGTACAGTCAGCTTATCCTGCGAATTCACGCGATCTACAACCAGCATGTAGTGGGCTGAAGCCTCCTCAACGCCAAGAAGAACTGACTCTATCTGGCTAGGGAACACATTTACACCACGAACTACGAGCATATCATCTGTACGTCCCGTAATACGGCTCATCTTGACTGTTGTTCTTCCACATGCACATGTGCCATGAGTGAGGGTACATATATCATGTGTCCTGTATCTGATCATAGGTGTACCTGTCTTGGTAAGAGTTGTAAATACAAGTTCTCCAGGAACTCCGTCAGGAATCGGCTCCTCTGTGACAGGATCAATAATCTCTGCAAGGACATGATCCTCATTGATATGCATTCCATTCTTCTCAAAACACTCAAATGCAACACCAGGTCCGCCGATCTCCGTGAGACCATATATGTCAAACGCATCAAAATCAAGAAGTTCCTCGAGATGCTGTCTCATCTCCTCAGTCCATGGCTCTGCGCCAAAGCACCCGGACTTAAGCTTAAGTTCAGATGGATCAATACCCATCTCTCTGATAGTCTCTGCAAGATATGTAGCATATGAAGGTGTACAGCAAAGCATAGTAGCACCAAGCTCCTTCATCATCATGATCTGTCTCTGGGTGTTGCCTGAAGACATTGGAACTACTGTGGCGCCAACCTTGGTCGCACCCTGATGGGCTCCGAGTCCGCCTGTGAACAATCCATAACCGTAAGCTATCTGGATGATATCATCCTCTCCGCCACCGGCACACTTGATAGCTCTTGCAACCATCTCTGTCCAAACATCAATATCATTCTGTGTATATCCTGATACAATAGGTTTTCCTGTTGTTCCTGATGATCCCTGAATTCTGATTATATCCTTTTTATCTGCAGCAAACAGCCCAAATGGGAAGTTATCTCTGAGATCTGTCTTCTGCGTAAACGGAAGCTTCACTATGTCATCTATACTATTTATATCCTCCGGCTTTACTCCCGCCTCATCCATTCTGGCTCTGTATGCCGGAACATTTGCATATTCAAGTTCTACTGTCTTTCTAAGTCTCTCCCCCTGAAGCTTCTTTCTCTCCTCAGGATTCATGCACTCCATCTCTTTATTATAGATGTAATGAATCTTTTTCTGTCTCATACCTGTACTGTCCTCCATATGTTTATAAGTTTTATGCAATGTAACGATTTTTGTCAGCACTTTAACGCATCAAACGATTAAATTGTACAATCTAGTTCATGCAGTGTCAAGAAAAAAGGGACTTTTCTTGAAATTATAATAGTAAAAAGCCCTGCATCCTATGGAATTCATAAGATGCAGGGCTTTTTCTGATGATATTCTCAACTAAGCTTTATACATAGCTTGTTGTGTTGATCTTTACACCAGGTCCCATTGTTGAAGCAATTACAACACTCTTAAGGTACTGACCCTTAGCAGCTGCTGGCTTTGCCTTAACAATAGCATTTATTAATGTCTGGAAATTCTCGTTTAACTGTTCCTCTGTGAAAGAAACTTTTCCCACTGGCACATGGATAATGTTGGCTTTGTCAAGTCTGTACTCTATCTTACCAGCTTTGATATCTGAGATAGCCTTTGTTACATCCATAGTAACTGTTCCAGCCTTAGGGTTTGGCATGAGACCCTTTGGTCCAAGTACACGACCAAGACGTCCTACAACACCCATCATATCAGGTGTAGCTACAACTACGTCAAAATCTAACCATCCCTCGTTCTGGATCTTAGGTACCAGCTCATCTCCACCAGCGTAATCAGCGCCTGCAGCAAGAGCCTCGTCAACCTTTGCACCCTTTGCAAATACGAGAACCTTAACTGTCTTACCTGTTCCGTGTGGAAGAACTACAGCACCACGAACCTGCTGATCAGCGTGACGTCCGTCAACACCCAGTCTCAGGTGAGCCTCTACAGTCTCATCGAACTTAGCTGAAGCCATCTTCTTAACCAAAGCAACTGCTTCGCTTGCTTCGTAAGCAGCAGTCTTATCATAGAGCTTGCTTGCATCTACATATTTCTTACTCTTAATCATTATTATAAACCTCCTGTGGTCATATCGGGAGCGACCCTCCCACTAAATATCTGTATTACTCTTCAACTGTAACGCCCATTGAACGAGCTGTTCCAGCGATCATGCTCATTGCAGACTCAAGGCTTGCAGCGTTCAGATCCTTCATCTTAAGTTCAGCGATCTCCTGAACCTTAGCCTTAGAAATTGTTGCAACCTTTGTCTTCTTTGAGTTTGCAGAACCTGACTTGATGTTACATGCCTTCTTGATAAGAAGTGATGCAGGTGGAGTCTTTGTAATGAAACTGAAGCTCTTATCCTGATATACAGTGATTACAACAGGAATGATCATATCACCTTCATTAGCTGTTCTTGCATTAAATTCCTTTGTGAAAGCAACGATATTAACACCGTGCTGACCAAGAGCTGGTCCAACAGGTGGTGCAGGAGTTGCCTTTCCTGCAGGTATCTGTAATTTGATGTATCCTTCTACTTTCTTTGCCATTTTAGCATTCCTCCAAAATACTGTGGTAATAACGGGCAAAACCCTTCCACTTGATAATTACAACTTCTTGATATCAGCAAACGCAATATCAACAGTATTTACACGACCAAACATTTCTACTTCGATGGCTACGGTCTGTTTTGCAGTGTTAATTGCCTTAATTGTTGCTACTGTGCCTTCCCAGGCACCTGAAGTAACCGTGATAGAATCACCCACTTCAACGTCAATGACAACTTCCTCAGACGTCTGATACAAGTTGCTAAGTTCTTCGTCAGTGAGCGGAACAGGTTTTCTTGGATCTGATCCAACAAATCCTGTAACACCTCTTGTGTTACGGACAACATACCATGTAACATCGTTCATGACCATGTTGATGAGAACATAACCAGGAAGTATCTTCCTCTCAACTGGCTTAGCTTTACCATTCTTGATCTCTGTGGCATCCTCTACCGGAACGACTACCTCTAAAATCTGGTCTTGCAAATTTCTGTTTTCTTTTGTTTTCTCAATATCAGCCTTTACTTTGTTTTCATATCCTGAGTATGTATGAACAACATACCATCTTGCATTATCTGCTTCTGACATATTCTCCACCATCCTTTACCCAACTATGAAATTCAAACCAACCTGGATCAGCCAATCCACAATAGCTATAATGCAGCCGAGAACGACTGAGGAAATAACCACCGCAACTGACTGTCTTGCAAGGGAGTTCTTATCAAGCCATGTGATCTTTCTAAACTCTCCCTTTAATTCCTGAAACCAGCTTCTCTTGAGAGTATTTGACTTTTCTTCATTGCTAGATTTAGACATAACTCTATTCCTCCTTACTGGTTCAGACTATTTTGTCTCCTTGTGTACTGTATGAGCCTTGCAGAATCTACAGTACTTCTTTGTTTCCATTCTGTCTGGATGCGTTTTCTTATCCTTTGTCATATTGTAATTACGCTGTTTACAATCCTGACATGCCAATGTTATTTTAACGCGCATTTCCACTTACCTCCATTGTTATTTTAAGGCGCAAAAAAAAGACCTCTTTCATCGCAAAGTCTACAATAACACAATTGCACATAGCAAGTCAAGAAGTCTTTTTATTATTTTGTCACTATCTTGCACCATTACTGATCTCTTTGATCATCTGAATGAGTTCCATATCCGATTCTGTCAGTTTGACGTTGGTGCATATAGTTTTATTATCGTTATCTGTTATTTTTACTTCTATTACATATCCCTCTTTGATACCGCTCGCCGATGCAGCTCTGAGAAACAACGGGAACTTAGGATGGTTTGATACAAATTTATCCCATGCTCCTTTTATTTTGAAAAAAATTGCAGGATTTACTGCCACAATAATCAACCTCTTTCTGTTGTAAATCTATCTTGATGTTATTTCGATGACAGGAGTCCTATAGCACCAAATACACCTATACTGCCCAGATACATGATAACCCCGGCCATAACAACTCCCAGCATTACCATTACTACACTCTTCTTCCAGTCAAGTTCCAGAAAGCTTGCAGCCAGTGTTCCTGTCCATGCACCTGTTCCAGGAAGAGGAATTCCCACAAACAACAGCAACGCTATATACACACCTGCACCAGACTTTGCCATGAGCTTCTGTCCTCCACGCTCTCCTTTGACCAGGCACCAGGTAAAAAACTTTCCAATAAACTTTTTGTCCTTTCCCCATTCCAGCACTCTGCGGGCAAACCAGTATATGAAAGGAACCGGTATCATATTGCCTATAACACACACTATAAATGAAGGTATACTTGGCAGTCCATATCCCACTGAATATGGGATTGCTCCACGCAGTTCCAATATCGGCACCATTGAGATAAGAAAGATCGTCAGATATTTTTTTAACATAATAACCCCCTTCTATTAAATTTTTAATTTATTCTTTGTCCTGTGGAGCACTGTTATCATCCAATCCTTCCTTTGTGTAGAATGGCTCTGTCAGTTCCGCAACCTTTTCTCCCAACGCATTGTCCGTAGTTACAAATGCAAGTTCTATTCCAAATGAATGTGGTTTCAAAAGTGGTATGAGCTCAGTCAGCAGATGTTTTTCATCTCCATTTATCTCCAAAGCCATAAGATATTTATCCTCCTTCTCAGGCTCCTCCATCATCTGAATATAAGCCTTTGACACATTGTCATGTCCAGCCAGGAATTTTGACGCGACATCCAGCATCTGCACCGGTTGATATTTGGGTGTCCTGAGCTTGATCTTGGCACCAGGCGCAATCTTAGTCTGGGTGAGAGGCCCCTTCTTGGCCTGCTCATCAGCCAGTTTGATAAATTCTCCTGATATAAAACAATTCTCCGTAAATGGATTAACCGCAATACCATTAACCGCTCCGTTGGACTTCAATACAAATGATGCCAGTTCTTTATAAGGAAGAATAATCCTCTTGAAACCTTCATTAAACTGTGATGCATTTATTGTCTCATCATCTGTAAAACATGGAAATACCTTATCCCCATTGGTGTTGGTAAGCAGAGCAAAATTAATCTTGACTCCATTTCCCGGAACGATTCTTCCTTCCTCATCCACCTCAGGATCCTTATCAAAATTAACCGGAATGATAAGCATTGCAGGCGCTATAGCCTGGAAAAACTCTCGTCTTGAATCCTGATCTTCATTTGCTCTCATGGTTCTCATTGCATTTACAAGTTTTGTATTGTCGATCTTCTTTCCTATATTATTGCTGTCCATTTCTTTACCCTTTCGTATGACCATGCTCGGATTGCCGGTCTTTTATTTGTTGTCTTTTGTACTCTGAAGCTCGTTGAATCTTGTCACTGCTTCGTTATATCTGTCCTCGTCCGCTTTCGCCTGCTCTGATCTCTTAGATAATACAAGATCCGGTCTTACATCTGGCATGTCCTGTCCCAATATCTCAGTGAAACGCTGAAAAATCTCCTGACCGCCTGCATATGATGCCATAGGAATCGCTATAATTCCCTGTGATGTTGCAAATACATAGCCTCTGTTCACATGATAAAATGGAGTTATCTTTTTCTCCATCTCCAATATGTCCTCTATATCATATCTGCGCCATCTGAACGGCCACTTACTATAATATATTGCATTGTCGTCAAGCTTCAAAGCTGATGATACCACTATACGGCAAAATACCGACAGAACAACACTGACAATAAATGCCAGTATCATTGCCAATCTTCCTATTCCCTTGGACAGGCTTTCCACTCCAAACACCACAATTACAATAAGTGACAATATAAACAGACTCACTATGAATACCATTGGACCCACTGTTGTAAATCCTCTGTATGTACCATCCTTATCTCTGTGACATCTTCCATAGTAACTTATTCTGGACGGTTTCATTCCAAGATCCTCTCCGCACAGGGGACAATATTTCTGATTGACTGTGCTGTTTGCAGGTATTGACTTTCCGCAATGAGGGCATCTGAAAAAGATAGTATTGATCAGTCCTGACAGAAGTGACAAACCTACAAACATTTCCCAGCCATACATTATGTTGCCGGCAAACGCAAATCCAAATATCCCCAGTACTCCTATTACCGGCAGAACCATCGATAATAATTTTGATATATAAAGTCTCATTTGTTTCCTCCAAATTTACGATCTTGTAATTATATCACAAAATATCTGTCTGTACAAATACCTGCCGGATTCTGTAGCAAATATTCTGTCATACACCTTTCTGACCGTATCGTCATCCGCTTTATCATCATACAAATTCACAATAAAATCAGCTTCCACAAGTATCTGATAATCCAGTCCTTCTATACTGCCATACGTGTGATGATGCGCCACGAGATAACACACCCTGTCTATAACACTGGATTCCACTCCCACATCTCGCAGGAGCCTCCTTGCTTCAGGCGGACCTTCCTGTTCCTGCAGTCTTCCATTATTATATCCATATTTGAGTTCTGCGTTCTTTATGCCTATATCATGAACCAATGCTGCAATCTCCAGTACAGCCAATTCTTCCCCGGGCATGCTCTCCATCTCTCCTATAAGCCTGGCAAATGAGTGCACCTTAAGGAAATGATGTATCCGTCTGGAATCACCGGCATAATATTCTATCATTTTTTTCTTTGTAGTTGAAATCATATCTTCCATCATATTCACACCCACTTTGCTCATAGTACAGCACAAGTATACTATATACATATCCGGTTTTCCAGTTGAATCAAGTTGTTTTTTGCGAATACTGATAGTATAATTTTGTTGTTATAAGAATAATCCCGCCATATTTAGTGTTACGGCGGAAATCATATATAATGGAGATGTATTATGGACACACGATCAATTGGTGTATTTGACTCGGGGCTGGGTGGAATAAGCGTCCTGCGTGACGTGGCTGAACTCATGCCCAATGAAAGCTACATATATTTCGGGGATTCGGCCTATGCCCCTTATGGTACCAAAAGCACCGAACAGATTCTGGACAGGGCTGAACATTGTACAAGCTTTTTGCTTGCCAAGAATGTAAAAGCCATAGTGATTGCATGCAACACAGCCACCAGCGTTGCCGCAACTGCATTAAGACAACAGTACCCATCCATTCCTATCATCGGAATAGAACCGGCTCTAAAGCCTGCTGTCCTCTGGAAAGAACACGACAAAGTTGCTGTCATGGCAACCCCTGCCACATTGGCACTTCCAAAATTTCATGAGCTTATGAAACATTATTCAAAAGAATCCGAAATCTACCCAGTTCCATGTCCCGGACTTGCGGATTACGTTGAGAGAGGAATATTCGATGGTGAGGAGATCACAGAATTTCTGAAAAGACTGCTCGCCCCATCTCTGGAGAAGCATGTGGATGCCATCGTTCTCGGCTGCACTCATTATCCATTTGTAGAGAAGGTTATACAACGCATAGCCGGACCTGACGTCAAGATCTTCAACGGAGCGCACGGCACTGCCCTGGAACTTCAGAGGAGACTACGCATTGCTGAGCTGCTCACGCCTTCCATAGAGAATGGTACTGTGGAATTCTACAGCAGCAGCGCAAACCCGGAAACCATTAAACTTTGTCACCAATTGTTTGAAGCGTGAAAAATATAAGTCCATGTAGGTACATGGGCAATCGGTAGTGAATACATCCGAACTCCGGCAGTTTCTATGCTAAGGCGTCGCACGCAAACGCTCTTATCGCGTGCAGAGCCGCATGCATATAGAAACTGATGAAGTGACAGATGTAGAACGTGATTGAACATGTACCTACATGGACTTTATTTGGGTAAATATGCCTGTAACCGTCCGTCAGAACGCGTATGGTCTGTCCCAGACCTTAAGTTTGGTGCCGATGTCATGAACAAGTGCATATGTGTAACACTCGTATGCCCATGCCACATCCTCGGTTGGCATGCCCTCTATGGATACAAGTATTATCTCATCGTCAGATTCACGTCCGGGCTTCTTGCCGCGGATTATCTCTCCAAATGTGGTTATAGAATCTCTCTCAATAAGGCCGTCCTGTACCATGTAGACAAAGTCCTCACCCATACAGCCGGTGTGAAGCCTGTTGCCGTCCTCATCGTAACCTACGTTATCTTCCTCAGCATAATTCTCATACATTCCATAGTTATCTATGACTTTCTTGAGGTCAACTATACTCCTGTGCTCCATGTTAAATGTACTTGTAGATATTACAAGTGCCCCTGGTTTCAGCCATTCGCGCTTGTACTCAGGCCACTCTCCTTCTTTGCACGATACAGCCTCCGTTATGATATCCGCATCCTTAAGCGCCTCTTCCATATCTTTACACAGAATTATATTTTTTACCTCAGGATAATTCTCCTCTATGTACTCCTTCATCTTGATCGCATTTGCCGATGTTGGAGAACTTCCTTTTATCTTGATGGTGTCAATATCAAATCTCTGGGACATGATAGCCCTCAGACTTGATCTGCATATAACTCCTGGCCCTACAAGTGTCAACACCTTCGAGCCATCTCTTGCCAGAAGCTTGGCTGCAAGTCCCGGCATAGCTCCTGTTCTCATGGAACTCAACAGATTTCCTGACATATACGCAAGAGGTTTCCCTGTCTCAACATCATTGAGCATCATCATAAGTATCGAACGTGGAAGCCCTATTGATCTGTTATTGCCGTTTGACCCATACCATTTTTCTCCTGCCACATGAAAGCGTCCTCCCAGATATGCCGGCATAGCTATAAACCTTCTGTCTCTGGCATTATTTACGGGAAAATTTTCTATTGGTGATTTTTTTGGAAAATACAGCATGAGACCGTGGGCATCATTGTACGGCCCACCCATGAGGAAATCTCCATCCTCCATAAGTCCCATCGTCTCCTCCATAACATCCACGCATCTTCCAGGATGAAGCACGCCGGCATCTATCATATCTTCCTCACTGAGATACAGAAAACTTATATTCTGTTTATCTGTCTCTACATTGCTTTTTCTTCCTGCCGCTTCTGATTCTACGTCACGGTTCTTCATAATACTTACCAAACCTTTCTTTCATTTGTCACCATACACATTATGATCATGCACATAATTGAAACTGCACTGATAACCACACTTGCATTCATCAGTACTGTCAGACCATACTTTGAATTGATCCAGCCACATAGCAGTGCTCCTATCCCCTCACCTGCCCCAACTGTAAATGCATTGATGAGGGACATTCCCTTTACCACATCCGCAGCTGAAAGCATTTCTTCTATAACATATACACTGCCTGAATAGAACAGGCCAAAGCCAAGCATCTCACAGCTTTGAGATATCACAATAACCATCACACTATCCGAAAATGCTGCGAACATATTTTTGAAAGTCATAAACACTGCGCAGCAAAGCATAATCTTATCAAGAGATATATGCTTTCTGAACTTTATGAGCAAAAGCGCAGATGGCACTTCACTGATCGCCATGACAAATTCTGCTATTCCGTAATGAAGATTGGTTCCACCAAGCCGTTCAAATACATTGATAAGAAACGTGGTTCCCACGTTATATCCCATGAACATGATCAATGATCCTATAAGAAACCATCTGTATTTGGGGTATCTGGCAATGAGATATCCGGCAGTATGAACCACATTCCCCTGTGTATTTCTTTTATCTTCCACATTACTATCCACCGTACAGCCATCTGTCCTATTCCCACTTGAGTTCATAATAAGAACAGACACTATCAGCATTGCGGTGAAAAACATCTGAAGTATCAGCAGTCTTCCTGCATCATATCTGTCACAGAACACTCCAAATGCTACACATGCCACTGCCCAGGCAAATGAACCTGCTGCCCTGCATGCCGGATAATTGATCTTCTGTCCAACATTCATATATATGATGGACAACGAATCTATCAGTGGAGAAATACATGTAAATGTAGCGCCAAATCCAACAAATAATATTATCATCTGCACAAATGACAATTTATATTGATAGAAAATAAAAGTCAACACCAAAGCCGCCGTTGTCAGAAATGCAATAATATATTTTAATGGTATCTTCGATGCATATCTGTCTGAAAATGACCCTATTATAATCTGAAATACCACAGTTGAAAAAAGCTTTACTGCATTTATAACGCCTATCTGATCCCCTGCAAATCCCTTATACTGCAGCATCTGCGTAAGGTATGCATATGCAGATGCTGCACAGGTCCAGAACATCATCTGTACTATGGCATATTTTATATTAAGTACCAGATTATTCTTCTCCATAGGCTGTCTCTTATCTTGACGACTTGATCTCCATCACCGCATCTGTCTCTGCTGATATAGCATCGGCATTGAAGTTGTTGATCATATATATTCTGCTCTTCATATCATCTGTGAGTACACAGAGAGGACTGTCTTTCAGATCTGCATCCAGATTATCAACTGCTGCATCATTGGCACATACAAACTGGAATGTATTTGTAAGTTCGGCAGAGATATCAGGTCTGAGCAGGAAATTCAGGAACAGCTCTGCCTCCTCTTTGTGCTTTGAACCCTTTAAGAGTACCATGGTATCCATTGACAGTGAACACTGCTCATCATTCATAACAATCTCCAGATCAGGATTCTCCTTCATAGCCTGAAGAGCCTCTCCACTATACATATATGCCAATGCCACTTCGCCTTTTGCCATACTGTCCCTCGTATCTGTAGAAGCTGCAAAGGCTTTGATATATGGATTCATGTCACTTATATAATTCTTTGCTTTCTCTATATCTCCAAGATCCTGTGATGTAGGATCAAGATCACATCCCAACAAGCCCACACCGATTATCGCCTGTGGATCATCCACAAGAAGTATGTTGTTTTTGAGGTTGTCATTTTTCAGATCTTCCATTTTATTGACCTCTATACCATACTGATCAAGCAGTTTCTTGTTTCCTATCCATACACATGCGGTACCCATATATGGTACACAATACTCACCATTCGGATCACATTCCATCGTCCTGTATGTTTCATCAATATTGTTGTAATTGGTTATCACATCTTTATCCAGAGGTTCCAGAAGGCCATTTGCCTTCATAGACTCAATATAGAAATTAGACGGAACTGCTATATCATAGTCTGTTCCACCTCCTGCCAGAAGTTTTGCCAGCATCTCATCATTTGATTCGAACGTAGTCTCAACAACCTTTATTCCATATTCTTCTTCAAACTTATTGATGACATCCTCACTCATGTATTCTGACCAGTTGTAAAGATATATCTCCTTTGCATAACCATCCGCTGTCTTTTCGTCTGAACCACCACATGCAGTCATTGCAAATACCATTGCTGCTCCAAGGGCTGCTGCCATTATCTTCTTCATCTTTCCTTTAATCATAATCTTTTCCTCCTTTTTATCTCATGATATACTCCAGACTTTCTCTCCACCTATAAAAGTTGCAGTGACCTTTGTCTTATATATATCCTCCTTTGCAATAGTGATAACATCTCTGTCAAGAAATACAAAATCTGCATCCTTTCCGGTCTCAAGTGAGCCTTTTGTTTCTTCCAGCCTGTTCTGATACGCACCGCCATATGTAAGCACCTGCAGACCATCCTGTACATCTATCGTCTCACCTGTTCCCATCTCTTCCATCTCGGGATGTCCGGGCTGCTTTCTGTTAACCATGATGTGAAGTGCATCCATAGTTCTCGGCGGAACCGTGACAGGGAAATCACTTGCACAGCTTGCTACTATTCCTGCATCAGTTACTGACCTCATATAATATTCTTTAGATGCCCTGTCGTCACCGAGAAACGGTTTTTCAAGTGTGTCATAATATATACTGTTCCTAAAGTGCCAGTATGGATTAGTAACCGCCACTACTCCTAGTTTCTTCATTCGTTCCACATGCTCAGGAACCATAACCTGCAGATGTGTGATTGCATCTCTGTAATCTCTGTCCGGATCCGTCTGACAAAATTCATATGCGTTAAGCACCTCATCTATTGCCGCATCACCTATTGCGTGAGCATGTATATCAAATCCCGAGTCAAGTGCTCTCTTTACCACACTGTTCATTCTGTCCTGACTCAGCATTGGCTCCCCTTTATCTCCGGGAGCATCCGCATAATCATCTCTCAGCAAAGCGGTATGTCCCTCCACTACTCCATCTGCAAATATTTTCAAAGTATTTACCTGTATTTTAGGTGAATACTTAAACTTCTCATGATATTTGCGGAGCTCTGAAAACACATAATTCTCGTCGTCCATAGGCTCCAGTGTATACGCTACCCTGTATGATATCTTCAGCTTATTCTCTTTATTCAATTTCTCATAACCTGCAAATCTCTCTGCAAAATTCTTTTTTCTGTCAAGCATAGGTTCAAATGCTATGGTGACTCCATTTGACATTGCCACATCCTGATAGTAAAGTATTGCATTTGCAAAATGCTCAGGAGTCATAACCGGCAAAATTTTATCCAGCAGATTACCAGCCATCTCTTTGAACCATCCGGTAGGCTTATTGGTTCCCGGATATCTGACTATAACGCCATTTTCTACCTCCGATGTCGTCTCATCTATCCCAGCCATCTCCATAGCCTTAGAATTTGCCCAGAACGAATGATGATCTTCACTTATAAACACCATAGGCTTGTCCGTATCTATCGCATCCAATATCTCGGCAGTTGGTCCAGGCGGTCCAAACACGCCATTTTCATAACCGCATCCGCTGATAACCGTCTCATCAGGATTCTCCTTTATATATTGTTTTATAGAATCCACATACTCATCAACTGTTTCGAGGTTTGACAGATGAGCACCATAAAGCAATTCAGTTGTGCTTGATATATGTGCATGTCCCTCCGTTATTCCAGGTATGACAAGTCCATTTTCATGATCTATTACCTGTGTCCTGTCCGTTATATAATCTGCGGCTCCTTCTCTGGCCCCCACATATATGATCCTGCCAGCCGATATAGCCATGGCCTCGGCAATACTGCGATCTCTGTCAGCAGTATATATCTTTCCATATACTATAAGTTCTGCTCCTGTATCCATATCCATGCCTCCTTACCTCGATCATCACTGAGCTTCTATCTTCTTGATATCTCTTATCTCCTTGCGTTTTTCCAGGAATCTTCCAAGTGCACCTGCACCAAGATAGACGACCACAATGCCTATTATCATGAGTGTCGATATTACATACACATTTGTTGTGATCTTTCCTCTGACCATTCCATATACCTTTATTGGGAATGTAATATCCCCTGCACCGGAAACAAAATAACTGATTATCACATCATCTATAGACAACGTAATTGACAGCAAAGCTCCTGATATGATACCCGGAGTCAGCATCGGTATGGTAACCCTCTTAAGCGTATGCCACTGATTTGCCCCAAGATCCATAGCTGCCTCCTCTATGGAACTGTCAAAATCTGCTATTCTTGATCTCAATGTGATGATTACAAATGGCAGACAGAATGTAACATGGGCGAACACCATAGTTGCAAATCCCATCGTCATTCCCATCTTGGAAAATGAAGCAAGGGATGCAAGGCCTATGACGAGCTCTGGTATAACGATAGGGACATAGAGAAGTCCATTTATAAATTTTTTTAACTTGAATTCATATCTGTACAGACCTATCGTAGCCAATGTTCCAAGCACCACTGATATAACCATGGATACCAGCGCCAGTTCTATGGAAAGCCAAAAATTCTTCATCAGAGAATCTCCCTTGAACACCTCCAGATACCACTTGAGCGTAAACCCATCAAATGCAATATTTGAATTGTTCTTGTTGAACGAAAACAGAATTATTACAAATACAGGCATATATAAGAACAGATATACAAGTGCCATGAAAATGATGGAGCCCGCGCCCATTTTCTTTTTTTCTTTTCGCTTCATAGCTGCACCTCCTTTAATGGCATCGTCCATCCGCCTATGCAAGGTCATCCAGATCACCGACCTTGCTGTAAGCCTTAAGGACAACGAGAGTAAATATGATCAACAATACCGAGAACGCTGCGCCAAGCGGCCAGTTACGGGCTACTAGGAACTGATTCTGTATAAGATTACCCAAATAAGCTGCACTTCCTCCTCCCATAACATCCGAGATAAAGAAGGCTCCCAGGCTCGGTATAAATACCTGTATGGTTCCGGCAAATATGCCCGGAAGAGTCATAGGCAAAATCACTCTTACAAACGTCTTCACTTTTCTGGCTCCAAGATCATATGATGCTTCAATAAGAGACTGATCCAGTTTGGATATACTGCTCTGGAGTGGCAGAACCATAAATGGGAAGAATGTATATACCATTCCGAAAAGCACCGCCCCCTCTGAATACATCATCTGTATTGGCTGATCTATAATTCCGATCTTCATAAGCAGAGTGTTGATAAATCCGCTGTCCCTCAATATGTTTGACCATCCGTTAAGTCTGATAAGACCGTTTACCCAGAACGGAAGCATTATAAGCAATGTGAGCATTCCACGCACTTTAGCCGGAACCTTGCAAAGCATATATGCAAATGGATAAGATATGATAAGACATATCACGCTGGTCTCAAATGCCATAACTATGGACTTCCACATAACTGTGAGGTAAAGTGGATCAAATATTCTCTTGTAACTGTCTATAGAAAACTTGAATACCACTCCTCCATAAGCACCTTTGGTCATAAAACTTATGACAACTACATATATAAGTGGAATCAGCAGGAAGAACAGCAGCCACAGTGATGTAGGTCCCACCATGCACAGTATAGGCAGCGTATTCTTCCTCTCCTTTTTCTTCTTTTCTTTCATAGCAAGCCTCCTATTTCAGAACCGCATCCTCTATGGCGTCATACATCTTGTCCTCCTTGGTGTGGATTACCACCGCCTTATCCGGATCCCAGTACACAGTGACAACAGCGCCAACCGGATATACATACGCATCAGGATGATTATTCACCTTGACCTCCTTACCATTTGGAAGTTCAACTATAGTCTTGAGAACAGAACCCACATATATCTGGTCTTTTACAATTCCTTTCAGCGTAAATCCATCCACATCCTTATCTGAGAGATGCGTATTCTCAGGGCGAACAGATATGTATACTATCTCTTCCTTCACAAAGCCTTCGCCCTTTGCTTTAACTCTTCCGTTCTCCATCATAAGCTCCAGCTCATTTCCTGATATGATGTCCACATTTGCCTCGAACAGATTTGACTCTCCTATAAATCCTGCTACGAACTTTGTCTGTGGCTTTTCATATATTTCCTTAGCTGTTCCAATCTGCTCAAAATGCCCCTGGTGCATAACCGCTATTCTGTCACTCATGGTCAGCGCCTCTTCCTGATCATGGGTTACATATACAAATGTTATTCCCAGTTTCTTCTGCAATCTCTTGAGCTCCACCTGCATCTGCTTCCTGAGTTTCAAGTCAAGCGCTCCAAGAGGCTCATCCAACAGAAGCACTTTAGGTGAGTTGACCAGCGCTCTGGCAATGGCAACTCTCTGTTTCTGTCCGCCTGACATCTGTGAAGGCTTCCTCTTTTCAAAGCCGTGCAGCTGTACAAGCTCCAGCATTTCCATAACCTTACTTCTGATCTCCTTCTTATTCATCTTTTTCTCAACCAGACCAAAAGCTATATTGTCAAATACTGTCATATGTGGGAACAGCGCATAACTCTGGAACACTGTATTTACGTCCCTGTTATAAGGAGCCATATCAGTTACATCCTTATCTTCTATATAGACACTTCCCTCTGTAGGTGTCTCAAAACCTGCAATTATACGAAGTGTCGTTGTCTTACCACATCCTGATGATCCCAGCAGCGTCAGGAACTCTCCCTCATATATATCAAGACTTATTGGCTTAAGTACCTGATTATCGCCAAATGACTTTGTTATATTCTTAAGCTGTACTATTGCCTTTCTATCTTCCATCAGCAACTCACCTCGCTCTTCATTAAAGTATTGATTCTCCATGCTCACCGGTTCTTATTCTCACCACATCATCTACATCGGTTATGAATATCTTGCCATCACCTACCTGTCCTGATGATAGGTTCTCACATATCTCAGCCAGAATATCGTCCAGATCCTCATCAAGGATCACTGTCATCACGTACAGCTTTGGCAGTAGATTTATCTCCACACCCAGCTTTTTAAATTCTTCACTGTAGCCTTTCTGATGTCCACATCCCATGGCAGACATAACTGTGAGCCCGCTGTATTCATTCTTTGTAAGTATCTTCTTGAGCGTCTCCAGCTTCTCAGGTCTTATAATCAGTTCTATCTTCTTCATAATCATTCCTCCTTCAAAATAAAAGAGCAGCGAAACTATATAACCATAAGCTCCGTTGCTCTCTTTTTATGTTCTTGTTTAATTCTCACCCATTGTAGAGTCTGGTATAATGCCAGAGTCAATGTTTTTAACTATTTCTTTTATTCTTTATTTTATTATGTGGTTTCGGTTTATTTTAACAATTAAAGGCCACATTGTTTTTATTTTATAAAGCATACTCTATATACCATCTTGACATTATCAGTATATTCACAATATATTTATATTATAGGGATTATGAAAAAGGAGGTTATCTATTCTATGAGCAGACAACTAAAACATTTGCTTCTTGCTATGTGCATCTGCGTATTCGGCTTTATCATGACCGGATGTGGTGCTGCGGTTTCAACCAATGTGAGAATTACATCTTCCACCAAGGCCAACTGTACTATATCAGTGGGCTATGATGATGAGCTGTTATCTGCGATCGCTGATATGTCAGACACCACCAAGGCGGCAATTATCAAAGATATGAAGAAATCCGGGGCAAAATACTCCAAAAAGAAGATCGATGGTGTTGTATACAACATGTTCTACAGCACAGTCAAGAATGCCAAACTCAGCCAAGTCGAGGCGCTTCTGACACAGTGCGGTTATACAAATGTGTGTGTAAAGAGCAACTATTTTTACGCTTCATTTGATCCGGACGCTATCAGCAATACAACTGCAAAGACAGCTGCAACCGGCAAGGATCTCGATCTTACGGATTCTATGTCATTCTACATGAGCGCAAAGATGACATTTAAGACAAAGGTTGCCGCAACCAACGGTAAACTGACAAAGGATAAGAAAACTGTGTCATGGGTTATCAAGGATGCAAGCAAAAAGAAAAACTTCTATGCTTCAACAAGCAAGGTCATCAAGACTGCCAAGGCAAGTTCTGTGTCAAATGGCAAATCTTATAAGGCTGGCAAGAAGCTCACTGTAGCCAATGCCAAGAGTCTTGCAAAACTCACTCTGGATGGCAAAACTATCAAGTCCGGAAAGGCTGTAACAAAAAAGGGAACACATACTCTTATGGTATGGTCAAAAAACGGCAAAGTTCAGAAAGTTACTTTTAAGATCAAATAATAATTTATTTATCATCCCTATTCCAATAGAACACCCCGGATCACTTTTGTGACCCGGGGTGTTCATTATATATACAAATAGCTCTTATTATCTCATATATGGCGCATCCCACAACTTGAGCTTTGTTCCTATGCCTTCCCTTAGTGCTCTCTGGTAACACTCATAGCCCCAGCCGACATCTAGGATCGGCATGCCTCCAAGGCTCACAAGAAATATCTCGTCATCACTGGTTCTGCCAGGTTCAAGCCCGCGCATGATATTTCCCAGATGTCTGATCTCGCTCTTCTCAATCCAGCCGTCCGTCACCATATTCACAAAATGTATACCTGGTGTTCCGAGGGATATCCTGTTGCCATCTTCATCCCACTCCTGGTACACATTTACATATTCCTCATACATCTGTATATTATCCACTACCTTTGTCACATGATCTCTGACAAATTCCAGATCCATATCCATTGTTCCAGACGATATGATCGTGCATCCAGGCTTTACCCATGCCGGATCTATAACAGGCCATTTTCTCGGCTCAACGGATACAGCCTCCGCTATGATATCTGCATCCCTCACAGCCTCCTCCAGAGTATCGCAGATGATTATCTCCTTGAGATTTTTATAGTTCTCCCCGGCATAATCTGCCAGATCATGTGCTGTGTGTGATGTCTTTGAGCTGCCTTTGATCTTTAGTACCTCTATATCTGGAAACTTTGCCATGATAGCCATGAGACTTGTCCTTCCTATAACTCCTGCACCGAGGATTGTCAGTACCTTACTGTCTGGTCTTGCAAGATACATGGCAGTCAGGCCGGGCATCGCCCCTGTCCTCATGGCACTTAGGAGATTGGCTGACATGTACGCCAGCGGCTGGCCGGTCTCCACGTCATTCAACGTCGCCATGAGTATGGATCTCGGCAGCCCTTTGTGCGAATTTCTGCCATTTGAGCCATACCACTTCTCACCACACATGTGAAATCTTCCTCCGAGATAAGCCGGCATCGCCATGAATCTTCTATCCGCAGAATCCGCAAGCGGGAAGTTCGGAATGTCCGACTTCTCCGGAAATATGAGCTGTACACCGTGGTCGTTATGCGCTCTGCCGCCCATAAGATAGTCTCCCTCGCTGAGGAGTGTTATAACTTCTCCTATGGTGTCCACAGCTCTGTCCGCATCTAGTACCCCCGCCTTTATCATGTCCTCTTCATTCAGAAATAAGAATTCAACCTTGCTGTCCATACTGCCACCTCCTGCTGTATCTTTTGGTTACTTAAAGCATCTTCTATATATCTCCACTACATCATTCTTCGTCAGAGGCACCCTGCAATACTCAAGGCCCTCTGCTGCCGCCTTCTCAGCCATCTCGTCAAAGTCCTTCTCATACGGCACGCCCAGCTCACCGAGATCCGATGTAAGTCCCATGTCCTCATACAATTTCTGAGTCTTTGATATTGCCTCTCTGGCTATATCATAAGGATCCCTTGTCTTGTCTATATCCCACACATTCACGCCGTAATTTATGAGAACCGGAAGACTCTTCTCATTAAGAATGTAATCCATCAGAACCGGCGTGATGATTGCAAGTCCGTGTCCATGTGTTATATCATAGTAAGCGCTTAGCTGATGCTCTATGGAGTGTGCCGGCCACGGGCCATCTTTGCCACACGCTATGAATCCATTTATCGCCCACTCTGATGCCCAAAGAATATTTGCCCTGGCGTCATAATTGTCCGGCTCTGAAACCGCCACCGGGCCATACTTGATCAGGGTTTTAAGGAGTGCCTCCATCATGCGGTCCTGCATGTACGTATCTCCATTGTCTGCAAAATATACCTCAAATATATGGTTCATGATATCCGCCACACCTGCTGCCGTCTGGTATGCAGGAACGGAAAATGTATACTCAGGGTCAAGTATCGCATATGCAGGGTACAGCAGATCAGACGAGATATCCTTCTTCTGCTTTGTCTCCTCATTTGTGATAACTGCAAATGGATCCATCTCTGATCCAGTCGCCGCCATGGTTGCGACAGCTATGATCGGCAATGCTTTTTTTATCTTCTCAGAGTGTCCCACCAGCTCCCACGGATCTCCATCGTAACACGCCCCAGCTGCTATAGCTTTGGAACAGTCTATCGTACTTCCACCGCCCACGGGCAATATAATCTTCACATCATTTTCCACACACAGCTTTACTCCCTTCTTCACAGTTGTAAGCCTCGGGTTGGGTTCCACACCCGAAAGCTCAATGTGGGAAATGTGACTACAGTCAAGTAACTCGATTATCCTATCGTACAACCCTGTTCTCTTTATACTTCCGCCTCCATACACCAGCAGAACACTGTCTCCGTATTCGCTGATGTACTCCGGCAGATCATCAATGACGCCCTTGCCAAATGATACCTTTGTCGGAATACTGTAAAAGAAATTTTCCATGATATACCTCTCCTTTTTCTAACTATCATAGTTGATACTTTTTACTCTCTGAAGTTTTCCTATCTTACTCCACAGAATTTCTCCGCCAATAATATACAACCACGATTCATATGTTGTCTACCTAACAGCCTTGAACCTGTCGCACCTGAGAGAATTGCCAAATATTATTATAATCAGCAACGTTATGCTATCTCACAGCTTTAAATCTGTCATATCGCAGAGAAGATATATCAACCACCGTTTTCTCGCCGAGCGCCATCTGTGAGAGCATAAGTCCAACAGCCGGTGCCGTTCCAAATCCATGTCCGGTAAATCCACATGCCAGTATAAGCCCCGGCACTTCGTCAACCTCGCTTATGACGGGAACCCCATCATAGCAGAGATCAAGCCAACCGCCCCAGGTCCTTACGATCTTGGCATCAGCCATCATCGGTATATATCCCATGATTGCCCTGCATCCGGCAGATACGGTGAGCGGTGAAGTCTTTAGCTCATCCAGCCCCATATCTGTTGTCTCCTCAAGTCCTGAATCCGAACCAAATACAAATGATCCGTGCTGTGACTGATGTCCGTAGAAATCAGCTGATGCAACGCCAAGCATGATATCAAACATATGAGGCTGCACCTCCGTAACCAGAGCCTCCTCAAAATACTTTGTCATCGGCACATCTATTCCAACTGTCCTTGCGATGAATCTGCTCTCATATCCGGCAGCCAGTATGACCTTGTCCGCCTCGAACACCTCACCAGATTCCAGTATAACCTTTCTGAGTTTTCCTTTCACCTTCTCAAGTGCAGCCACCTTTGCATCAGTAAAGAAATTTACCCCAAGCTCCGTTGCCCTCTTGTAATACGCAAGTGTCGTAAGCATAGGATTTGCATGTCCATCCGTAGGACACCAGCTTGCACCTATTATCTCATCCGAGAGATATGGACATATCTCTTTGACCTCTTTACCGTCTATGATCTTCATATCGAGTCCGAGAGAGTTTGCATTTGCCGCAAGGTTCCTGAGTTTTTCCATATGGGCATCAGTCTTGCCAAGTCTGAGGTTGCCCTTCTGGTAATACTCCACGTCAACACCCAGTTCCTCGGAAAGTGTTGGCCACATGTTCTGTACTGCATACATCGCGTATGGCAGCTCCCTGACATCTCTTCCGGACTGTCTGACTCCGCCTCCGTTTCGTGAGGAACCTCCGTGTCCTATACTTGGACTTCCCTCAAGCACTATTACATCCTTCATTCCGGCCTTTGCCAGATAGTACGCTGCAGCGCATCCATTTACACCGCCGCCGATGATTATCACCTCTGCTGTATGTTTACTCATGAGCCTCACCTCCATCTCTCGCAAGTATGCGCATCTCTGTAGGTCTCATAGGTGCCCTGGACGTGGCCGGCTCTATGTCAAGAGGTGACACATGAAGTTCCCTTGCCACAATACCCTTCACCAGCTTGCCACAGGTCTGTCCCTGGCACAGTCCCATTCCGCATCTTAAGAATCTTCTTATCTCTTCTATTGTCAGCATCCCTGCATGGACTGCCTGCCTTATCTCACCCTTAGTGACCTCCTCGCATCTGCACACCAGCATATCGTCATCCGGTGCCGGAACATAAGGTCCTATGGCATCAAGTTTTTCTCTGATATCTATCATAACCGCACCTCCTTGAAAAATCTTGCCTTCATCACCATGTTCTTCGGCACCTTCATGGTCAGCAGATTGGTATGGTCAAATACTTTTGCACTTCTGACACTTACGACCTCCGCCTCGCACACCTCATGACCATCACGGCCAAGCGCCACGCCCTTTGTTCCTTTCTCTGGTATCGGAAGAAACTCATACGGAAGTGTCACCGTTCCATAGCCATCCCCGGTGTCCTCGTCCACCAGGAATATGGCCTGTCCTGAACAGCTTGCAACGCACATGCCACATCCTATACATGGATTTTCCGTCACTGTCGGAAGAGAGGTTATATTTTCCCCTATGCTTATACATCCCTTCGGACACGCATCCTGGCACGGGTTGCATGGGATGTTCTGGGTGCACTCTATAACCGGATGTATTCCCTTCCTGTGAGTCACTCCCGGATATCTCTCTATCTCGTCATCTGCCACAAAGCCGTGCTCCAGCAGATTCATCGATACATCTATGCCTTCCTCTGTTTTCTCGATCAGCTTGCCCCTGTTCTTCGGTGCAAACATTCCCTCACGGAGGCTTCCAAGTGCATCCTCAAGCTCCGATGCACGCGCTTCCATCTCTGATTTATCTATAAACCCGAGATCCTGCGATACGACAGATCCCGCTATCCTGCCCTCGATCATGGCTGAGCTTGCCTCCTCGATTCCGGACACATCCCCGGCTGCAAATATTCCCGGCACTGAGGTTCTGCCCCATTCGTCACACTCAGGAACATATCCGCCCGGAGTATCCTTCATCTTTACGCCCGCCTGCTTTAAAAGCTGCGACATAGGTGAAAGTCCAACGGCAACGCATATCGTATCGACATCAAATGTCTTTTCTGTTCCCTCTATGAAATTGAAGTGGCTGTCGACCTGTGCGATCGTAACTCCTGTCACCCTGTCGGTTCCACTTGCCTCAACGATTGTATGTGACAGGTAAAATGGAACTCCGCATCTCGATATCTTCGCAGCATGTACCCCATATCCTCCGATCCTCGGTGCCGCATCAACCAGTGCCACTACCTCACAGCCTGCCTGCATGAGCTGATAGCTGACTACAAGTCCTACATTTCCTGAACCGAGCATCAATATCCTGTTGCCCGGCTTTATGTGGTGAAGATTCATCATAGTCTGGGCGGCACCTGCGCCGATGACTCCCGGAAGTGTCCAGCCCTTGAAGGTTACCATATTCTCACTGGCCCCTGTCGCCACAAGCACACTGTCTCCTTTGAAATGCTTTATCTCATCACCGATCCTGACTGTTACCTCCTTCTCATCATAGAGTCCAACAACTGTGGCGTTAAGCCTTACATCTACGCCCAGTTTATTCGCCTCCTCAAGAAGTTCGTAACCTATGTTGAATCCTCTTATCTTCGCCTTGTGTTCCTTTGAACCGAAGAACTTGTGTATCTGCTTGAAGAGCTGACCGCCCGGCTTTGCATTCTCATCAAATACTATCGGCTTCATCCCGTTCTTCGCAGCCTCTATCGCAGCTGAAAGTCCTGCCGGACCTGCGCCTATCACTATCAGATCATATCTCTCTATCATAGCGGTCACCTCCTAAAAATCCTTCTCTACCGACGCACCGTACTGCGTTCTCACGTCCATTCCCTCTTCCAGAGGAGTGATGCACGTCCTTATATTTGGCTTGCCATTTACGACCATGACACAGTCCGTACATCTTCCTATGGCACAGAACACACCTCGTGGCTCATGTCTCTTCTTGGTGTATCTATGCGTCATGACACCCGCCACTCTGAGCGCCGCTGCGATCGGCTCGCCCTCTATTCCCTGAAGCGTCTGTCCATCATATGTGAAATTCACCAGCCTGCCCTCCGGGGTGTCCCCCAGTATCGGGTGAGTTAATATCCTATCCATAGCCATTCCTCCTTTTTGTGATGAAGTGACGGAGCCTTAATTTAATCTGTGAAGCCCGGGCCGCCGATGCTGTAATACCCTTACCGGGTCGCTCCCGCTTAACTCAGCCTGCAGCGGTACTAAGGTGCCGCTTGAAGCGCCACCACTGGTATCGCCCCCTCACTCACGTTCGGCGGCAGGTCGGAGTTGCCATGCAAATATGTGCTTACGCACATAGGCAACTCCTAAGGACCGGCGGCTTCGTATTCCCTGTAAGGGTATTACAGCATCAACGGTCCGGGCATTAACATTATTAATTCGGCTCCTGATATCAGCTTCATCCAATAACTCGTCATACTTTTTCTTGTGTGGTTAATTAACTTGGTGAAATGGTAAACCCTTGTATCATGCCAGAGTCAATGTGGCTCATATACTTTTGTGGAATTCGTTAGATAGGAAGATTTAGCGGTCAGATGGCTTAATTTTATTAAGTAATATCAGAGAAAATGGAATTTGATTAGGTGGTGTGTTACGATACAATTATATAAATACAAATATGCCAGATTGATAATGGCTTATCTGTTACACTATACATATGCATTTTGGAATTGGAGATTATATTATGAAAAATAAGGATACTTTCAAGATTGGGGAATTGTCTAAGCTGTTTGATATCGGCGTAGATTCTATCAGATATTATGAGAAGGTTGGGATACTGCACCCTGTGAGAAATGATGAGAACAATTACAGAATGTACACCATAGATGACGTGCGCCGTCTTGCGCTTATCCGTGAGCTGCTTGGACTCAACTTTTCCACTGACCAGATCCGTGAATACGACGAGGACAGAAATGTCGAGAGTACCACATCCCTGCTGCAGACTGAGCTTGATGTGGTCGACTCTGAGATCGCCAAACTCAATGCCACAAGGGACAGCATCCAGAACCGCTTAGACACCATCGCATCTCTCGGAAGCATGACATCACAGGATACATTTGAGAAAGTCCTGATCAAAGAGTTTCCTGACCGCGGCTGCGTCATGGTAACAGACGATAATCTCCCAGACGATTACGTGTCTTACTATGTTGTCAAATACATGCAGAGCCACCACACCAAGATAGACACCATCGGAGCTTGCGACTGCTACACACTTGATATTCCCGGCAGCAATCCCAAGTCCAAATATTACCGCACAAAGAATGTATTCTTCTATGCGCCATATATCGAGGAAACGGAATGCAATTATACCCTTCCGGCGGGCAGATATATCTCTCTTACCTACCGAGGCGCACTCACCAAGACCAGGGAACTGCTTCCAAAGCTCTATGAATACGCAAAGAGCCACCAGCTGCAGTTAGCCGGTGACCCTGTTGAAATGTGCCATATTGATGATTACGAAACTAATGATGAGAATGAATACATCATTGAGTTGCAGCTAAAGATTGTATAACTCGTGCCTTTTCTTTAACTCCTACCTTATGTTATTTTTGCACAGCGTGTAACTTTACGTTGTCCTCAAATCGAACACTGGTGATCAATGATTTTCTATCCACTCCATAGTCATCTGAACCAGAGTATCCATTGTATCGGATTTACCAATAACCATTGCCTCTGCCATTGGATCAGATGTATCATAATTTTCCTCAAAGAAATATATGCTGCCAACACCTATTTTTTTCTCAGAAGTATTTCCCACAACATTATCTCTTGCATATTTGTTAAGTTCAACACTGCGTCCGCGTAATATACCGCTATCTCCATTATCAGTTAATTTAAGTACATCTCCATCATATTCATATTCTATATCATCACCATTATAATCCGAGATATCTATTCCTCCATTTATACCTTCATATACCTGCAACATATTATATGCATGAGCCACACCATTTGTTTCAAACTTGATAAGCCAGCTCTGCTGTCCATAATATGTCCAATATCCATCAACCAGATTTCCTTCACCATCTCCTGTTTCTGAGTCAGTCTCCTCCGATACCGCCTCTGTTTCAGTGTCTGTCTCTTCTGATACCGCCTCTGTTTCAGTGTCTGTCTCCTCTGATACCATCTGTGTTTCAGTGTCAGATACCTGTTCATCTGACGACTTTTCACTTTCTCCATCAGTTTTCAAGTCAATCCAATCAAAATCAGAACAACTTTCCATATATTCATCGAATTGTCCCGTTATATCCTCTACAATACCATCTGTTTTTTTGTACTCTTTATCAGCTTCTCTTGATATTATAAACTGAGTACTATACGAATTATTTTCAAACTTATAAAATGGCCAATATGACATATTTTGATTAGGCTTGACTGAAGGTACACCTACAACAGCGTTATATTTATTTGAATATCTCATATTTCCATATCCGTATTGTGATTGTACAAGGATTATATCGTCTCCTTCTAATGCAAATGTCCATACATAATTAAAATAATCACCATCCGTCGTATCATTGCTGGCATCTGCCTCAATGATCAATTCATCTGCTCCGTCTCCATCCAAATCATACTCTATATATTTTAAGTATTTAAGATCACCTGTTTTTCCAACAGTTCCATCATCTTTTGTATATTCCGCAATGTAAGACTTATATTTTTCTGTATTTAAAAAATCGTCCCATGAAACATTTGAATTGTCTATATTGATTATATAATCACCATTCCCTCTTATTTCTAAGACTCCTTTTTTCTCACCACCTTTGGCTCTATTCAATTTCTTTTTCTTTTTTTTCTTTACATTATCTGATTCGGATAATTTATCTATATATTCATAATCATCTTTTCCAGTTAAATCAAGGGCTTTATCAATTGCCTCAGTTAATGTAATTCTTCCACTAAATAAAAAACTCATTATATTTTCAGTAAGTACGCTTTCATAATCTACAAAAACCGGATTATAATACCCTGTTACTGCTTCACAGCCACATTTCAGCAATTCCTGAGCCAATGTATCATCTATATTTTTATTTGATGATGATTCCATTCCAAAACCGTCACATATCCCCAAATGTACATACTCACCGGACAGTGAGTTTCCATAATGTTCATAAAAAAATTCTGGGCATATAAGGTAGGTTTTATTAAGTAACCCTGAACCTATATATTTGATTATTCTATGTTCTTTAAGATCCTCGGCGTATTTTTGATCTTTTTCTTTTGTAACCTTATCCTCCGTATATATACAACTCTTATATTTCCAATCGACGCTCTTATACAATCCATGTGTCATTATTACAACTATATCTGCACTACTCATTTTTTGCATATAATCATCTACTGTAACATCGTCATCTAAATCTAAAACTATAGATTCACCACAATTTTCATTGAACCACTGGATCTCTCTTTCATTAGCCTCATATTTATCTTTCTTATTTCCATACAATACTAATATTCTTGCCTTATCAGTATCATCCATATCATCGACATTCCTGTTGTCCAATTCATTTGTCTTAACAATGCCTCGTCCCATAAGGTTTTCATTGTCATCATGAATAATATAATTATCACTCTCAATATCACCACAGCTATTTCCTGACAAATTAGAACTAAGCGGCTCCAAATCTACTATATTCAAAGAATCTTCTGAGTCGGTATATGTAATAGTCCTGCTATCTTTATCATATTCTATTGTTTTGCCATCTATCGTACATCCATCATCTGATTCCGTTCCTGCGTCAGCTTTTGCCCTCAGGTACTCCATAACCACAGTTGCACGATCATCTACCGTCTTATCAAGGAATTCGCCAGAACACATAACATCCCCTATTTCCTGATTTATATTTACAGTAGTTTCAACATTATTTTCCATATTATTACATGCTGTCAATACACATAATGAAATCAAACCTAAAACAATTTTCCTTATCTTTTTCATGTAAATCTCCTTCCCACTAAGTTATTTCTTTTTTCTTACTGATGTACAACTAAATAACGAAAGCAGCCATCCTATAAACAACAGTGCTGCTCCTGCAGATAGATCCGAAAATTCATCATAATAACAATAATAGCTAAGCTCATCGATCATCCCCAGAAAAAAGAATATGTATATAACCAATATACTTTCTTTTATTTCACGTTTCATCTTTGATGGGGAATTATAATCCCAAAATGAAATTACAATAAGAGCTATATGCACAACAGGGAAAAAAATTGCAAATATACGGGACATCGCATGAAATACCTCTTGTGCCCCCTGATCTGCAGATAATGCCCAAAGTGATAACCCCAGCACATTTATACTATATTGATCCATCAGGCTCAAGAATGTTCCAAACAAACAACATATGGCTGCCACTATAGTTAGAGCTCCTCTCTTTGTTATCTGTTCATCCCTATCTGATTGTTCTTTATTATGGTATTCCCTCGATACTTCCCAATGCTCATCACCTACATATTGTGGATATCCCACATTTGGCATTCTTCCCGGATATCCGGTATCTGGCATATTACTTGATTGCATATGGGGATAATCATTTGGTACAAACGCAGGATTTCCCATTGAATAAGGATTCCCGGGCATCCTTTCACCACAAATCCTGCATACAGTTTCATTGTCATTCATTTCAAATCCACATCTTGCGCATCTTTTCATAACTTTCTCTCCTCCTTGTATCATATTAGCCATTTATGGCTAATATGATTATAGTCCAAAAACGGGTAACATTCAAGTGAAAGGAATTGGACTATTATTATGATTTCTTATGAACCACTATGGAAAACATTAAAAGAAAAGGGCATAACTCAATACCAGCTGATTAATACCTATAAAATCTCAGCTGGACAATTATCACGTCTTAGATCCAATAATCATGTATCAACCCATACCTTAGACCGATTATGTGAAATACTTGACTGTAATTTGGAAGATGTTGCAACTTACCATAAAGATTAGATTTATATATCAAAAACTGTTTAGTATAAAAATGAGACATAAACAAAGATTCCGTAGTTATCATACAACCACAATCTACTCCACAACTAAACTGTCGCACTCACCAAAACCAAGAAACTGCTTCCAAAACTCTTTGAATACGCAAAAAGCCACCAGCTGAAATTAGCTGGTGACCCTGTTGAAATGTGCCATATTGATGATTACGAAACTAATGATGAGAATGAATACATAATTGAGTTGCGGCTGAGAGTTGAATAAGGTCTATCTCCTCTTCAGCGCAGCCACCTTATTTTTCCTGACTGCATACCAGTTTACATTTGTTCTTGGACTGGATCTTCTGAATGTTCCTACATCCGTAGATATAACTGCGGTCACATAGTAGTTGACCGTAGCACGCTCCACAACCTTTCCGGAATCATCTTTTTTGATGGTTCTCGTAAGAACATCCTTATCAATTATAGACAAATCTCCTCCGGCTTTGACCTTGGCAATTAAGATATTGTTTTTGAGGACACCGTCCTTGTATCCGGATCCCCTTACAACATAATATGAGGCATATGGAACCTTCTTCCATGACACCTTTACTCCCTTGGATGTGTTTGCAACCTTTGGAACTGACAATGGCATATCTCTGCACACTACTGACTTTGGTGGCGTTGTACTGGTTGTATCATATATTGACTCTCCATAATAGAGCTTCATCACGCATACTTTATATGAATACTTTGCTCCAGGAGTCGTGGCGTTCTTATCCACAAACCACTTTCTGCCTCTGGATGGAAACCAGAATACACTCTCATATTCTCCCCCATTTGTGCTTCTATATATCTGAGCTCCATATATTCCTTTTGGAGGTGTTTTCCATGAAATTCTTATTCCCCATGGAGTATTTTCCACTCTGGACATAGTTACCTTGCCCATGCAGATCTTGAAGCCCCTTTTTATCTGACCACCATATTCGCCCTTAAATGTAAGCTCGGCAACAGCTTTGCCAGGCCACACATTATCATAATACTTAACCGTATAATTGGATGCATCAATCGTATTGCCATCTTTGTCTGTCACCTTAACTGTAGGTGTGAATGGTTTGCCATTGCTCACCAGCTTTTTGTGGATCACCTTTACCGAAGCTATGTATGGTATCTCTTTTCTCTGTAGCATCTTACCACATACCGTACACTCCAGATACTTAACACCATTTGACTTGAACTTTGCCGGTCTCTTAAGTGTCCACTCCTCAGCAGGTGTATGTCCATTCTCACAATTCTTCACCGAATCTTCCGTGATCTCTTCCGCATTTACAATACATATATTCCGTCCCATCAATGCAAATGCGGCTGCAAATAATAACACAATTATCATTAGATAGTTAACATGTTTCTTCATAAAAGAATCACTCCCTTCTATGGTAATTCTATTATATTATTCATTTCACCATCTGTTTTCCCGACACGTATTTATGTATTAATTGTAACAAAGCCACATATCTATTGCAACCCCATGAACACCTCCGTGTCAAATGGAGTAATCACATTTTCATCATCTGTACTCCTGCTCACATCAAACACAATATCTGCCTCCGATCTGTCCGTTGTCAGCATCCACCGGACCACCATTTACAATATCCCCTGAATGACATGAATTATATTTTTCTGACTTAAGATGTGTATAAGATATATGTTCCATATAGTTCCACTGTTCATCAAACATAGCGGCAGACAGATCTATGTCCACCCTGCCCCTAGTATCGTCATCTAAACCGCTCCCATCCATATTTGTCCACCAGATAAATGCTCTTATCACATTTGTCTGCCCCTGAATAGGAAGTCTAGATCCCCTTACGATAGTCTTTAGTGACTTACTTGCACTTCTCTGGCTGAAAGGAACTACATAATTTCTATAACTCTCGGACAAATACACTTTACCCATAGTCTCTCTATGACTATATATTCCAACAAGAGCATTCTCAGACCTGTGGGAAAAGTGTTCCCTCAACTGAAGCAAAACAGGTGTAGACACCTTATCGGCCACCAATCTGAAACTATCTATAATCGCTGTCTTATCATCTGCGTTTCTAAGTAGCTGATCAAGCCTTCTGGCAAACTCACCAGGCCGCTTTACGAATTCTGCAATTGCACTTGTATAGTCTCCATATGCCAATGCAAGCTCCACTTTATTTCCAAATGTCTCAATCTTTTTATTATTTCTCAAATTATCAAATGCACATATTGCCTTATCATATTCAAGTATATGTCTGCTGCACTCGAATTCAGATGGATGTATTCTCTCCCCAATTCGAATCCAACGCTCCTTATATCTGAGCATATCCTCCTCTATATTCGGACAGCCTGACAGAAGCTCCATGATCATCCTTCTCTGTCTGCGTGAAAAGCTTCTGTATCTAGTATTCTCCGCAAGGCTCACATCGCCATCACTCATGGCAGTCGCAAGTCTAAGCACATCAGTTGCAGTCTTTATATACTTCCTGAGCTCACTGACATTTGCCAGAGGCTTCTTCTGCAGATAGAGCGCGGCGATGTATGCAGCATTCTCCTTGTGTGGTATATCATCAGGCAGCTTCATATTCTCAGTCTCGAATAAATATGCTATATCCTCCCTGTCAGTTTTTGATATAGATGTTCTCGACATACAGATATCGTCAAATATCTGTCTCACATCATCCTCGCTTCCATCACACCCTTGGGAAAATCCGCATACATAGGCGTATACACCTCATCTGCACCTGTCAGTTTCATAAGCGCGGCTTTGAGTTCAAAGTAAAAATCTGACAGTTCGTTGACACTGTATGTTCTGAGAACGTCAAATACCTCCCTGGAAAATGTATATCCAAGTTCTTCGATGTTCTTCATAATGGCCGTTATGTAGCGATCATTTGCCACCCTTGCAGTACCAGTGCCAAGTATCACTTTGTTTTTACGCCTGATCAATATCTCATTCATAACTTTTCTCCTTATTAATGAGAAAACCGGTGGCGGTAAGCTTTTACATTTATCATCCCAATTAAGAAGGAACCACCACCATAGCCTCTTTGTGTTTCGCGATAATCAATATGTCAAATCGAAACTGTCCAATCAATAAACCGCTGGTTTAAAATGAACATCGTCTCTTGCGATCACTGACTTTGGCTCGTTGCTCTGCACAAATACAAAAGACACATAGAGTATATGCCGCACTGCTTACTCTATGTGCCTTTTAATTTTATAGTTTTCGCTTTATATAGAAATTACGAATTCATCCCTCAAACGCGACCTTCACTGCCTTTTTCTTTCTGGGAAGGCAGAGCTGGAGCACCACCGCTATGGTTGCACCAACTGCAGTACCTGATGACATAAAGTAGTTCAGAAACTGAGGCATTGCATTCACCACATCTGTAGGAATGACTATAGTTGCCACAGCTGCCACGACTGAGATTCCCACGATAAGTGACGATCTCTCATCAAGTGGCTCACTCTGTATGATCTTGATTCCATTTGATATGAGCAGGATACATACAACCGCAAATACTCCGTTTACGACAGGGGTCGGTATACATGATATGATGGTCATAAGCTTTGGACATACACCGAGTACCATGAGGATCATACCACCTGCAATGATAGCCATACGGCTTCCAACCTTTGTGATGGCAAGCACGCCGGCATTTGAAGAATAACCTGTCATTGGAGTTCCGCCGAACAGTGAACCGACAAGACATCCAACACCTTCACCTATGGTAGCACGATCTATTCTCTTATCGCTGAGATCCTCACCTGTGATGGCGCTGATCGTCACCCATGTTCCTGTTGTATCGAGGAGCACGATAAGGTAAATGAACATCATGAGTATACAGGACTTAATCTCAAACTTTGGAATTCCAAAGTGGAAAAACTCAGGCAGCTTGAACCATGCTGCATCGTGTACTGAACTAAAGTCCGCAGCTCCCATCGCTGCTGCAACCACTGTTCCGGCAACCAGTGCAAGTATTACGGATACCATGTGAAGTATCCTGTTATGCTTAAGCTTGTACTGGAGTATCATACATACGATGAGCACTCCTGCAGCAGTAAGCCCTGATGCTACATTTGCACTTAAGTTTCCATCTGAACTTGCTATTCCCTTGGCCGCTGTAGGTGTCAGCGATATTCCAACTATAAGTATGATGATACCACCGATAAATGGAGGTATTGCCTTTCTCACAAATTTCGAAAAGCCCTTAAATATACCCAGCAATACGATCATGATCGCTCCGGGTATCAGACTTCCTATCATTGCACTGACTCCCATGGTCGCGCCTATCGTACACATAGCTCCAAGCGGTACATACGATGGTCCCTGTATGATAGGGTACTTCATGAAGAATCCCGCCTGCAATATAGTTGCAATTCCACATGCAAAGAAACTCATCTGAAGGAAAAATGATAACTCTCCTCCTGCCAGTCCTATCGCCGCTCCAAGTATCAACGGCATGATATACAGATCCATTGACAATACATGCTGCATTCCGAGAAATGCCGCCTTGCCACAGCTTATCTTCTCATTTACGCCAACTATGAGCTGGCTGTCATTTTCTATTATCTTCTTATCTTCCATATAAACGCGCCTCCTTATCTGCTGTCACATAATCCACTTTTTCATCCTACAATTTATCTGCAAGGTGCTTTCTGAGAATTACAAGCTCGCTGTTTATTTCATCTATCAGGCTTCTCTCATCTATACCGCAAGTGAACTTTCCGCCCTGATATACTACCTTTCCATTTACTATCGTTGTATCGATGTTTTCCTCGGATGACGCATATACAACCGTCGCCTTTGCATCATGCATAGGTGCCGACTTCAGATGATTAGGGTCAAATATTATAACATCAGCATTCTTGCCAGACTCCAATGTTCCCAGCTTATCAGCCATTCCTATTGCCTTTGCTCCCCCTGCCGTCGCCATGTGTATGATATCATCTGCGCTGATGACTGCTGCATCTCTGTGTATTCCCTTCTGTATGAGAGCTGCCAGCTTCATACTCTCCAGCATGTCCGTACTATTGTTGGATGCCGCACCATCCGTTCCTATAGATACATTTACCCCTGTAGCAAGGCTTTCCGGAATAGGTGGTATTCCTGAACCAAGATAAAGGTTAGGTGCAGGATTGTGACTTATTGACACTCCATATTTTGCAAATCTCTCTATGTCATGAGGTGTGAGGTTTACGCAGTGGACTGCCAGGAATTTGTCTGTTAGGAAACCGATCTCCTCAAGCAAGTCTACTATATCCTTGCCGTAATATCTTCCACACATCTCATTGTCGACCTCGGTCTCCTTAATATGCATTGAATATCTCACGTTCTCGCTGAGACAATACTCAAGCATCTCCTGATAGCCTTCCTTCGTGGTCGACCATGTAACATCCGGACCAGTCCAGATCGAAAGCATGTCATTTTCTTTATATGCTTTCTTCAGTGCATCCACTTCCTTCATGGCCTTGCCAGCAGGCTCAAGGAAACACTTCGGCATTCCGTATTCCTCTCCGGTATCTTGAAATGTTCTGATAAATACACTACGGATACCCGTTGATACCATTCCCTCTATACAGGAATGAGCCAGTTCGGAATCCTGATTGGTGTAGAAGAACTCACTCATGGTCGTACATCCACTCTTTATTGCCTCCATACATGCAAGCTGTGCTGCCAGCTCATGCTGATGTGGTGTCATATACTGTCCATATGGGAGTGCTGAAAGATTCAACCACTCTATCAATCTGTGATCAGCTCCAAGACCTTTCAGGAAAGACTGGAATATATGTATATGTGTATCTATAAATCCCGGAAATACCACTTTGCCCTCGGCATCTATCACACGTCCGGCGCCCTCACATTCCTGAAGCTCCTCCGGTGTCAGCTCATTCATTTCCTTTATCAGAGTTATCTTCTCTCCCTCTATTCCTATGATTCCCTTCGCATACACTTTTCTGTCCTCATCCATTGTGTGTATCTGCGCATTTTTGATTATCAGATCATAACTCTTCATAGCTCATTCCTCCTGACTTTGAATATCCACTAAAAAAGGAGTCTTTCCCCGGCAGTATGTGTTAAAATGTTCCACACAAACTACTTTTGAAAAGACTCCTTTGTCCTGTTTTAAATCTTTTGTATTACATTTTCATTTTCCGCGGTATAAACAAAAAAGAACCAAGCAGCTATCTGTTTTGGTGTTAAGGAAAACAGATAAAACTTTTGGTTCCTGATGGCTCGTATCTTAGCACTATCCCGTCAAATGGTCAATACTCATAACCTCTGTTGTTATATTTTTATTTTTTTAAAGGACTTTACCTTAATATCTTATGCTTATGCCATTTTTGCTTAATATTTTAAGGTAAAGAAAAAAGCCTGAACCCCTTGATTTTCCTTAGGTTTCAGGCTTTTAATTTAATGCCGGCGACCGGAATCGAACCGGTACGGGAGATTAGTCCCGCAGGATTTTAAGTCCTGTGCGTCTGCCAGTTCCGCCACGCCGGCATTCTGCACCTTATTAAAAGGTTTAGAAAATGGGACCTATAGGGCTCGAACCTATGACCCTCTGCTTGTAAGGCAGATGCTCTCCCAGCTGAGCTAAGATCCCATTTGTTAAAAAGTATTCTGTTATGAATACAGCGACCCGGATGGGGTTCGAACCCACGACCTCCGCCGTGACAGGGCGGCGCTCTAACCAGCTGAGCCACCAGGCCATATTCATTATTTTCTTATTATTAGTAAGAGTGGACGTTCGGGGACTCGAACCCAGGACCGATCGGTTATGAGCCGATTGCTCTAACCAACTGAGCTAAACGTCCTCATATAAGTGGGACCTATAGGGCTCGAACCTATGACCCTCTGCTTGTAAGGCAGATGCTCTCCCAGCTGAGCTAAGATCCCATTTGTTAAAAAGTATTCTGTTATG
>JAQYAS010000054.1 GCA_029338615.1 Clostridiales bacterium
TTAATTTCCTATACTATAATAGGGAGCGTGGTCAGGAAATAATTAACAGGCCACGATATATAATCAGTTTAGGAGGATTTTTACTATGTCATATGTTGATGAAGTACTCGAGATAGTACAGAAGAAGAATGCAGATCAGCCTGAGTTCTTACAGGCAGTAACAGAGGTTCTTGATTCACTCAGACCTTGTATCGAGGCAAATGAGGAGCTTTACAGAAAGAATGCTATCCTCGAGAGAATCACAGAGCCAGATAGACAGCTCATGTTCAGAGTACCATGGGTAGATGACAATGGACAGGTACAGGTCAACAGAGGTTTCCGTGTACAGTTCAATAATGCCATTGGACCATACAAGGGAGGTCTCAGACTTCACCCATCAGTAAACCTTGGTATCATTAAGTTCCTTGGTTTCGAGCAGGTTTTCAAGAACTCACTTACAACACTTTCAATCGGTGGTGGTAAGGGTGGTTCAGACTTCGACCCTAAGGGTAAGTCAGACAGAGAGATCATGGCATTCTGCCAGAGCTTCATGACAGAGCTTTGCAAGTATATCGGTGCTGATGTCGATGTTCCAGCTGGAGATATCGGAACAGGCGCTAGAGAGATCGGTTTCATGTTCGGTCAGTTCAAGAGAATCCGTGGATCATACGAGGGAGTTCTCACAGGTAAGGGACTTACATATGGTGGATCACTTGCTCGTACAGAGGCTACTGGTTACGGACTGCTTTACCTTACAAACGCACTGTTAAAGGATCATGACATTGATATCGCAGGCAAGACTTGTGCAGTATCAGGTGCTGGTAATGTTGCAATCTACGCAATCCAGAAGGCACATCAGTTAGGTGCTAAGTGTGTTACATGTTCAGATTCTACAGGTTGGATCTATGATCCAGAAGGAATCGATGTTGCACTTCTTAAGGAAGTTAAGGAAGTTAAGAGAGCACGTCTTGATGCTTATGCTGCTGCTAGACCATCAGCTGAGTACCATGTAAAGAAGGATGCAAATGATCACGGCGTATGGTCAATCAAGTGTGACCTTGCTCTTCCATGTGCTACACAGAACGAGCTTAACCTTGACGATGCTAAGATGCTTGTTGCAAACGGCGTTATCTCAGTAACAGAGGGCGCTAACATGCCTACAACTCTTGAGGCTACTAAGTACCTTCAGGAGAATGGTGTTCTCTTCGTTGGTGGTAAGGCTGCAAATGCAGGTGGTGTTGCTACATCAGCTCTTGAGATGAGCCAGAACAGCGAGAGACTTTCATGGACATTTGAGGAAGTTGATGGCAAGCTCAAGGGAATCATGGAGACAATCTACGCTAACATCTCAGATGCAGCAAAGAGATACAACATGACAGTTGGCGGAAACACAGACTATGTTGCAGGTGCTAACATTGCCGGCTTCGAGAAGGTTGTTGACGCTATGCTTGCTCAGGGCGTTTGCTAATCCTAAGCATTTGGCGGGAGCCTTATCTTCAAATCAACTAGACATAAGATTATAATATAAGACTATAGACGTCCATCTGTGGAGTGATCCGCAGATGGGCGTTTTTGCGTTGTGGTTGTCTTCGGTGACTCCTGTTGGTGTAATCTCTATGTTGTATATCCAATCACGTTTGTCTACCCTCACTTTGACTTTGCTTCCATCGTGCACGCCGCGCCAAGCACGATAAGGGCGCCTAGCTCTCTGCGGCGGCACAGAAGCGTCAAAGTTCGGTCGCCGGCACTACCGATTGGATATACAACGTAGAGAATACACACCAACAGGAGTCACCGAAGACAATTTTTTATATTTAAAGTTCGTTTAAGTTTGGCAGGCTATTATAGCATCATCAAGAGGAGATAAGATAAAGAAAGGATGATGCTTATGGCAGACAACACGTTTAAAAGATATGAACTTAAGTACATGTTAGATAGAGAACAGTACGAGCAGATAATGAGCGAAATGATAAGGTATATGCAGCCGGACAGGTTTGCGCATAGCCAGATCATTAACATATATTTTGACACTCCTTCCCACAGGCTCATCAGAGACTCCATAGAAAAGCCGGTTTACAAAGAAAAGCTTAGGCTCAGAAGCTATGGAGTCCCGGATGACGATTCAGAGGTTTTTATTGAGCTCAAGAAGAAATACAAATCTGTTGTGTACAAAAGAAGGCTGGAGGTACCTGAACAGGAGGCTGTGGATTATCTGGTGGGCGGCCAGCCGCTGCATGAGGATTGTCAGATCGGCAGAGAAATCGATTATTTCATGCAGGTATACAAAGATCTGGAGCCTGCGGTGGTTCTCTCGTATGAGAGAGATTCCTACAAAGGGATAGATGATCCGGAACTCAGGATTACGTTTGATTACAATATACTGTGGCAGAATGATGATCTGACACTTCAGAAAGAACCATATGGGCACAAGGTCATACCAGAATATAAGGTGTTGATGGAGATCAAGATGGCAGGTGGGTTCCCGCTGTGGCTGTCACATCTGCTGACAAAGTATGGAGCATACAAGACGTCATTTTCAAAGTATGGAGAGGCGTATAAACAGATGGTAGGTTGACATAAGATGATCATATAAATTTAAAGCCAGAAATTGCAAAAATACGAATTATGTAAATAATAAAGTGGCAAACATAGGCAGGAGGAGATAGAAGATGACAGGATTATTTGATAGTATATTTGGAACAACGACAACGATATCAGTGCAGGAATTTCTGATCTGCATAGCCGTATCCATTGTAATAGGAGTATTTCTTGCGTTGGTTTACGCATTCATAAGTAAATACACCCAGAGTTTTCTGGTGACATTGGCACTCATCCCTGCGGTTGTGTGCGTGGTGATCATGATGGTAAATGGCAATGTTGGCGCGGGTGTCGCTGTGGCCGGTGCATTCAGCCTTGTAAGGTTCAGATCGGTTCCGGGTTCGGCAAAGGAGATATGCGCCATATTCCTTGCGATGGGAGCTGGACTTGTGACTGGAATGGGATTTATAGGATATGCGGTATTATTTGCCGTCATACTTGGCGGAGCGATGTTCATTTGCAGCCTTACTGGATTTGGCGGCGGAAGGGATGAAGAGAGAGCCCTGAAGATTACCGTGCCTGAAAATCTCGACTATACAGAGGCATTTGATGAGATACTTGCCGATTGTACAGACAGCTACAAACTGACAAATGTGAAGACGACCAACATGGGAAGTCTGTTCAAGCTTACATATGTGGTAAAACTTAAGAAAGATACAAATCAGAAGGATATGATAGACAGACTCAGGGTGAGAAATGGCAACCTTGAGATCATGCTGACACAGGTGGATTCGGGGGACATGACATTGTAGAAGACAGTTGATAAGGCAGACGCTTAGCAAGGAGATGATCGTATGAGAAAGAAAAAATATATGAGATATAGAGTGGGAATCCGCAAATGTCTGGCGATAGGAATGACAGCCGCCATGTGCATGGCAATGCTTGCCGGATGTTCGACCAGCCAGAGCACAAGTTCGGCTTCAGATACTGGGGTGGCAAGTGATGTGAGCACAGCCACGGATGCCGATACAGACAGTAAAAATGATAATGCCGATGCGATGGGTGAGAAGAACACTAGTACAAAGACAGAGATGACAGTGGAGGAGATGCAGACTGCTATAGATGAGGCGATGAGCAATGCAGATATAGATATAACAGATATGTTCACAAAGAGAGATCTGGATGGAACCTATGATGAGAGTGAGGCTGTGAAGATAACACTGTCGGGAAAGACAGCAACCAGTAACAGTTCGAATGTACAGATTGAGGACGGCGTGGTGACTATCAAATCGGCAGGGGTATATGTTCTGTCAGGGACACTCACAGACGGCTCCATCGTGGTGGATGCGGGCGATTACGATAAGGTTCAGCTTGTATTTGACGGAGTATCGATCACGGCTGCAGACTATGCGGCAATATATGCGAAGAACGCTGACAAGGTATTTGTTACATTGGCAGAAGGGACAGAGAACAGCCTTATGGTGTCCGGGGACTATGTTCAGACGGATGACAACAATGTGGATTCCGTGATATTTGCAAAATGTGATCTTACACTTAACGGCGCCGGAAGTCTGACGGTTAAAGACACTACGGGACATGGAATCGTGTCCAAGGATGACCTGGTGGTTACAGGTGGCACCTATACCATAGACAGTCAGGATCACTGCCTGAACGGCAAGGATAGCGTGAGAATTGCGGATGGAACATTTAATCTGAGCTGCGATGAGGATGGTATACATGCTGGGAATGATGACCAGCAGGATGGATATGTATATATAGAAGGCGGAGACATCAACATATCGGTTGGTGATGACGCGATCCATGCGGAGGGACTTCTGATAATAACCGGTGGAGATATAGATATATCCAAGAGCTATGAGGGAATAGAGGGGTATAAGATACTTGTGACTGGTGGCGGTATAGATGTGGTGTCAAGCGATGATGGCTTCAATGCAGCCGGTAGCAGCTCAGGCAATTCAGGCGGCCCGGGCATGGGTGGAGTGGACATGGATGCTGACAATGATGCATATATTCTTATAACAGGAGGAACGATAAACATAAATGCTGATGGTGATGGAATAGACTCCAACGGCTACATTGGAATTACAGGAGGCAGCGTGTATGTACTTGGTCCTTCTGACAATGGAAATGGTGCGATGGACTACGGAATCTGTGCGGCTATAACAGGCGGAGAGATCTTAGCTGTAGGCGGTTCAGGTATGGCTCAGGGATTTGGCGATGAGTCCACACAGTGCTCGGCTCTTGTTAACTTTGATGAGTGGGTTGACGCCGGCGAAACGATTACACTTACTGATTCAGATGGCAAGGAGGTGCTCAGCTATAAGGTGGATAAGAAATTTAACTCGGTTGTCATCAGCACATCAGACATGAAACAGGGGGATACCTACACTTTGACTGTCGGTGACCAGAGCAGCACATTTACACTGGATGATATTACATACAGCGAGGGTTCAGGCGGAATGCAGAGACCTGGCGGTGGCTCAGATAATGGCGGAATGCAGAGACCTGGCGGTGGCTCAGATAATGGCGGAATGCAGCGACCTAGCGGCGGCTCAGATAATGGCGGAATGCAGAGACCTGGCGGCGGCTCAGATAATGGCGGAATGCAGAGACCTGGCGGCAATTCAGATAATGGGCAGAACGACAGCACAAATGGTAGTTCACACAACACAGACAATAGTTTGAACTCAGACAGCATGAGCATATAGAAGATAATTCCAGACACTTTAATATCCAAAAACAGTTGATTAATTTGCAAAAATGCTTAATATTATAAAGACATGACATTTTGCAGTTAATACATAGTTGGAAAAATGGGCAGGCACCCAATATGGCTGGAAGGAGTGAACAGATGAAGTTATATGTTGCAAGACACGGAGAGACGGAATGGAACAGACTCAACAAGGTCTGCGGCAGGACGGATTCTCCGCTTACAGAGAAAGGACTTCATCAGGCACAACTCCTTGCAGACAGATTGGATGCCTGCCCGATTGATGTGATAATAGCGTCACCGCTTTCCAGGGCACAGGAGACGGCAAAGGCAGTGGCGGAGAGAAAACATTTGCCGGTCATCACGGATGAGAGACTTATAGAACAGGATTACGGTGTGTATGAAGGAGTCCAGAGAGATGACATTGACTTCCTGAACAACAAGAGGATGTTCGCATACAGATATCCCGGTGGAGAGTCCATGATGGATATCGCCAGAAGGACATACGATCTGATAATAGATACCCGTGAGACATATCCGGATTCTTCGGTGCTGTTTGTCTGTCACAATGGAATATGCAGGGTGATATGCAGCTATTTCAGGGATATGACCAACGAGGAGTATTTTGGATTCAGTCAGGATAATTGTGGATACAATATCTACACGTGCTGACCTGAGAAGGAGTGTTTTATAATATGAAGGAATTACTTATAGATTCATTTAAAGATGCAATGTTTGATACGGTGAAACTCATCCCATTCCTGCTTATCACTTATATTGTAATGGAATGGCTTGAGAGAAAAACTGCAGGCAGACAGGCTCATGTACTGGGAAAAGCAGAAAAACTTGGGCCCTTGATCGGCGGTGTGCTGGGAATAGTTCCACAGTGTGGATTTTCACTGATGGCATCCAATCTGTATAGCGGAGGAGTGATAGGTGCGGGTGTGCTTATTGCTGTATTTATGTCCACGTCGGATGAGATGCTGCCAATTATGTTGTCAAATGATGCGATAGGTGCCGGAACTATAGTGAAAATACTTGTGGCGAAAGCGGTTATTGCAGTAATTACGGGATATATAGTAGGTATTGTTCTGGATAGATTGGGGAAACCTTATCAAGTGAAGAAGATAGAGCCTGGACATAGTCATGATGAACATACACACAGTGAAGATGGAAAGGCGGCAAAAAATTCTATACACACTCAGAATATAGTGTACAAGGATGCTGCAGAGAAGAAAGGAAAGGGTCATGTGCACGACTATGTTCACGAGCATAGTCATGATCATGGACATTATGGAGAGAAAAATATTCACGAGGTGTGTGAACAGGAGCACTGCGACTGTGAGGGGGGGATATTCAGGTCTGCTTTGGTACACACTGCGAAGATCGCGTTGTTTATACTTATATTTACATTAGTTATAAACGTGGTGATAGAGGCGGTGGGGGAAGAATCTATAGCACGTATATTCAACAATGTTCCGGTGCTTGGAGAGGCTGCTGCTGCGTTGGTTGGACTTATACCTAACTGTGCAGCATCGGTTATCATAACTGAGCTGTATCTTCAGGGGATACTAAGTGCGGGTGCCATGATGTCGGGGCTTTTGGTAAGTGCCGGCGTAGGACTTGTGGTACTTTTTAGAATGAACAGACACAGACCGGCGGAGAATATCCGCATTGTAGCTGTTCTGTATGTATCAGGTGTTATATGGGGCTTGTTAATAAATGCGGCGGGTATAACTTTCTGATAAAAAGCGCCGATATAATGATATGTAGCATATCATTATATCGGCGCTTTTGATTTTACCAGATTATTTGATGCGTTTCTTGCCACATACAGGACATATATCCTGATCAGTTGGCTGGCCACATCCCCAGCATATCCATGTTGTGGTATCAGATCCGCCTGTCTGTTCCGCAGACTTTTGGATAGGTTTCATTTTGAAGTTCTTGGAGATGATCTCAACGTTGCCGTCAGCGTCAAGTTTAGTAGTTATGTCAGTGGCAACGGTATCCCCGGATTGTCTTAATTTTTTCTTGTTCTTGCCAAATCCAAATCCCATTTTATAACCCCGATTTCTATAACATATATAGTGTATTTTAAAGCAATATATACAAATAAGCAATAGAAAATTTGGAAGAAATAACCTGTAATTATTGCCATGCACCGTCAAATGTGATTACCTGACCGTTTAGATATTCGCCGCATTTGGCTATCTGAGATATAAATGTGGCGGCTTCTTCCGGCGTGGCCATACGTCCTGCAGGAATCTCTTCGGTGAGCATTTCCTTTTCTTCATCTGAAAGATGGGCGTTCATTGATGTATCTATGGCACCAAATGCAATGGCATTTACAGAGATTCCGCTTGGCGCAAGTTCCTTGCCAAGTGCTTTGGAGAATGAATTTACGGCTCCCTTGGATGCGGAATATGCTGCTTCACATGAAGCACCGACATTCCCCCACACAGATGATATGTTGATGATGCGGCCGCTATGGTTGTGAACCATGTAAGGAACCACTTCGTGACAACTGTTCCACACTGTATAAATATTGGATTTCATAGTCCGGTCAAATTCATCAGCAGTCATGTCGGTCATCAGGCCTACATATGAGATCCCGGCATTATTGACCAGAAGATCTATCCTGTTTCCAAATTGTCCGGCTGTCTCTAATATGAATGATTTCATAAAATTAATGTCTCCGGAATCACCTGATCTGGCATAACAATTGCAGCCCATGGAGATAAGCTGATCTCTGACCTCCATAAGTTCTTCTGCGTGTCTGAACGATGTTATGGCGATATTATGGTATGTGCCGGCGAGTTCAATAGCAGTCGCTCTGCCAATACCTGTGGAAGCGCCGATAATGATAGCGGTATTCAATGTATTACCTCCAAAATTGTGAATAATAATTTAATTATACTACATCATGGCAATTATGTGTTGAAAATAAAAAAGCACTTTGGTATACTCTAGTTGTTTTTGTTAATTGGAATATACATTGAAAATATGAATATGGAGGCTATACAATGGGTAAGAAAGTAATGAAACTGTTTTTAGATACGATGCTCAGAGCAGCTGTTATCATACTTGCTGTGGCAATAATAGTCATGCTTGTTCTGCTGGCAAAGACAGTGAAAAAGACAGCGAGCAATGGTGCATCAACGACTCAGGGAACATCAGGTATCGTCACTGAGGAGACAGATCCGTCCGATCCGACATTTGGAAACGGCGATGCTGCGGAGGATACATCATCAGATACTGAGGATGCTACAGATGCGGCAGACAATCAGGATCAGGCAAAGAGTGCAAAGGATGCCAAGATAGTAGTACTGAATGCATCAGGCGTGTCAGGAGTGGCAGCTACATGGCAGACAACACTCAGTGCAGCAGGATATACATCTGTAGATATAGGAACATATGACAATGACAGTCAGTCTACAACGACTGTTTATACATCTTCAGATTATGATATAAGCGACCTTACAGGGCTTCTGGGCACAGCGGCTACAGCCCCAAGAAGCGATATAGACTCATCTGTGGCATCAGATGTTGATATAAGTGGTGCAGATATAGTAGTGGTTATAGGAATAGATAATGCTTCAAACAACTAAATAAAGTATATTATAATGAAAAACCCTGTCTACATCGCTGCGTAGATAGGGTTTTTTAAGTTTGTCAAGTACATATATGGGTAAAACAGACAGTCAAAACTAATAAAATATGCTGAAAACGTGACGAAAAAGGCATGGTATATGAATGGGTATGGTGAAGGTTTCACAAAAAAGGAAGTACAAAGCCCAGTAAAACAACGCGAAAACCGTCAAAATGATGCAAAATTTGTGCACATATACAAATTAAACAAAAGTTGAAAAAATTTTTTGAGCAATAATCACATAGATTGAAAAAATTCTATGATGTAGAATAACAATAGTTTTTAGGGTGAACAAAAACAAGATTATATACACTACGGAGGTAATTTCAAATGGCAAGTTTATCACTTAAGAACATTTACAAGGTATATCCTAACGGATTCAACGCAGTTAAGGACTTTAACCTTGAGATCGAAGACAAGGAGTTCATCATCTTTGTTGGACCTTCAGGTTGTGGTAAGTCAACAACTCTTAGAATGATAGCAGGTCTTGAGGATATCAGCTCAGGTGAGTTATGGATCGGCGACAAGCTTGTAAACGATGTAGAGCCAAAGGACAGAGATATCGCAATGGTATTCCAGAACTACGCTCTGTATCCACATATGTCAGTATATGATAACATGGCATTCGGACTTAAGTTAAGAAAGGTTCCAAAGGAGAAGATTGACAAGGCAGTACATGAGGCAGCTAAGATCCTTGATATCGAGCACCTTCTTGATAGAAAGCCAAAGGCTTTATCAGGTGGTCAGAGACAGCGAGTTGCTATGGGACGTGCTATTGTCCGTGAGCCAAAGGTATTCCTTATGGATGAGCCTCTTTCAAACCTTGATGCTAAGCTTCGTGTTCAGATGCGTGTTGAGATTTCAAAGCTTCATCAGAGACTGCAGACAACTATCATCTACGTAACACATGACCAGACAGAGGCTATGACACTTGGTACAAGAATCGTAGTTATGAAGGACGGTATCATCCAGCAGGTAGATACACCTCAGAACCTCTACGACAAGCCATGTAATCTCTTCGTTGCAGGTTTCATGGGTATGCCACCTATGAACTTCATCGATTGTAAGGTTGTTAAGTCAGGTGCTGACGTTCTCCTTATGTTTGGTTCACATTCAATCAAGGTTCCAGACAGCAAGGCTGAGAGACTTATTGCACTTGATGCAATTGATAAGGAAGTTGTTCTTGGTATCCGTCCAGAGGATATTCATGATGAGCAGCTCTTCATCGAGTCATCACCAGAGAGCGTAATTGATGCAAGAATCAATATCTATGAGATGCTTGGTGCTGAGGTTTACTTATACTTCACAATCGATCAGTTCGATATCACAGCAAGAGTAAATGCTCGTACAACAGCTAGACCTGGCGACACAGTTCAGTTCGCATTTGACTTAAGCAAGATCCATATCTTCGATAAGGAGACAGAGGAGATCCTTGTTAACTAGTCTTAAAAAGGTTAGAACATATAATTACATACTGGTTAGAACGGGATTGTAGTTTAATTCTTAAAAAATAGGGAAAATGCAGAAAATTCATATAAAAAATCTGCATTTTCTCTTTTTTTTTTAACAATTTTGCTTTAAAATGAAACTAATAGATTTATGGGATAAAACAAAATTATAAGGAGTGAAAATAAATGATATCAAACCAGATTCTTCAAGATACAATAGATGGGTTAAAAAGTATAACCAGAACAGATCTGTGTGTATTGGACACAGAGGGAAAGATACTGGCTTCAACTCTGAAGGACATAGATGACTGCGAGGATGCTGTTCGTGCATTTGTGGATTCACCTGCAGAGAGCCAGGTTGTCAGAGGATTCCAGTTTTTTAAGGTATTTGATGACAATCAGCTGGAACATATTCTGATGGCCAAGGGCGAGACTGATGATGTATATATGGTTGGCAAGATAGCTGCATTCCAGATACAGAATCTTCTTGTGGCATACAAAGAAAGATTTGATAAAGATAACTTTATCAAGAATCTGCTCCTTGACAATCTTCTTCTGGTTGATATCTACAATCGTGCAAAGAAGCTCCATATTGATACAGATGTGAGAAGAATAGTATTCATTATTGAGACAAAAAATGAGAAGGATACAAATGCACTTGAGACAGTCCGTAATATATTCTCAGCAAAGACAAAGGATTTCATCACAGCCGTAGATGAAAAGAATATTATTCTTGTAAAAGAAGTTAAGTCCAACGAGACATATGATGATATGAATAAGATCGCCAAGGTGATCGTGGATATGCTCAACACAGAAGCGATGTCATCAGTTCATGTTTCTTTTGGTACAATTGTCAATGAGATTAAGGAAGTTTCACGTTCATACAAGGAAGCAAAGATGGCTCTCGACGTAGGCAAGATATTCTATGAGAATACAGATATTATAGCATATAGCAATCTCGGAATAGGCAGATTGATATATCAGCTGCCACTCCCACTGTGCAAGATGTTCATCAGAGAGATATTTGATGGTAAGAGCCCTGATGAATTTGATGAGGAGACTCTTACAACCATCAATAAGTTCTTCGAGAACAGCCTGAATGTGTCAGAGACATCAAGACAGCTCTATATACATAGAAACACGCTGGTGTACAGACTTGATAAGCTGCAGAAGAGCACAGGACTTGACCTCAGAGTGTTCGAGGATGCAATTACATTCAAGATTGCTCTTATGGTAGTAAAGTATATGAAGTATATGGAGTCACTTGATTACTAAGATACACTTTATATATATCGGATGGTCTGTTTGTGGCCATTTATAACATACGAAAGCAATAAGACGGCAGCCACGTATACAGTATATGTAGACTGCCGTTTGCCGATTAATATAAATTCACAAACATTACACACCAAAAGTTATCATATGTAGTATAATGGGGTGTGGAAATGAAAGAAAAAGATGTATTTCTGTGCCAATATTTACGGTGAACAGCATCCATGCTGGTGTAGATTATATAGAGGAGAACAAGATGATAGAGTTAGAGAATGTCAGTATGACATATCCGGGTGGAAATGAAGCCCTTAAGAATATCAATATCAACATAGAAAAAGGCGAATTTGTATTCGTGGTGGGAAGCAGTGGATCAGGAAAGACCACACTGTTCAAGCT
>JAQYAS010000055.1 GCA_029338615.1 Clostridiales bacterium
AAAATGGCTCTGCACATCCCAATTCACAAGTATGTCGTCTACAACCGCCTTCCTGTGCTCAGCTCTGTTATACTGAACGTCCTTTATACACCCCTCTATGCTTTCCGTCTCACGGCCGTTATCATCGAGAGCTGCCCCCATAGGAACATCCTGCATCCAATGCATATATATGCGTTCTTTTTCAGGATTGCCCTTTATATCCTGGATACTTTTGGCCTTTGCTTTCTCCAGAGCAACCACCTCCCGGAGATCCCTGTCCTTATATGTAGGCTGTGGTATCGTATCGAATCCAAGGACATTTCCATCCCTCATGCCATCTGCAACTGTATATCTGGTACCCTCAAGCTCATCTCCAAACACATCTGCAGTGGTAGTATCCTTTTTCTTGTTTATTTCCAGAATAGGCGTTCCTGAAAATCCGATGAATATAGCTCTTGGGAACGTAAACTTTATCGTAGAGAGCATATCGCCAAATACACTTCTGTGACACTCATCTACGATAAATACGATTCTTTTCCTGTTGATCTTCTCAATATCTGCGGCATTGAGGCCATCTTCATCCTTGATCCTGCTCATCTTCTGTATAGAAGTCACTATAAGTGTATCCCTGACAGAATCACTCTTGAGTTTTGTCAATAATACCTCAGTATTCTCTGTATCCTGTACATCATCAGTGGCATCAGAAAAACCTCTGTATTCCCTGAGCGACTGTGTACCGAGTTCGATCCTGTCCATCAAAAATACTACCTTGTCCGCATCCTTGGAATTGGCAATCAGCTGTGCGGATTTGAAGCTTGTCATAGTCTTTCCCGATCCGGTTGTGTGCCATACATAACCGCCATATATACTCTGATCATTCCACTTCATCTCGCTCACGCGCTTGGAAATCTTGCTCGCTGCATAATACTGATAACTTCGCATAACCTTAAGTACATTGTCAGACTGATCTGCAACACTATAGAATCCAATAAGCTCATGCGCCATCGGTATCGAAAGCAGCAATTCAGCTATTTTGTCCCATCTGTTTATCGGATTATTATAGCTGTCAGCCCAGTGGAAGCAGAATTTCTCGTTATATGCTTCATAGCTTCCCGGATTGGCAAAATATACACACTCCTCCGGATTCATCGCCACAAATATCTGAACCAATGAGAATAATCCTGTAAAAACGCCTTCATGAAGATACTTACATATCTGATACTGAGCCTCCGAAATCGGAACCATGCTTTTCTTAAGCTCCACGTGTATAACCGGCATACCATTTATAAGCAGACAGAAATCACCTCTTCTATCTGGATAAATATCGTTCTTGGCACTGAATTTTGGTTGCCTGGCAATCTGATATCTGGTTTTGCCCGCCGCAATCTCATTCCTGTCAAATATCTTAAGCGACACCAGCTTGCCAAAATTATGCTCGTCAGCCTCGTTGTCCCTGGTAATCTGCACCGTTCCGCCATTTATAAAACCATTGAGTCTGAGCGGTGTCTTGAGAGCCCTTATCTGTTCAAGGATCTGCTCCATCTCACCATCAGTAAGAGGATAGTCCCCCAGCCTGTCTATACTCCGGTTGTTCTCATACAGTATATCCGCCCAGTTTCTGATGAGTTCCTTCTCTGTTTTATAATTTAATATGCCGTCCTTCCACCCCTTCTGCTCAGACAGCATCTTCACAAGATCATCTTCAAATTGCTTTTCACTGTTGTAGCCCATGTGTGTCCTCCCCATGTTTTATATATTTTTTATTGTGACACAGATTTAGTTTTTTGCAATATTTTGTTTGAGGAAAAAGTATTTTTTCTAGTAAGATTTTGAGGGATTTTTGCTTACGCTGATGAAGGGTGATAAGGGTATCAAGGTTGGAGAAATAGGCTCCAATTTTCTTTTGCTCACATTCTTCTGGAAACGGTATATCCAATTCACGAATCTTCTTTAGAGATACAAATTTTTGAGTTCCTCCATCCATCCCAGTAGATAATTGACTCGTCACACAATCAGCTTGAAGTGCCTGATACAAGTACTTATACTCAATGTCTCCCGTGTACTTTATGAGAGCAACATTTTTTATTGCAAAATCAGGTTCTTTGCGGATTAAAGCAAGATTTCCGATTGTGCCGATCATGCCCATAAGAATATCGTGAACATCTACTTTTGAACGCTTATTTATTTCCTCATAATCTTCGTCAGTCACGTATTGAACATCATCGTAATTGATAAATCCATTACTTACATTTTTTGATGTAATAAACGGATGACCTTCTTGAACATACTTTGGCGAATCATGTGTACCGTCTCTAACATCCGTTATTTCATTCAACTTACGCTGTTCCCAATCATCAGTAAATCCTTTGAATCTAATTCCCGGTTTTTTTGAATTATCACCCATACTATTCACCTCCGAGAAGCTTTTTCAAGCATGCAAGTCCTGCCATATCGAACTCATTTCCAACCAGATCATCGAGCATTTTGCACAATTCTGCCTCAGCACTGTGAATTTCATTCTCTATGTCAGTCAGGGTATTTGCATACTTGCTGCTGAGAGCCTGAACCTTCTTCTCAAGATCACCCACAATACTCTCCGGTATGGTCTTCATGCCTGCGGATATTGGGAATATCCACTTTCTGTATAACATCTCATTAACCTCTGCATCTGTCAGATTCTCAATCACAGTCTTGGTCTTCATGTGAAGTTCAACATTCATGTCCTTCACAGCCTTTTTCAGATCCTTCTCCTCTTTAGACAGCGCAGTATATCTCTCAAGTGTAGCCTTCAATGCCTTCTCTTCCTCGGTATCTGCATTTCTAAGCTCTTTAAGCCTAACGGCAACACCCTTTGCATTGAAAGCATCCTGGGTATCATTTAATATATCACTCTGCTTGTCGTCCTCAGTAAGATTGTCGATCAACTCCTCATACTCTGATGATATATCATTGATACGACGCTCTTTTTCTGTGATCTGTGCCAATTCATCCCTGAGCAATTCCTTCTGTACAAGATCAAATGGCAGTATTCTTCCCTTCCAGCCATCCTGGACTTCCTTATCCTTCTTGACAACCATATTTGGGTCAACACCTCTGACCGCATCCCTGCCCTCTGTCAGGATCACATCAAAATCCATGGCAATTGTATTCCAATTGTCGTCAAGTATCTGATACGCAGCGTATTTGTCTACAAGTGGTACGTCCGCCAATCTTGCAAATATATCATCTCCTATCACCGCCTCTTCCTTTGAAACCTGTACAGTTTCCATGCCGGTGATCAGCTTATTTCGAAGTACATCATCAAAATCTGCAAACGAATCCGTAAATTTCTTTCTGAACCGCTCTATATCAGCACTGTTCTCTATCTCTTTCTTAACATTCTCCACCTTCACACTGGAATAAGGCGTACCATCACCAGCAAATAACAGATCTCTAAGTTCCGGAAATGCATCCCAATACATGGACAGCTCATCTATCTCCGCATTCGGGATTCCACCCATCATGCTTGCATATATATCCCATGATTCAGCATTTTCCGAAGAATCCACATACCTTGGGATGTTCAGATTGTATTCATTTGCACGTATTTCTGATCTGCTTACAACCTTTGAATACTTATCTATATTTTTTCTGGATATATATGTGTCAACAATACGCTTTATATCCGATGCCTGAAGCTTATTATTTTTGCCCTCTTTAACATACCCCTTTGAGGCATCAATTATGAGAACATCATTGTTATCTCTCTGCTGCTTTAAGACCATGATGATCGTTGGTATGCCAGTTCCAAAGAATATGTTTGCAGGAAGACCAATTATCGCATCGATATTATTTTTCTCTATAAGATTTGTCCTTATGCGCTCCTCCTCGCCACCTCGGAACAACACTCCATGAGGAAGTACTATAGTCATAATGCCATCCGGCTTAATATGATACAGGTCATGCAGAAGAAATGCGTAGTCGGCTTTGCTTTTTGGTGCAAGTCCATATTCACTGTATCTCGGATCCAGCTCCTTGCCTTCAGGAGTCCACTGCTGCGAATATGGTGGATTGGAGACTACTGCATCTACACGCAGAACAGGTGGATAGCTTTCAAGATCTATAGGCCAGTCATCCTCCAGCGTGTCCGCATTTCTCGTAAATATATTTGACGGATTTATCCCCCGCATTACCAGATTCATTCTGGTCAGATTGTATGTGTTCTCCTTAAGCTCCTGTGCATAATATCTTATACTGTCACGACTCATGTACTTTGACGCACTATGTCCTATATTGATAAGCAGTGAACCCGAACCCGAAGTTGGATCATATATTGCGATATGCTCTTTGTCCTTCAGGTGATATGCAACAATCTCCGACATCAGAAGTGACACTTCGTGTGGGGTATAGAATTCCCCGGCCTTTTTTCCGGCATTTGCCGCAAAATTCGATATCAAATATTCATATATGAATCCCAGCACATCGTATCCCTGCTTCTCGTCCATCGGTATATCCTTGATGAGCTGAAGCAGATCGCTGATAGCCTTTGTTCTGGCATTGCTAGTCTCTCCAAGCTTTGACAGGCCGGTCTGAAGTGTCTCAAATACTCCTGAAAACACTTTCTTATGCGAATCATTTATAAGACGCTCAAATGCCGACAAAGCATCTGTTACATTGGATGCATCAAAATCGCGCCCCATACTGATCCATGTTGAAAACAGGTTTCTGTATTCTATAAAATAGCCCAGATTATGACGGCACTGTTCCACAACCTCTTTGTCTTCTTCTACAAGCTCCGGAAGATCACCATCCTCCCAATCATTCTTTTTCAGATATTCAACCTCTCTGTCAGACAAAAACTTGTAAAATATAAATCCTAAAATATAATCCTTGTACTCATTTGCCTCTATCTTTGAACGCATCTTGTTCGCAGATTCCCATATTCTTGAGGCAAGCTGCTGTTTGTTCATCTCTCTCCTCCTATCACCTTGTCACTCTCGTTCTCTCCACAGCATCCTTCCAGCCTGCAAGGAGCGTCTCCCTCTTATCCTCGGTTATCCCCGGCTCAAATCTTCTGTCGGCCTTCCAGTAACCCTTGATCTCATCCAGACTGTCATAGTAGCCAACCGCAAGTCCAGCCAGATATGCAGCTCCCAGAGCTGTTGTCTCCGTGATCACAGGCCGCACAATCTCTGCATTCTCTATATCTGCCTGGAACTGCATCAGGAAATTGTTGGCGCTGGCGCCGCCGTCCACTCGAAGGCTTGTGATAGAAAGTCCTGCATCCATCTCCATAGCCGCAAGAACATCCGATGTCTCATATGCCAGCGATTCGACTGTCGCCCTGACAAAGTGCGCCTTATTTGTTCCCCTTGTAAGGCCGAACACTGCCCCTCTGGCGTACGCATCCCAGTAAGGAGCGCCAAGTCCCGTAAATGCAGGTACAACATATACACCATTACTGTCCGGCACAGACAGAGCAATACGCTCAGTATCCGCCGCACTGTCTATGAGCTTCATCTCATCCCTGAGCCACTTGATGGCTGCTCCAGCCACGAACACACTTCCCTCAAGCGCATAGCTGACTTTTCCGTCAAGTCCTATGGCTATGGTGGTGAGAAGTCCCTGCTGTGAGTCAACTGCCTTATCGCCTGTGTTCATGAGGAGGAAACAACCCGTTCCGTAAGTGTTCTTCACATCTCCTGCCTCAAAGCAGCACTGACCGAACAGCGCAGCCTGCTGATCTCCGGCAACTCCCGCTATAGGCACCTCACCGCCAAATATCTCTCTGTCCGTGTATCCGTATATCTCACTGGAATTTCTCACTGCCGGAAGCATGCTCTCCGGGATGTTGAACTTTGCAAGCAATTCCCTGTCCCACTCCAGTGTGTGAATGTTGAAAAGCATGGTACGCGATGCGTTTGTGTAGTCCGTTGCGTGAACCCTTCCGCCTGTGAGCTTGTATATAAGCCATGTGTCAACTGTTCCGAACATCAGCTCCCCCGCCTCTGCGCGTTCCCTGGCTCCCGGCACATTGTCAAGTATCCACTCTATCTTCGTTGCAGAGAAATACGGATCAACTATCAGTCCCGTTTTCTCCCTTATCACCTTGTCATATCCTTCAGCCTTAAGCTGCTCTATCCTGTCCGCAGTTCTCCTGCACTGCCACACTATGGCGTGATACACCGGATTGCCGGTCTTTCGATCCCACACTATGGTTGTCTCTCTCTGGTTGGTGATTCCTATGGCGGCTATGTCCTCGGTGCGGATTCCCATGGTCTCCCTCGCCTCCATCATCACCGACATCTGGGTTGCCCATATCTCCATAGGGTCATGCTCCACCCATCCGTTATTCGGGAAATGCTGGGTGAACTCCTTCTGTTTCACTGAGCATATCCTGCCTTCCTTATCAAATATTATCGCCCTTGAGCTGGTCGTTCCCTGATCCAGCGCCATTATATAATCTGCCAAATTACCCCTCCTTCTGATTTACGGACGCTCGGCCCTAGTCATTTTTCAAATAATTCTCTCTCAGGTGTTCGTTCACCCTCTCAACCTCTGCCTTGAAGTCTCTTGAGGACATGCGGATCGCGCCCTGTCCCATGGTGACTATCTGCTCCAGTCCGTCCGATGTGACCACAGTGACCTTGTGCTTTCTCGCAAGCTCATGTGTGAGCTTTTCTATGTGCGCATCGGCGGTCTCGCCTTCTTTTGTGTACACTACCTCTATATCGTCATATGGGAATCTCTCCCCCTTATTATCCTTCACCTTGTAGCCGTCAAATACCACTATCAGATGACAGTTCATATATCCCTGATAGTTCGACAGGATATCCATGAGCTTACCTCTCGCGGAGTCTATATTGTGCTCCGACAATTCCCGAAGTGTATCCCACGCAAATATGACGTTGTAGCCATCCACTATGACGTAGTCCTCGCCACTCTTTCTGCGCTTGAATGCTCCGGGTGTTGCTATTCCCCTGTCGGCTGGTCTGCTGCCCACAAGAGGCCCATTCCCTGGCTGTCTGTCTCTGGACTGACTCTTATTATACTGTCCATTTACCTTATATTCTGATGTAGTTCTCCTGAATCTTCCGTTCAGTGCCACATCCTTATCCTTGTAATCTCCGCCAAATGTCCTTGCAAATATCTCGCTGAGTTCCTCGTCCGTGATGGACATATCCGACACGCTCTTTCCCGGTCTGTTCACCGGAATATCCGTAACATCGCCATCCTCTGTATAACCCAGCTGACCTGAGATCTCAAATCCCGGATCCTCCTTCACATGCATGTTCTCATATACATCGTACCAGTCAACCAGATAACCTGCACCGTGAGCGCAGAATACCGATGATGATGGATTAAACCTGTCAAGCTCAGGATCATAATGTCTCTCAGCCAGAACCTCTTCGGTGTTGTGGCATGGCTGATAGCCGTCTATATCCACCTGAAGCCTGCCTGTACCTCTGGAAAATGCCGTGAGCTCACTATAATACTCTCTCATAGTATATACCGGGGCATGTCCAGTGATAATCGTTGCCTCACCGGATATCTCCTGTCCGTCCATGCTGCCGCTCATCTTCACTATGTCAGCAAGCACTCTGCCCGCATACTCCTGCGGTACCTCTATTTTAAACGCATACACCGGCTCAAGTAAGACACTTTCCGCCATCATAAGGCCCTGTCTCACAGCCCTGTATGTCGCCTGCCTGAAATCACCGCCCTCAGTGTGCTTCTGATGTGCCCTGCCTGCGGTGATAGTTATCTTCATATCCGTGATCGGGGATCCCGTCAGCACCCCTCTGAATTCCCTTTCCTGTAGATGAGTCAAGATCAATCTCTGCCAGTTCTTGTCCAGAACATCCTCGCTACAAATGCTGTCAAAGCACATACCACTGCCGTTCTCCATAGGTTCAAGCAGCAAATGTACTTCAGCATAGTGTCTGAGCGGTTCAAAGTGTCCCACTCCCATGACCGGAGCTACAATCGTCTCCTTATATGATATCCTGCCCTGACCGTACGTGATGGCAATGCCAAATCTGTCTCTGACCAGCTGCGCCACGACCTCCAGCTGCACCTGTCCCATGACCTTGATATATATCTCACCTGCTGCCTCATTCCACTGAACCTGAAGCTGTGGATCCTCTTCTTCCAACTGTCTTAGTTTCGACACCATGGTCACGGCATCCACATCCGTAGGATACATAACTTTGTAACTCAGAACCGGCTCCAGGCTTGGAAGTTCGCCATCCGGACACACTCCTATTCCCTGCCTGCCATAAGTATTTACAAGCCCCGGGATTGCGCATACGCGGCCAGCTGACACTTCATCCACCATATCATATCTGGCTCCGGAATATACTCTGATCTGATTGATCTTTTCCTGACTCTCATTCCCCTTGCTATCCTTAAGCAATAAAATATCCTTAAGCCTCAGAGAACCTCCGGTTATCTTAATATACGTGAGGCGCTCCCCCTTGTCGTCACGTCCTATCTTGAACACCCTCGCGCCAAAACCATCCATCCGTTTCGGTTCAATAATATATCTGTTCATCCCTCGAAGCAGATCATCGACTCCATCGTCACGGAGAGCTGAGCCAAAATAGCACGGAAATAATTTTCTCGCAGCTATAGCGCCAACAACATCTGACTCTGTATTCTCTCCTGTTTCAAGGAATTTCTCCAACATATCCTCATCACACATGGCTATATGCTCATCAGAATTCTCCCCGGCAAGATCTACGCAGCCATCGCCAAGCCTCTGTCTGATATTGTCCATGAGTGAATCCCTGTCATATCCTGTCATATCCATTTTGTTGACAAATATAAATACAGGTATATTGTATTTCTCCAGCAATCTCCACAGGGTTTCTGTATGGCTCTGTACTCCATCCATACCATTGATCACAAGTATCGCATAATCCAGAACCTGCAAAGTTCTCTCCATCTCCGTTCCAAAGTCCACATGTCCCGGAGTGTCAAGAAGAGCTATATGCAGGTCGTCATATACAAGTTCAGCCTGCTTTGAAAATATAGTTATTCCTCTATCCTTTTCCTGACTGTCCGTATCCAGATATGTATCCTGATGATCCACTCGTCCAAGCTTTCTGATTTTTCCTGTCTGATACAGCATCGCCTCAGACAACGTTGTTTTGCCGGAATCAACGTGAGCCAGTATGCCCACTACTATATTTTTCATCTGACTGTATTTCCTTCCATATCATCTATATGTCTATTTTCGTCATTCTGTACCGCCTTGTATTTCTTGAACTTCTTAAAAAATACGGCAGCGAACACACCAATTATGAATGGAAACATGAATGTTGCAAACCTGTAAAGGAGCGCCATAGCTCCGGCTTCTGCTGTCCCCATGATTCCTGAATATATCGCTGTCATTACCAATTCGCTTGATCCTATACCACCAGGCATAGGAATAACCGCCGCAAGCATGACACTCATGGCCGTAATTCCTATAGAGGTGACAATGTTAATGTCACATTCCCCACGGCATACTATATACGGGATTGCAAACCAACACGAAAATTTACATATATCAAGTAACATTACTTTGATTATGATTGCCGGCTTTTTCAGAACAAGCTTCGTTGCACTCTCCATCACAACACACTGCTCCGAAAGGCTCCCCAGCTGTCTGTCAAATTTACCTTTGAACAGCAGGTTAACTTTTCCAAGAAGCCATATCAGGAACCTGTGGAATGCCGGCCAGCAGGCAAAAAGCACTATTGCTGTGGTGATAAGCACAGTTGCCACAACTCCAAGCACAACATATGAGCTATAGCTGCCAAACACTTTCATCATATAAGATCTGTTAGCCAGGAATAATACCACCGCCATGATGCAGATTGTCAGCTTATGTATGGCATAGTCCAGCGAATAAAGGCCAAGCCCCTCTGAACTTTTCACACCACACTGCTTCAGAAAAAGCGTTGATGCAACTATAGTTCCACTTCCCAGTGTAGACACTCTGTAAAATGACACAAAATATGTCATAATATTTGCATCCATAAATGTCATGTTGTTTTCGGTTTCTCCCATAATCACATAAGTTATTGCACTCTCTATAACGCTGTATAATACCGAGGCAAGTATAACCATGGCTATGATCTTTGGACTGGTTTTCAATAACTGCTTTGTTATCGGTCCAGCCATATCTCTGAACACATATATTATAAGGCCGACCAGCACAAGCACACACAGCCACTTTATAAGAGTCTTCTGTCTATCCGATAATTTTTTCATAATCACATTCCTGCTTCTATGTATTCTGTATTTTTATAAGTGTTTCGTACAATAGAGTACCAATCACAAGGAAAAAAAACAAGTAAAAAAAGAGCATATGACCAAACTACGGCATGCTGATCATATACTCCTTTTAAATTACAAATTTTCTGGAAAGGAAGAACTTATTTGATTTTTTGTCTATCTGTTTATTTTACATGTTTTGCTCCATTTACCATAGGTAACTTTTCCCTGTGATCTTCGGACAGCTCTGACTCTCACATAATACTGTTTTTTCTTCAGAGTTCCAATCCTCTTCGATAAAGTCTTAACTCCACACTTCAATGTCACCGCTTTACTGAAGCCATTGTTTGAACAATACTGTATCTCATATCCGGTTGCATTCCTGCACTTCTTATACTTTATCACCGCAGACTGTTTGTTCTTTGACAGTTTTATTTCTGCAATGGTCACTTTTCCCGGTGTAATTATCCTGTTCCAGTGTGCATATACTGTCGCATTGCTCTTTCTGCACACCTGGCTGACCCTTGTGCCTCCACTTTTCTGTGTAAACCATCCAGCAAAGGTATATCCTTTTCTCTGTGGCACCGGCAAGCCGCTATATTTTACCCCGGCTCTGTATGTCTTTGTAAGCTTTGATTTACCGGATATTTTTCCTCCGTTAGCAGCAAATGTGATATTTATTTTCTTCACATTGTTAACAGCCGGTTCCGGCGATATTATGGGATCCCTGTCTGATGGCTTGTCCACAGTGGGTGTATCTGTCGCTGGCTTATCATCCGCCGGTTTGTCATCCGTTGGCTTGTCTGTCACTGGCTTGTCATCCGCCGGCTTATCATCCGCCGGTTTGTCGTCTGATGGAGGTGCAATTGAAGGATTGCCAGATGTTCCTTTATCTGATTGCTTCAGTTTCTCATACTCCGTCTTTGTAACATACCTTGCAACTAATCGAACTGTTTCCCCCGACATAAGTTCTACAGGATCAGTGGTTGCAGGTACCGGATTCTCAAGTCGATTTGCAAACTCTGTATCTGCCTCATCATACCATCCGTAGAACATATACTCTTCATCTTTTGAGCTTCTGTATAGATAGTCATCCATATGCAGAGAACTGAAATCAACGCCATATACCGGATCATATATAAATGCACAATTTTCCTGTGTGTCAAAATTGTCCTGATATGCCACCGGCAGATATCCCGAGTTGTCCTTATTGGCTTCGTATATATCCTGATACAAACGCTTAAGTTCACCGGCTTCATATTTCTTATATCTCCATCCATAACTGATGCTGCTGTCAGGATCAAGGTTAGATGTTATCTTCAGTGCCCGTCTCTCCCTAGCGCCCCCATCAAATTCTACTGTTTTTGACAAACCATTTATATCTGTGACAGAAACACTGTGATGTGTCCACGGAGTCTTTCCCAGATCCAGATATATCTTCGATATGGTGTGATAATAAGATTCCGCATCTGTTTCTCTGTAATAATCCTTTGACTTATTCACTACCATGCAGTCCGGATATATTGTAGGTCTGAGATTCTTTATCTCCTGTCCGTCAAGTGTTACCCTGTATATAGGGCTGTCCGACAACACAACGCAGGAAAGCGCAGGTGCAGATTCTGAATAAGAACTCACAAACGGTTTGTATACAACTGAGTTTGTAAGTGAATCATACTGAGACACCGAATCATAATCTCCTTCCATGGTAACAGGCCTGATATACAGCCTTCCTGCACTTTTGTTTACATTGAGATTAAAACTCCATGTTGTTGGCACATCGTACACCAGTTTATGAGCCTTTGGTGTGTACTTTGAAACTGTCTGAACTTTAACAGTGTATTTTTTCACTTTGTCCCTGCCAAAATCAGCATCCAGAGTTATACCCCCTGTAGTCTCTGCGTACTTATCATTTCCATCAACCAGATCATAATGTTTGCTAAATATAATATCCTTTGTAGTATCCTCAGTTATCTCTATGTACTTCGTGTTTGTTCTGTCAAAACTGATCCGGACTTTTTCTCCATACACCTCTACGTCATCCACTGGTACATTGACAGTAAAATCTTCTGAATTCATCCATCTGGAATTATACTTTGTGTCATTCTCAAAACAGTTGTCAAAAGAATTACTTCTGCCGCTTTTTATCATGTGCACATGCACATCATTTATGGACATTCCACTTTCTATGTATGTGTGATACTCCATATTTTCCTCAAGCTGAAACCTGCCATTGTTTTCTGCAGCCCATGCCGTACCTGTCATCATAACAGAGTCCACGCAGCCCACCGCAAGCACAGCACCTATGGCAGCAGCAGTAAATCTGGTAACCATACTCTTTTTACTCATGCCATTCTCCTTTTTAATTGTCAAACTTCTTCTCTGTGTAACTGCAGCGACTCGCTGCAAAGAAAAATAGATAGTGCATGTAAGCCATGCACAAGATATGCATATCTGATAAACGGAATATACCACAGAGCATTTGTCACGTCAATATACCTGAAACGCCCATTTTATACACCATGTATCATTATTCACATTTTTTATTTCTGACATGTTTTGTCACACTGTGAATAACGTAAATAATGTTATATTTCCAGATTTATACATTCTGTTGATATTTTTTTCAAAAAATTCCCGATATTACAAGAAAATCCGATCCGTCATCTTCTGACATATGTTATTTCATTCTGACATAATAGGTAGACTTGCCTGTACCGCCTCTGCTTATATCGCCCTCTTTTACGAGTTTTCTGAGTGCTCCCTCTACCGAACTGATACTGAGAGTCGGACAAAGTTCTATCAGTTTTAAGGTTATCCAATTGTATACTATTTATGCAGCTAATTAAGGGTACTTTCAAAAAAAGCCACCACATCATATCACGATGTGGTGGCTTTTCCATATAAATTCTATATCACTGCAATTACTTTATATCCATTTAGCCGAATAACGGAGTTGAGTAATATCTGTCTCCGCTGTCTGGAAGGAGAACTACGATGTTCTTGCCTGCATACTCAGGGCGCTCTGCGATCTGCTTTGCTGCAAAGTAAGCTGCACCTGATGAGATTCCTACGAGGATTCCCTCTGCTGACGCGATCTCCTTTGCTGCTGCAAATGCGTCATCATTCTCAACAGCGATGATCTCGTCATATACCTTTGTGTTAAGTGTGTCAGGAACAAATCCTGCACCGATTCCCTGTATCTTGTGTGCTCCTGAAACACCTTTTGAGAGGACCGGTGATGTGGCAGGCTCAACTGCGATAACCTTTACGTCAGGATTCTTCTCCTTCAGATACTCGCCAACGCCTGTGATAGTTCCACCTGTTCCGATACCGGCTACAAATACATCTACCTTGCCGTCTGTGTCCTCCCAGATCTCAGGACCAGTTGTGAGTCTGTGTGCCTTTGGATTGGATGGATTTACGAACTGGCCAGCTACAAAGCTGCCAGGGATCTCCTTTGAAAGCTCATCAGCCTTTGCAATGGCTCCCTTCATTCCCTTTGTTCCGTCTGTGAGAACTATCTCAGCACCGTATGCCTTGATGATGTTACGTCTCTCAACGCTCATGGTCTCAGGCATAACGATGATCGCCTTGTAACCCTTTGCTGTTGCTATGGATGCAAGACCGATACCTGTGTTGCCTGATGTAGGTTCGATGATGGTTGCGCCCGGCTTAAGTGTGCCGTCCTTCTCCGCATCCTCGATCATCTGGAATGCGATTCTGTCCTTAACGCTTCCTGCTGGGTTAAAGTACTCCAGCTTCGCAAGGATATTTGCCTTGAGATCGTTCTTCTTCTCTATGTTTGAAAGCTCCAGAAGTGGAGTCTTGCCTATAAGCTCTGCTGCGCTCTTATAAATATTGCTCATTGTATAAACCCTCTCTTTCTAACTGCAAAATTTTAATATATGATTTGCGGTGCGAAAACCAAGTATATCTGTCGCAAGCCGCACCGCAAATATATTACTCCTGAATTGCCTTGAATGCCTCGTCAAGATCCTCGATGATATCGTCTATGTTCTCAGTACCGATTGAAAGTCTGATTGTGTTCTGCTTGATTCCCTGGTCGATAAGCTCAGCCTCGTTCAGCTCTGAGTGAGTTGTTGATGCCGGGTGGATAGCCAGTGACTTAACATCAGCGACATTTGCAAGAAGTGAGAATATCTCCAGGTTGTCAATGAACTTCTTGGCTGTCTCTGCATCGCCCTTGATCTCAAATGTGAAGATCGAACCACCGCCGTTAGGGAAGTACTTCTTGTACAGTCTCTGCTGCTCAGGATCTGTGGATACTGAAGGGTGATTTACCTTCTCAACAAGTGGATGGTTGTTCAGGTACTCAACTACCTTGAGTGCATTTGATACATGTCTCTCAACACGGAGTGACAGTGTCTCAAGTCCCTGAAGGAATATCCATGAGTGTATTGGTGAGATCGTAGCACCTGTGTCACGGAGAAGGATAGCTCTGATCCTTGTGACAAATGCTGCAGGACCTGCTGCGTCTACAAAGCTTACGCCGTGGTAGCTCTCATTTGGCTCAGTGAGCTGTGGGAACTTGCCTGATGCCTTCCAGTCGAAGTTACCGCTGTCGATGATGACACCACCAATAGTTGTTCCGTGTCCACCAATGAACTTTGTCGCTGAGTGAACTACAATGTCCGCACCGTACTCGATAGGTCTTACAAGGTATGGTGTTGCAAATGTGCTGTCTATCACAAGCGGAATCTTGTGTGCGTGAGCGATCTTTGCTATTGTCTCGATATCTGAAACCTCTGAGTTAGGATTTCCAAGAACCTCAATGTAGAGGGCCTTTGTGTTCTCCTGGATAGCATCCTCAAATGCCTGTGGATCAAGTGGATCAACGAATGTTGTATCTACATTGTAATCCTTGAGTGTATGTGCAAGAAGATTGTATGTTCCGCCGTAGATATTCTTTGCTGCTACGATGTGGTCTCCTGCAAGTGCAAGGTTCTGAATTGTATATGTAACTGCTGCTGCGCCTGAGCCAACTGCCAGTGCTGCAACGCCACCCTCGAGGGCTGCGATTCTTCTCTCAAATACATCCTCTGTTGGGTTTGTAAGTCTTCCGTAGATGTTGCCGGCATCTTTGAGTGCAAATCTGTCAGCTGCATGCTGTGAGTTGTGGAATACGAATGATGATGTCTGGTAGATTGGTACCGCTCTTGCATCTGTAACCGGGTCTGCTGTCTCCTGTCCTACGTGTAACTGTAATGTCTCAAACTTTAAATTTCTCTCTGCTCTTGTCTTCTTTGCCATGATCTTATTCTCCTTAAATTCAAATATTTTATCTATCATGCGCACCTGCCCATTCATCTTGTCATGTATATGAGCTCATGTGGCATTATACTCTTCTTTATTATCTTCTGTCTATTATGTATGATCTGTTATTTATATCTGTGTCATGATTATTTGTTCTGTGCTCGCTTTAACAGCAGCAACATATGACTTCTATGAAACGCATAACTTCTATGCAACACATTCGTCTGTCTTCGTTAAGGTACTGCGGTTTAAATGTCCTTCCCAGCATATCAACACCTCTTTCTCGATTTTCGTCTTTGAACTTTGACTTGATCGTATCTTGTCTGTGATTATTTTTACTTTTCACATAATTCCTACTTGGAAACTATGAATTAAGCATAGCTGTATATTACAGCCTAATTCCCACTTTGTCAATAGGTTTTTTATGAATTATCTTGATTGTTTTTTTTCAGATGTTATAATAGACGTGTAAATGATGTGAAATCATCAGTAAATACAGGCATTTGGGAGGTTTATATTATGAAAGTATCCACAAAAGGGCGTTACGCTCTGCGTTTTCTTATAAATATAGCAGCCAGGACAGACGGCAAGCCCGTGAGCATCAAGGATGTTGCCGCACAGGAGGAAATATCCGAGAAATACCTTGAGCAGATCACTTCTGTGCTAAACTCTGGCGGGCTGGTGAAGAGCACCAGAGGGCCACAGGGAGGTTATCTTCTCCGAAAAGCCCCTGAAGACATAACAGTTGGAATGGTTTTAAGGCTCACTGAGGGCGGCATATCTCCTGTTGCATGCCTTGATGCAGATGAATTCCAGTGCGACCGCGAGGCAAGATGCTCCACCATAGGTCTCTGGCGCAGACTGGACAAAGCGATTCGGGACGTGGTAGACACCACCACCATCGCTGACCTTGTGGCAGAAAGACCTGAGGCGGCAGATAACTATTGCATTTAGACCAGTTTACATTGTGACAGTCTGCGTGAGCTTAGGCTGTCACAGAAATTCTCGGCTATAATTCCTAACGATCTGGGCATCTTCCATGTCTGAATCAAGTATAGTCCGTATATCCACCTTGAGCTGCCGGACATTCGGAAAGTCGTATGCCGCCGCATTTATCAGAGTCTCCCACACCTCTCTATCGTTTTCTTCGTTATCCGCATCCGGAACAGATAAACCATTTAATGTACAAGCAACGTAAATTAACATTGTAGGAATAAATAAAAAATTAGGAGACCAACTATGCCGTCAGTCTCCTCTATTATGTAATATCCAATTACGCTATCGCTTACTTATTTTTCGAACTTTTCTATCTTACACTCATGTTTTCTGGTCTTTTTGTCGTAATTTATCCCAACAAGAAGCAAATTGCCTTTATAGTCTTTTAATGCATCCACATATTTTCTTTCCCTGATCTGATCTATAGCAGCCTGAACATCCTTATCCCATTTTAGCTCAACTACGATTGCCGGCTTATCCAGATGTCTGGTCTTAGGAATAAAACAAATATCAGCAAATCCTCTCCCAGCAGGAAGTTCTCGAACTATTTTGTAATACTCTCTCGCGAAATAAAATGCCAGGTTTACCGTACAACTGAGTGAATTCTCATCATTGTATTCAATTGACGGTATCTCCTGATGTGCTGATTCTATACCTTCAGCAACCGCCTGGGCATCCATGTTCCACAGTGATTCCAGAAGTTTTCTTGAGCCATCAACTGCACGTGTAACGTCATTCCATTGCATCGTGCTTATAGCATTTACATACTCCTTAGAGACCTCTTTGTTTGGAATCGCAACAGTTTCACCATCACTGTTATATGTGAGATACCCCAAATGTACAAGAAGCGTAAGAACATCATCCTTTGATGCAAATGTAGTCATATCATTGCTGAACGTTCCGGTGTTGACATGGACACTCTCACCCGCCAGCATCTTTACCACCGCATCCTTAAGTCCATCCATATTCATCTGGATATATATCTTCAAAGCCTCATATGTCTCAGTCTGATTCCAGTATGTGCCAAATCTATGACGCAACATAGCCTCAACAACTGACTTTGGACTATACATGGAGAATTTCAAATCTCCTGAAGCAGTGTGCGACACCAGATGATATCCATTGTACCAGTCCTTTGCCTCATCAAACTCCATATTATACTGTTCGCACAACTTCCTTACCTCTGTCTCAGTAAATCCAAAATATTCTGCCAGATTTCCCGGATCAGTCATTGAATATTCCATAAACATATTAAGAGCGGAATGTGAACCATATTTTTTTATCGGCAAAATTCCAGTCATGTATGCCAGAGCAACATAATCCTTGTCCTTTAGCCACGACCTCAAAAAATCCAGATATTTCTTCTGTGCATCCTTATCCTGCTCGTATTCTCTAAAAAGGCAATCCCATTCATCTATAAGTATAACAAACGGATGTTTAGTTGCCGAGTATATATCTTTCATGGCAAATACCAGATTGTCCGTGCATACATATTCCGGATACGCGCTCATCAATTCTCTGATAAGTCTGTCCTGTATCAGTTTAAGCATATCTGCAACATTATCAGTCGCACTGAGAAATTCCTGCATATCTACTTTTATAACGTCATACTGATTGAGATGCTTTTCAAATGTATCGCTGCCCTCTATCTTAAGATTGTGAAACAAATGCATAGAATCCGCACATCTTCCATAATATGCCGCAAGCATATCAGCAGCCATCGACTTACCAAATCTTCTTGGACGACTTACACACATATAGCGTTGTAAAGTTCCAAGGCTCTTATTGGTTACATCTATCAATCCACTTTTATCTATAAAAATCTGTGACTGCCTTGCCATTTTAAACAGATCATTTCCCGGATTCAAATAACTGCCCATATACATACCTCCTGAAGTCTAATGTAATTAGTATAACATAGCCTCCAAACATTGGCGATAGCAAAAATAAGAGTCCTGCAATAACATATATTGCAGAACTCCTTTGTATTTATTCACATTCACTCTTACTTGTGAGCCATTGTCTTGATCTCTGTGTCGATCTTCTGTACGAACTCGTCAAGTGGAAGAACTGTTGTGTCAGCCTCACCGTGGAGTCTGTATGATACTGTTCCGTTCTCAGCCTCGTTGAATCCGATTACGAGAAGGTATGGAACCTTCTGAACCTGACCCTCACGCATACGATAACCAAGCTTCTCTGCTCTGTCATCAAGCTCTACACGAACGTCGATGGCGTCAAGGGCATCAACAACCTTGTGAGCATAAGCCATAAGATCCTCGTTGTCTGTCTTTACAGGCATAACTCTTACCTGTACAGGTGCAAGCCATGTTGGCAGATTGCCCTTTGTCTCCTCAAGGATATAAGCCATAAATCTGTCGAGAGATCCAAGGATAGCTCTGTGGAGAACTACAGGTGTCTTCTTCTCGCCGTCCTTGTCGATATACTTCAGATCGAACTTGGCTGGCAGACAGAAGTCGAGCTGACATGTCGAGAGTGTATACTCATTTCCTACGGCCGGCTTAACATTTACATCAAGCTTTGGTCCGTAGAATGCAGCCTCACCGATCTCCTCTGTGTAATCGATTCCTATATCATCAAGAACTTTTCTAAGTGCATTCTCTGCTTTGTTCCACATCTCATCGTCATCGTGATACTTTACCTTGTCCTCTGGGTCACGGAGTGACAGTACGCATCTGTAATCTGTGATTCCGAAATCCTTGTATGTGTCAAATATGAGCTTAACAACTCCTGCAAACTCTTCCTCGATCTGGTCTGGTGTCACAAATATATGTGAATCGTTCTGACAGAAGTGTCTTCCTCTCTCAATGCCCTTGAGTGTACCACTTGCCTCAAATCTGAAGTCGTGTGCGATCTCAGCGATCCTGATAGGAAGATCCTTATATGAGTGCATCTTGTTTGCATATATCATCATGTGATGCGGGCAGTTCATTGGACGAAGTACAAATGACTCTCCCTCCATCTCCATTGCCGGGAACATGTTGTCCTTGTAGTGATCCCAGTGACCTGATGTCTTGTAGAGGTTTACTGTACCTACACAAGGTGTCATAACGTGGAGATAGCCAAGCTTTCTCTCCTTGCGCTTGATGTAGTTCTCAAGCTCCTGCCATACTGTATATCCCTTTGGAAGGAACATTGGAAGTCCACGTCCTACAAGGTCATCGACCATGAAGAGCTGCATGTCCTTGCCGATCTTTCTGTGGTCTCTCTCCTTTGCCTCCTCAAGTAACTTAAGATGCTCCTCAAGCTCCTCCTTTGTAGGGAAGCACACACCATATATTCTCTGGAGAACCTTGTTCTTGCTGTCGCCCTTCCAGTAAGCTCCTGAATGTCTGATGAGCTTGAAGTTACGGCAAAGCTTTACATTGTCTACGTGAGGTCCACGGCAGAGGTCTGTGAAATCACCCTGCTCATAGCATGTGATCGTTCCATCCTCAAGTCCATTTATAAGATCGAGCTTGTACTCGTCATCCTTGAACATCTCAAGAGCTTCTTCCTTGGATATCTCCTTGCGGATGATCTTCTTGCCGCTCTTGGCAACCTTCTTCATCTCTTTCTCGATGGCTGCGAGATCTTCCTCGCCTCTGATAACGTCATCGCCGAGATCTACATCGTAGTAGAATCCTTCTGCAACTACCGGTCCTACCCAGAACTTTGCCTGTGGGTACAGATGCTTGATAGCCTGTGCCATAAGATGTGCACAGGAATGATTCAGTGTCTTAAGCTGTTCGTCTTCTTTGAAATTAACCATGTCAGTTCTCCTTCTTACTTCTTATAAAGTGAAAATAAATTGCATGTAACAACAAAAAAGCACCCCTAGATATAATCTATCTAAGGGTGCGTATGCACGTTTCCACCTTAACTTTTAACTCAATTATGCCTTTAACGCAGCTACGCGGTGACGCTTATATCGCGCACGGCTCGGGAGTGGTCTTCATGTGATATATCATAAGCTGCTCCCACCATATGTTCAGGATTAATATCTGATCCACATATGCAGCTCTCTCTGGATGCCTCCATCACACTACTCTTTCCGTCTATGCCTTTGTCATATCTGCCACCTAGTGTAGCACGATATATTTTTTTTCACAATAGTATTTTTTATTTTTTTTGCCTTTATTTTTTCAACCATTTTCAGCCTTTTTCAGCCAATCAAACAGCCAACAGACTTCTCTCTACCTCATCTCCATGGAAAGACTCATGTCCTGGCCGTCCACCATAAGAGTTCCCATGCTGCCGCATACCACAGGCATCATCGGTGACAGATGTCCGAGATCCACATCCATCACAACAGGTACATTGTATTTTCCTATGATCCCCAGCACAGCCTGATACTGGTCAAGGCCCATCATATCCTGTCCGAACTGCAGCGGTCTGCCGATCATAAAGCCCTTACAGTATCTGAACCATCCGCCACCATCCATCTGCCACATGGCTCGTCTTATGGACATGACGTTCAGATCACAGGACTCGAGGAACCAGATAAATCCATCATCCTTATATCTCTCAAGGAATTCGCCAACATGGTCAAACTTTGTTCCTATAAGGTTCACCAGACAATCCATGCAGCCACCTATCATTCGCCCGCTCACCTGAAATTTCTCTGGATAGCCCTTTATCACCCTCGGCTCCGTGATGTTGTACGGCAGGAATGGATGCTCCTCATCCCTGAGGGACTCCTTCTCCCATCCGTCGTATCCGGCAAATGACAGTTTCTGTCCCTGAAGGACCGCCATAGCATCCGCAATTGATCGGTGCCACGGCTCTTGTCCAAATGCCGCCGCACACGGACCATATATGGACGCCGTATCGCACAGTGTCGTGAGCAGGAATGTGAGATTTGTGTTGTCCGAATATCCCATAAACCACTTCGGATCTGCTGCCCTCAGTCTGTCAAAATCAACATAGTTAAGTATCTCGCACATGAGCTCTCCGCCGCCGCAGGATATGAGTGCATCGTTCTTCTCCGATGTGTAATAGTCATTTATCTCCTGCCCGCACAGCTCAGGCTTATTGCTGATTCCTATACCTTCACCTGTATAACAATTTGGCCCGATCTGTATACCGAATCCCATATTCCTGAAGTTCTCCTGCGCTCTGCCAAATGCAGTCTTATACGGCTCTGTATCACAGCCAAATGATGGCGCAACGAAACCTATCGTATCGCCCCTTTTTATAAATTTCGGAAATCTCATATATTACCCGCAGGTATCCCTGCCTACCTCCTTCTACATCAGCTTCAATATCCACTCCACCACGAACACGGTCATACATGCCGCAGCAGCGACAACTATAAGTCCCTTCTGCTTTATTCCCAGTATGAGTGCAACCGCAAATCCGCACACAGCGCTTATGATACTCTCCGTACTGTATAAAATGGACGGAAGTGTCAGCGCCGTGAGACATGAATACGGCACATAATATAGAAATGAATTGACAAATCTATTCTCTATCTTCTTGCGGAACGCCACCAGCGGCACCATTCTTATGAGGTAGGTGACGACCGCCATGGTTATTATATATATGTATATATTCATCACTGCACCTCCTCTTTCTCAGCAGCTCCCACAGGGAAGAATATAGCTCCTATCACAGAGGCTGCCACCGTGCTTATGATTATGGCAATTCCAGTCGATATGAACTTGAATATCGGAACGTAATAAAGCACACATGATATGGCAGCAGCCACAAGTGCCACTATGGCAACCGGTCTGGACTTCCTGGCAACCGGCATGACTATGGCGACGAACATTCCGTAGAGTGCCAGACTGAGTGCGCTGCTGATTGACTTTGGAAGAAGTCCTGAGGCAATCGCACCAAACAGGGTTCCGCCTGTCCAGCCAACTATCGGCAGCAACTGAAGGCCGATCATATAGCCAAATGTCAATTCCTTCACATGTCCCATGGCAACCGCAAATATCTCGTCAGTATTTGCAAATGCTATTACGAGTCTCTCCTTGATTCCAACTGCCTCCCCAAGCTTCTGTGAAAGTGACAGGCTCATGAGAGAATATCTCAGATTGATTATGAACTGGGTGAGTATCATCTCAACCAATGTTCCCCCTGCAAGAATTATCTTAAGTCCCGCAAACTGTCCTGCACTGGTTACATTCGTCAGACTTATGATGACCGCCTGAAAACTTGTGAGTCCGCCTTTTACCGCCAACAGA
>JAQYAS010000056.1 GCA_029338615.1 Clostridiales bacterium
CGCGGACAGATGCAGAATTACGTATCATACTTGAAGAAAAGGTACAAGCTGTAAAGGCTTGTGACTGACTGGTGACAGGATGGATAAAGATAAAGACAAGATGGCGGGAATCCCTGCAGTAGATGAGCAGGATCCAAAGCCTGTTGATGTTGATAAAGTAAATAGTGATGCCACTTATGCCGATGTGGCTTCCGAAGATGAGACTGCGGCTGCAGATGCTTTGGCATCAGAGAATTCCGGGGAAGTCTCTGATGGACAGCCCGGAACAGAAGGCATGGGCACCCGTGAGGGGAAAAAGCCCCGTATGAGCCGCAGGGAGAGAAGACTTTCCAGAAAAGCTGAGAGAGAGCAGATCCTCCGTATCCGGGAGCTTGAGGAGCTCATGAGCCAGACCGGTGGTGACGTGGATCCGGAGAAGATAGTCAGCATGTACGTACCCCACAGACGCAGAAGACGTATAGGCGCGGCACTGCTGCGAATGGACAGATGGAGACTCATTCTGCTCGGACTTCTTTTGGTTGTGTGTGTTCTCTTCATAGTAGCATTCATGCAGGAAAAGATGGGCAACTTCACCATCAACCTGAACAGACTTGAACTGTACCGCAAGGGAATAAGCATAGCTGATACGGGAACATTTGACGATGCTACGGCGAGGCTGACAGCGGACGCCGTGGTTGATGCAACCAATATATCCATAGATGATATTCCGGATGATGTGGATGAGCTTGAGGGAAGCCACAACGGCAAGAACTATATGGCGTATACATATTACATAAGGAATGCCGGCAAGGAAGACCTGGGATATGTGGCAAAAGTCAACATAGATTCCTGTGCAAAGGGTGCAGAGAAAGCAGTCAGGGTCGCAGTGTGGCGCAATGGCAAAAGGGTGGTATATGCAGCACCCGCGACAGATGGCATGCCCGAGGACGGCTGCGAGAATTTCGAGTCTGACGAGACTGTGTGCTCCTACAGTGAGGACAATTTCCTCGTTGGGAATGTAGATAAGTACACGATAGTGATATGGATGGAGGGCGATGACCCCGAGTGTGTAGACTCGATCATAGGCGGCAGCGTGCAGTTCAGTATGAGGATCGACGCAGACTATGACGATGAGACGAGTCTTCTGTGGAAGTTTGTCACAGATATCAAGGATACACTTACAGGCAACAAGCCGATCAATGCCGCAGGAAATGACGCTCCGAATAACAGCTATTATGGCGATGGAGAGGTCACTTGGGAAAGTAGAAGGAATAAAGACAGCGCGACAGAAGGCGCAACAGATGATGGAACTGAAGACGCGACAGACGGCGGTACTGAAAGGTGACGGAACTGAAGGCGCAACAGATGGCGGAACCAACGATACAGATTCGTGATCCGGTAATTCGGAGAATGGGCCTGATAAATGAAAATCAGGCTGACAGTCTGTGCCGGCGGCAAAGAAATGGTTAAGCTACAGCGTTGAAAACCGTCAAAAGCAAGAATATGCATATGCAGCAGATATATTCATGATATGTGCAGCTCCACAACCGCTGCGGATATCATGCTTATATATAGAAACAATCTGAATAGGGGAGATATCTACGGGTGCCCTGCAGTGAAATGAAATCCTCACCGGATACGGTGGAGATGAACTCTTTCAACCGGGCCCGGTGGGAGTTTGATTTCAGTGTGTGGCAGACAAAGGATAGAACCTGATCGGAAAGTTTCAACAGACAACAATTAAACATAAAACAACTAATAACTAAAGAGGAGGAGATTATTATGGAAAATACAAAAACCGTAAAAGCTCTCAAAAAGCAGCTCGTAGCTGCAATCGCCATGGTACTGGTTGCCGCTATTGCGCTGGGATCAAGTACTTACGCTTGGTTCGTGAGCAATAATACCGTTAAGGCGACAACTACCACCATTGCAGCTCAGTCAAATGCCGCATTCATGGTAATTGACAAAACATTAACATCAGAAAGTTCTGGAACTGAAGATGCCTACACTGGTGCCAATACAGCACTGTATCCTGCAAAGGTAGATGTTTCTACTGCAGCAGTTACATCTGGTTCTGGTGAGAAAGGCTATGTATGGCAGTCTGCGTTTGCAGCTACTGGTGATAAGTCTGACATGAAGTCAGGAACGCTTTTTGATATTCAGGGAACTGCTTCAGGATCAGGTGAAAGTGCAGTTGCTGCTGCCGCTACAGGTACAGCAGCCGCAGCAGTTCAGTCTGGCTTTGCGATTCAGCAAACTTTCTATATTGGTGAGAAAACAGGAACCACAGAATTAGCAAACCTTCGCGTTAGTGATATCGAAATGACTGAAACTTCCACTACAGATGATCTTACCAGCGCAATGCGTGTTCTTATTGTTTGCGGAAACAACTGGATTGTTTACGATAAAGATATGACCATGAAGAAAACAAACATTAAAGTAACTGATGGTAAGTACATCCTCAAAACAGAAGGATTCAAGGGCGTTGGCACTGCTAATCAGGTTACTGTCGATATGTATGTATACTATGATGGTGATGATAGTAAAGTTTTCACAACTAACCTTGATAAGCTTGCTACAGCTCACGGTTTGACCGTTTCCTTCACTGCAGATAATATGGCAGCTGGTGGTTCTACTGGTTCAACCGGAACAGCCACTACTCCTTAAGTTCCTTAAGTTTGTGCTTGAGAGTAATAGAAACTAAGTAACTTCCTACCCTTCCGGTTGTGGCGGAGGGGTAGGAATATAGGGGCAGAACAATATTGTTCTGTCTTTATAGTTTTAGGAACACTGAGTAAGGAGCAAGAAAGAAGGAAGGAGATGATTTAAGTGTCGATTGGACAATTGAAAAGACAGTTGTTGGCAGCATTGTTATCTGTCTGTGTAGCAGGCATTGCACTTGGGTCATCAACTTATGCATGGTATGTTTCGAACAATAAAGTAGAAGGAACAACTTCAAAGATTTATGCCACAACAAATGGATTCATTCTTCAGATTGCATCTGTTGAAGATGGTGGTGCACAGCATGGTGGTAATGAGCAATCTCTATCCGCTACGAACTTTGGTGGAAAAATAACTCCTTCGTCAACAAATGATATAAAAGATTGGTTTGTTTGCGAAGGATGGGATACACACGGAAATGTTTTGACATATACCAAACCTTCATTTAAAACTGGAACAGATGCTCGTGCCGGTGAGTATTCAGCAGGTGGAGAAGATCACTTTGCATATATTAAAAGTGAGTTTATCCTATATACTATGACTCAAACGGGTTATGCGGACGTATTCTTGGATAGTACAGAAGGAAGCCCGATTACAGTCAGTATAGACAATGGAAAATATGCGAGTTCAACAACCATTCCAGATTCTATGAGAATAGCGATTACCACTCAAGAATTAGAAGAAGATGGTATCACTCCAAAAGGTACTGAAGAATTACGTGTTGTATATGCGCCTAAACAGGAAACTGGAAAGGGCAATGATTCGACAGGTAAAAATGGAATGACTGCTATCGTTGCAGATGGAACAGGTGGGAAACTTATTGATGTAACTTATCCATATATATATGCTACGAAATATGTGGATCAAAACAGTAAGAACTGGGCTGTTGTAAAAACTACGGATGGTTCCTATATATATCCGACAGGTCAGACGGAAGAAACATCAGAAGCAATAGCAAAAGGTATAGGCTATAATGGTATTATGGCTCGGATTTATATCTGGATGGAAGGAACCGATGCTGATTGTGTCAATAATTCAGCAGTAGAAGACGAAGCGACATACAGCGTTGTGGTTAAATTTGCAGGCGTAACACCTTGATGATTTAAAAAATAAGTGCCAAACTCCTTGCTTTGTTAATGTGAAGCAAGGAGTTTCTTTATATAGAATTCCCGTCAGATTTTTTATGCAAAAATATTCTCCCGTAAATCTACCAGTCTCGCCCCCTCTTTTTCAGTACATCTGATGAATTGCTATTTCCCCCAAAAGTGATATAGTTCTAAACTAACAAAGGCCATCAGGCAGAAAAGGGGATTAGTATTATGGTAAATAAACAGGATTCATATTGGATGGAATTCACACTGGACGAAAAGATAGACCAGAAGGTGTGTGAATATTTAAGGGAACATCACGCAGAATACCGGAACACGAAACAGAAAATGAAAGAACTGATGGAGCAGTATCCGAATGTGCTGGCGGTGTTCGAGACAGATGATGTGGTTACGCTGACAGCGGAAGAACATGAGATATTACACACATATTTCCAGTTGGAAAGCGGTGCAGAGTTGATTGAAAGAGAGTACCATTTCTATATGGGACAGTCCATGATGTTTTCCTACGGAAGTATGCTTGCAAAATTGAAGAAAGAAATCATGAATCCAGAAGAAGGAGCAACAGGCCGTCTTCTGGATTTTTTCATGGAAACAAGAACGGATGAGCTGGAAAAGGAATTGAGGACACAGAATCAGCAGTACCGGGAAGCACTGGACGAGATCAGAAAATACGAAGAAGAAATACAGAAATTGAACCTTCCCAAAGCAGTGAGGGTTCAAATAGACCGTTATGTGAGTGCCATAAACTGGCGGTGGGTACTATGCTGGGATT
>JAQYAS010000057.1 GCA_029338615.1 Clostridiales bacterium
TGATATAGAAGGTCTTAAGAAGCTCATCAAGGAGGAGACAGCAAAGGATGAGGTATCAGTCATCATCACAAAGTCACCTTGTGTACTCTTAAAGACAACCAAGATAACAGGAAGATGCAAGGCAATACCTGAGAAGTGTAAAAAGTGCGGTATGTGCTTAAAGCCTGGATGTCCTGCAGTTATCAAGCAGGAGGATGGAACCATCCGTATAGATGACACACTCTGTACAGGCTGCGGACTGTGCATGAAGCGTTGTAAGTTCGATGCTATAGAAAGGGAGGAGTTCTAATCATGGAGACAAAAAATATAATGATCGTCGGCGTAGGCGGACAGGGAACACTTCTCACAAGCCGTATACTCGGTGGAATCACCACGGCAGCAGGTTATGATGTTAAGCTCTCAGAGGTTCATGGAATGAGCCAGAGAGGTGGAAGTGTTGTTACATATGTAAGATATGGCGAGAAGGTAAATGAGCCTATTGTGGAAGAGGGCTGTGCAGATGTGCTTATAGCATTTGAGAGACTTGAGGCGCTCAGATATGCACACTTCCTGAAGAAGGACGGAGTTATCATCGTCAATGATCAGAGAATAGATCCTATCACTGTAGTTACAGGTGCTGCGCAGTATCCTGATGGAATCATCGAGGAGCTCAGCGGTAAGTATAAGGTCATCTCAGTGGATGCCATGGATGAGGCAAAAAAGCTTGGCAACAACAAGGTATTCAATACAGTCATCATAGGAATTGCAGCACAGCACATGGATTTCTCACATGATGCATGGGTTGAGGTCATCAAGAACACAGTTCCACCTAAGACAGTGGAGAAGAACCTTGAGGCATTTGAGGTTGGATATAACCTGTAAGCAGTAATACAGAATAAGTAATGGCGGGGATTTATTAATTTATCATTAAAAACCTCGCCATTTTTATGTATTTATGATGGAAAAAGTGTAAGCTATATGGTAAAATGTATACAAATTTACTTGCGTGAGGTATCAGGAAGATGAATGATATTAACAAAGAGGATATAGAGGCCAGATGGCAGCTGCTTGTATGGAGAGCAGTTATAGCCATATGTGGCGTTACATTTGGGCTTTCGTGGATATTATTTGCATGTCATAGAGTTACAAAGAGTGTCAGCAGTGGAATATATATGTTGCAATACATTTTTATTCCGGTTATCATACAGATTGTCACATTAGTTGTCTGTTATTTTATGATAAAAGCAGATACGATGTCCAATAAAAAGAAAGATTATGTAGTTATTGGGCTGATATTTGTATCTATAGGGGTAATATCATTTACATATTATTCTGTGATACCACTTATATTGTTACCATGTATAACTATTGTTGCCACGGCGTTGTTTGCAGATCAGGCACTGACTATATGGTCAAGTGTGGCTGTGGTCATACTCACAGTGATAGACATGATTCGGTATCATGTTGAGGCAGATGGCAGTTTTGCAGGACTTAACTGGTTTGGAGTGCTTTGCATATATCTTCTGTTTGTCATACTTTTGTGTGTTATGGTTGTGATAGTTAATACACATACGAAGGCTCTCATGAATTCCATAACAGGAAGCTATAACAGACAGGTCACACTTATGAGTGAGCTTATGATAGATCCTATGACTGGACTTTATAACAGGCGTTCATTTGAAGACAGTCTTGAAAAGGAGATAGAGAATGTAGAACAGACCGGTGCAAAGTCATATGTTACTATATTTGATATTGATCATTTCAAGGAGGTTAACGACACATACGGACACAGCAATGGCGACATAGTGATCAAGGCACTCTGCAAGATGATGAAAGACAAATCAAAAGATATGGGGCTTGCATTCAGATATGGAGGAGAAGAGTTTGTTATTCTGTTCCATGATGTTGAGTTATCCAAGGTTATGAATGTTGTTGAGGATATCAGAACTGAGTTTAGATGTTATTATTTCCATTTCATGAACAAGGATGGAATCACATGCAGCTGTGGTGTGGCTGAATACGCTAAGGGTGAGAGTTCCAAGGCGTGGTTTAACAGAGCAGATTCGGCTTTATATAAAGCAAAGGAATCAGGAAGAAACAGAACAGTCATAAGCGAATAATAAAAGACAGTATTCTTTGTATAGTTGGGGAATCCCCACGAACAAAGAATACTGTCTTTTATTGTACATAATCATTAAGCCATTCAACAACTCCATTGGATATGGCTTTGGCATAGTTGTCCAGGTTGTTATTAAAGTAATCAAGATCATCCTGGCTGGTCATAAATCCCATCTCTATGATCATGCTAGTCATGTCAGTATCACGGATAACCGCATAATCGTCGTCGCTGTCGCCCTGAGTTCCTATTCGAACTCCGCGATTATCAGTTATACCTACATCTTCAAGGCAGCTCAGAATATCGTCTGCGGCTGCATAGCTGCGCTCAGATCCAGAACTGTGGATCCATATCTCTATACCCTTGGTTGTATTAGCCTTTTCCGTTGAATTTCTGTGCAGGGATACAAATAGATCTGCTTTAGCCTTGTTTGCTATAACGGATCTTGAATTAAGCTGTGTATCACTGTCGTCAGAACGGGTCATTACTACATTTACACCGCTTTTTTCAAGAGCTTTGGCAACCTTGAGGGCTAAGCGGAGATTATCATCTTTTTCGTATGATCCATCCAGTCCTACAGCACCAACATCACTGCCACCGTGACCTGCATCAACACATACCGTGTATGTGTCATTGGCTTTTTTGAGTTTTATTGTCTGCCCGTTGACTCCGGTGTTATGTGCCCTGGCCAGAAAAAAAGCAAGTACAAGAACACACAGTATAAGCAGAACGTTGACTACGCTGAGAAATACAACGAGGGATTTTAACTGTTTCTGAGTCATTTTCTTTTTTCTTTTGCTCATAAAGTCTCCTTCCTGCCACAGATAAAGATATACCATAAAACAATGTTTTTCAACAAAAAATACCATATTGATCTGTATAGAACATATGACGATCAGGTGGTATAATTGCATTGCAAAAGAAAATACGATAGATAGTGGGAGATAAAAATATGATAATTGATTTTCATACACATACCTATCCTGACAGGATAGCCACGAAAACTGTACAGTTGCTTGAGAGCCGTTCAGGAACCATGGCACATTCTGACGGAACCCTTGATGGTCTGGAGAATGATATGAAAAAAAGACGGGTTGATATATCTGTGGTGTTGCCGGTAGCCACGTCGCCGAAACAGTACAAAAGTATCAATGATTTTGCTGTGGCAGAAAATGAAAGATTCAATGAGACACATGTGTGGTCGTTTGGTGGCATACATCCTGAAAATGAGAATTATAAGGAAATCCTGAGGGATATATGTGATAAAGGACTCAAGGGTATCAAGCTCCATCCGGATTATCAGGGAGCGTTCTTCAATGATATAAGATATAAAAGGATAATAAGTTATGCAACAGAATTAGGGCTTATAGTTGTAACACATGCTGGAGTTGATATTGGGCTTCCGGATCCTGTCCACTGTACACCTGCTATGGCAGAGGAAATGCTTGAAGAAGTAGAGCCTGATAAACTTGTGTTGGCCCATATGGGAGGATGGCAGATGTGGGATCAGGTTATTGATCGTATATGTGGCAGAAATGTATACCTTGATACCGCATTTTCGCTGGGCAGCATAGATTGGAGAAATGGTTTTCCACATAGATGGGAACTCATGAATGAATCTCAGTTTAAGCGGGTTGTTCAGGCACACGGTGCTGACAAGATACTGTTTGGAACAGACAGTCCGTGGACAAATCAGAATATATCTATAGAAGATATAGAGAAGCTGGATCTCAGCGATGATACCAAGGAAAGAATATTGGGAGGAAATGCAGAGAGGCTTTTAAATATTTAGATAAAAATGTGTCTACAGCTATTGCAAAATATTTAATAATATGTTACATTTTTATTACAGAATTTTCCGCAAATAACATAAAGAAAAGGCATGTCGTTGCTTTCCGACATGCCTTTTGTTTTTCACTGGAATATATCAATAAAACAAAAAAGACCTGAGAAAAATCTCAAGTCTTTAAGCTGGGCTACCAGGATTCGAACCTGGAAAATGCTGGAGTCAGAGTCCAGTGCCTTACCATTTGGCGATAGCCCATTGCCTCAACAAATGGTATTATATATTAACCACAGAAATAATGCAAGTGTTTTTTTCAAAAAAATGAAAAAAATTTTAAATGACAATTTATGACACATTTTGGAGGTAAACAAAGGCTTGCTATGGTATGTAAAAAGGAGTATAAAATTATTAGCAAAGATTGAGGGAGTAAAGATATATGTATTCATATAAGACGATTGTCAGATACAGTGAGACAGGTGGAAGAGGAATATCCAGTATCTCATCTATAGCGAATTATTTTCAGGACTGTGCAATCTTCCAGTCAGAGGAAGTAGGAATTGG
>JAQYAS010000058.1 GCA_029338615.1 Clostridiales bacterium
GATTCCCTCAAGTCTCTGTTTATCTGATCTATCCATTACTTATTCAGATCCTTTCTAATAATATCTCCCAATATCATCTGACCAGGCAGAATCGACTGCGATGATATCTTCATATTATAATATATGCTTACGTCATTCAAGATTCGCTCACGAATCTTGATGCGAGCCGCTGGTCAGCTTTGCTGACATAAACACACAGCTATTCTAACAAATTATGCACATTCATTCAATAGTGGGATTCTTCACGCCTGCCTATATTATACGCAGCACAACCATATAGCTCACAGTCCCCAGCAGGATACTCAGAAGCGTATTGTGTCTCCATTTGTATGTACCGCCTGTCACCAGAACGCCAACGAGACTTGGTATCCCAGTTGCCACCGGAGCCACCACCGCCCCCTTCAGACAGTACACTATGAGCACCGCCATGATGGTCGCCGGAAGCACCTTGCCGAGTTTCACCAGCATCTCCGGCATCTGCCTTTTCCCACCAAATATGACAAATGGAAGTGCCCTCAGTGCAAATGTTACAACTGCCGACACCGCAATTCCAATTAATATGTATTTTGTATCCATAGTATTTTCCTACTTTCTCCTCGTATTCCACACCACAAGCACCGCTGACGCTATGAGCAGTGACGGCAAAAGGAAATACTGCTGTCCAACTACCAACAAGCATAAAACCGCTATCACAATTCCTGCAATCGCCGGAATATGGCTCTCCGCCTTCTCCCACTGATCGATAAATATGATGACAAACAGTGCCGTCATGCAGAAATCAATCCCCGTCATATCAAACGGAATGATCTGACCCAGGATCCCCCCGGCAACCGCACCGATCATCCAGTAACACCTCGACAAAAAAGCCACCCAGAACATGATGCCCTGTTTCTCCTTACCGGTATCCGGCAGGGTGCAGTTCACGGCATAAGTCTCATCCGTCATTGTATGTATCATATATAATTTCCGTTTTCCCATACGGTTGAATTCATCCACAAATGTCAGAGCATAGAAACTCTGCCTGCTGTTCATCAGAAATGCAGTGAGCGCCATGGTGAGTATGGACGCCCCGCTTGAAAGCAGCGTCACAAGCACAAACTGGTACGCCCCCGTGTACACCGTCAGGCTGACCAGCAATGAATAATACCATTTGAATCCGGCATTCTCCATCATGATCCCATATGCCATGCTGACGAACAAATAGCTGCACATGATAGGAAGTGATTTGACAAATGCCTTTCTGAGTATATTTCCCACGATTTTTCCTTTCTCTTAGATTATCTCTACAAGCACCAAAGTTTCCTTGTATAAAAATGACTATTGATTCCGTTGCTTGCATTAATAAAACAATCGTGGTTATCCTAGCGTTTTTGTAGGATAACCACGATAATTCTAACATACTGTATATTATCGGGGCAATACCTCCGTCCCCGGTTGGTATAAATTCTCATCTCATAGCCCCTCTATATATAAACGCCGCACACGCCGCCGTTATAAGCTCTGCTACCCAGAACGCATTCCACACACCAGCAGGTCCGAAACCACAAAGTTTTGATAGTATCCATGCAGCCGGGATTATGACAACCACATATCTGAGCAGGGATATGAGCAGGGACGGAGTGCCCTTTCCCAATCCCTCAAGTGCCCCCGATGCAGTTACCGACACAGCCGACACTACAAATCCGGCGCATATGATGCGCAGTGCTGTTCCACCTGCATTTATTGTAGACACATTCTCTGTGAACATACCTATAAGCCTTTCCGGGATAAGCAGGCACACAACTGTTCCAGCCAGCATGATTCCAACATTTAATACAAGCGTTATGGTGAATATCTTCTTCACCCTGGCATGCTCTCCGGCACCATAGTTATAGCCTATGATAGGACGCATTCCCTGAATGATTCCATTTGCCGGCATATACAGGAAAGTCTGAAGTTTGTAGTACACGCCCAGGATCATGACATAAGTTGCCGAATACATGCTGAGTATGGCGTTGAGTGCGCTTGTGAGCAGAGACGGCAGTGCCATATTGAGTATGGCAGGTATACCTATGGCATAGAGCTTCTTCACCATCAGACCACCCTCATGCAAATGCTTTATGCCGAACTTCACATTTATCGGTCTTCCAAAGTACACAATAAAATAAATGATCAGTGTAAACACCTGTCCCAGGCCAGTTGCCAGTGCAGCGCCTTCTATACCCATTTCAGGAAATGGTCCCACACCAAATATCAGCAGCGGATCAAGCACTATATTCACAATGCAGCCGCCCATCAGTCCAACCATTGTAACTATCATGCGTCCAACCGACTGGAACACCTTCTCAAATGCAAGATCAACCGAAATAATTATAGAAAATCCAAATACTATGTCTGCATAACGACAGCCAAGGTCAAGGACGTCTCCACTTGCCTTGAAGGCTCTGAGAAACGATGGAATGATGGCAATACACACGACTGTCATCACTATCCCCTGCATAACAGCAAGAAACATCCCCCAACTAGCTGCACAATCTGCCCGCTCATTGTCCTTGGCTCCAAGATATATGGCTATCACCGCGTTTATTCCAACACCAAATCCGATTGCCACAGCATTTACAAAATTCTGCAGTGGAAATACATACGAAAGTGCTGTCATCGCATCCTCACTTATCTTCGCCACAAAGAAACTGTCAACTATATTGTACAAAGCATTCACCATCATCGATATAACCATAGGCAGTGCCATGGACATCAAAAGTGGGAACACCGGCTTTTCTTTCATAAAATTCTCGTTCATAAAACCTCCGTCCCCGGATGGCATAAATAAAGCCCCACAACCTTGCGGTTGTGGGGCGAAAAGATGACCTGATCCGGAAAAATCCACCAACTTGTTTTCGTTTAAATTATTATATGCAATTATATACTTCAACCAGCATATATGTCAAGATCCTGTACGACCACAAAGTAGCCTCTGTCACCATCCTCGTCCACCGGGATAACATGTATAAGACTTACACCCCCATGGTTGTTTGCACAGCTGACTGACAAAACCCTTCTGCGAAGATTCTCTGTCTGATATCCCATATTGCCGCCTGTGTAACTCTCCATGCGCTCACGGCTGAGAAAATCTCTGACTATTTTTCTTGACCGATCCGAGTCAAACCGGTTACTTATCAATCCAATTACTTCATCGTAGTTATTCGCACAAGATACAGCATTGTTCAGCTCAGAATCGCCTTTTATAACACGGTATTTATCGTTCTCATAATTAACATATATAATATCAGTATACATATATGCGATCCTTGCCTCTACCCTGGATTGAGCCTTTTTTATATCAGACTCTATCTTGTCAAGTACGGTCACTCTGTCCGTACCATCCCTGCTGATGCTGTGGATCACGCTGACATTCTTGCCCTTCTTCTTTGCTTCATACAGCGCAGTGTCCGCGACATTCATACACTCTTCTGTGCTGAATCCTGAACCATTGATCTGACATATACCAGCACTGCAATGGACATTCTGCCCTCTCTCCATTGTCTTGCGCTGAAGTTTTCTGGCAAATCTTATCACCTTTGACTCCAGAACAGACATATCCGATAAGCCCTTGTGAAGCACAACATACTCGTCTCCACCATACCTGCAGGCAACGTCCTCTTCATAGCAGTCACTCCGGAGAAACTTTGCCACCTTCTCAAGCCAGTAATCACCAACTGCGTGACCATATGTATCATTTACGCTCTTGAAATCATCTATATCCACAAATACAAGAGAAGCACTATCTTCGTCAGTCATGTTATCTATATACTCTCTTATCCTCTGCATTCCAGCTGTCTTGTTGTACATGCCGGTCAGAAGATCATGCTCAGCCTCGTACTTTGTACGCTCAACCTCCTGTCTGGATCTCGCAAGTGATCTGTCCATCTCGACCATATCAACTGCAAACATGATCTGTGTAGAAGCCACCACAGATATTGTCTGGAATGAAATCCCATAATAGAATATGACAATAACTGTGGATATACATGGCAGGATAAAATACAAAACACTTGACCAGAAAACTCTTTTTTTCAATCTTTTTTTATACTGTAAAAGTATCAAAAAGCTTAGGACAAGTCCTGCTGCAGCAATAAGCTGCGCAACCAGATAACCGCTGCTCCTGTGATAGAAGTTATTGTCATCTATATAATAGAACAGCTTGTCACTGAACTGGGATATAATAAGCAGGACTATCCCAGCAGCACTCAGGACTACCACGCCCCTTGCTCTCGCTGGCATCTTCGTCTCTCCTCTGTTGAGAATGACAAGAAGATAAAACGTAAACAAAGTCATATATATATAGTTGATAAAGAACACGCCAAAATTGCTTATCTTTAGCATGTAATAGGCTGTCTGCCCTGTTTTTCCCTGATAATACCATGTCAACATATCTGCAGTCAGCAGGATGATACATGCAGCCTCCATACACAGGCTTATATTCTTTTTATCTCTATTATTATTCTTCTGAAGGAATATAACTGCAAATGCAAACAGACAAATTAATATTCCCCACATTTCAAATGCTATATTAAATATAGCTGTCCTATCCACTAACTATGCGCCCCCTTAAACTTCCTGGCGGTTTATTATAGTAATTGCACAATTTGATTTGTGCAACATTTTCTCAAATTTATAAGTTTACATGAGAATAATTCTATATATCATACCTTAATTTGTCAATTACTAGATAACACATATTTATGAAATTTTGCCGCCACAGGGGACATATATGTCCGGCTGTCATGAACAACATAATAAAGCCTGTCAACATTCTGATGTTTTATGCTAAGAACCTTCACATCAAGCCTTTTGAGTATATCCATGTAAGGGACTACCGCTATTCCAAACCCTGCTGCCACAAGTCCGGCTATGACCTCATCCTCCTCCGTTTCGCATGCTATCTCAGGAGCTTTGCCAAGTCCTTCAAACATCTCATCCACCAGACTTCTCATTCCAGATCCCTTCGAAAAATATACGTGTTTATATCCAAGTGTATCCTCAAGTGTCACCGAATCTCTGTCTGCCAAAGGATGTCCTGACGGTGCTATGACAACAAGATCCTGTCTGCCGACAGGAACGGCGGAAAATCCCATCGTCTCAGGCGGTCTTGAACAGAAAACCATGTCATATTTTCTGGCCGCAAGATCATCGAGCAGTTGCCCTGTGGTTCCTGTGTGAAATGTAAACGACATATTTCTGTTTCCACATTTCTTCAGGTACTCTGCTGCCAGACGCGGTACAAATTCCATTCCAAGAGGTCTTATGAGTCCAAGCCGTATCACACCATCCCCGGCAGCCTCTTTTTGTATGGACTCCACTCCCGCATCAAGCGTGCCCAGCGAATGCTCTGCACATGCAAGAAATTCTCTGCCAAATGCAGTGAGCTCTGTATTGCGCCCATTCTTTTCAAATAGCATTACCCCAAGTTCTTCCTCAAGCTGGGATATTGCGTGACTGAGACTTGGCTGCGTTATATTCAGATTTCTGGCCGCATTTGTGTAATGCTGAACATGGGCCAGTTCAACAAAATATCTAATATATGACAGGTTCACTTATACCTCCCCCTTTTCACTATTTATACATGATCCTATTCATATTTTAATACAATCCGAATATTTTTTATAGACAAAATCTATTAAACCATAAAAACTATTTATTTGTTATGTGGTATTGTCGGTGCTACAATCAAAAACCGCAGGGATATATATATGAAGTCTTAGACAATTAAAGCTCCCCTGATGCCGGGGAAATCAAAGGCTATGTTATAAAACACATTATATAAAGAAAGAAATGAGGAAAAACAGAAAATGAATACTCAATCAGGAAATGCACATCTGCATAACATGTGGGGCGAAATTGCCCTGATAACAGCAGTCACCATCAACAGTTTCGGAGTGGTTCTCATGCTCTATTCTGCAGCAGGAATATCGGCAATATCCAGCGTGCCATACGCATTCTCGCTGGTTCTTCCAAGACTGACTCTCGGAACCTGGACATACATATTTCAGGGCGTACTTATTCTCACCCTCATGATCATGAGAAAGAAATTCGTTCCCCAATATCTGTGCAGTTTCATAGTTGGTTTCGTATTTGGCAAGATGCTGGATATCCATGAGATGTGGATCGGGGCTTTGCCATCTGCCCTCCCATGGAGAATCCTTTACTTTGTGATAAGTTACATTTTGATATGTATCGGAATCGCACTGTCCAACAGATGTGGACTTCCAATCATCCCGACAGACCTTTTCCCAAGAGAGCTGTCTGAGATTATATCGGCAAAATATTCCACGGTTAAGATTTCGTTTGATGTGATCTGCCTTGCAACGACAGCTGCCATGACAGGTTTTATCCTCGATCATATCTATGGTCTGGGAATCGGCAC
>JAQYAS010000059.1 GCA_029338615.1 Clostridiales bacterium
TTAAGGCCGTTAAGGAAATAAATATTCTTATATCCGTGCTTCTCTATAAGATGGTCTACCAGTTTTACTATAGGGGTATAATGATCCACCATGATTGTAGGAAATATATTGTTCTCCTTGTCCACAGCCACAACCAGACCATTGGGGAATTCTGACTTTATTCTTTTCTCCAGTTTTTTCACCAGTCCCGGAGTCTGTAGAGTATCCTGACACAGTACCACAGCATCAAAAAGGTCAAAATTAATAAGATTGTAGATATTCGAATCCCCAATCTCTCTGTCTGTTGAATCCTGATACTTCAAGAACATAGAAAAAACACATACGTCATAATCCAGTTCGTATGCGCGTTTCATAAGTCCCTGCATAAAGTGATTCTGTGTATTCTCTTCAACCTGTGCCGTGATCACACAAATTCTTTTCCTGTTGCTCATCTGATCATTCCTATCTGCTGTATTCTATCTGCTCCTGTTCGCCCATTTTTCTCAGTCCATAGTCCTAAGCAGATTATCGTTTATGCAATTATATCATATTTGAGCATTAATTAAAATATAGTTTATGCATTTTGACAACCTATCATTTTTACTATTTGACTTTTATATATTCAATGCTATTTCCTTTGCGGTCTTCGTAGTGGCAAGCCCTCCCTGGGCAGTCTCCCTGAGACTTAACGGCATTTCATTTCCAATTCTCCTCATGGCATCTATAACCTCATCAACCGGAATAGCGCTTTTGATGCCTGCCAGAGCCATCTGAGATGATGTGACCGCATTTACCGCGCCTGACACATTTCTTTTTACACAGGGGATCTCCACCAGGCCACACACAGGATCACATGCCAGTCCAAGCATGTTTTTCAGGGCCATGGCCGATGCATGTGCTGCCATCTCAGCACTGCCTCCCTGCAGCCATGTAAATCCTGCTGCCGCCATGGCCGATGCCGATCCTATCTCTGCCTGGCATCCACCTGCTGCCCCGGCTATGGATGCATTCTCTGCTATCACCGCTCCAACTCCCGCTGATATATACAGGGCCTCCGCCATTTTATCATCCGTATACCCCATTTTTTCCTGAGCCGTCAGAAATACTGCCGGGATTACTCCACACGATCCGGCTGTTGGTGCCGCAACTATTCGTCTCATACATGCATTTGACTCGCCCATCTTAACAGCCTTTTCCATAACTTCTGCCACAAAATCTCCACATATATTGCACCCGCTCGCATTGTATATATGAAGTTTTTCGCCATCGCCGCCCACAAGTCCGGACGCAGATCTGAGATCTGATCTGTATTCCGCGTCCGCTCTCTTCATGGCTTCATACATCTGCCTCATGGTCTCAAATGACTCTTCCGAACTGACGCCTCGTTCCTGAACATCGGCCTGCTGCACCACCTGCCAGAATTCTATTTTTTCTCTTTCGCATATATCCAAAATATCTTTTATTGAATGATACATATCGTCTATCCTTTCTTTTCATGAAAACCGGTGATATGACATCTGCCGCACACCGGTCCAGCCCCTTTTAACTATAGGCTCAGGTAAGTTACCTTGTTCACTCCCTCTACCTTTTTCAGCCAGTCAATACCTTCCTGTGGTATTTCCTGATCACACTCAATGACCATAACCGCCTCGCCGCCTCTGCTTGCACGATATAACTGCATAGTCGCAATATTGACTCCCTTATGGGCAAGCATGGATGTGACCTCCGATACATGTCCCGGCTGATCCTGGTTGTGAACCACAAGCGTCGGGTAATCCCCCGAAAAGTTGGTATCTATTCCATCTATCTCCGCTATGTTGATCCTTGAACCGCCTAGCGACTGGCCTATCACTTCCAGAGTTCTGCCCGATGCCCCTGTCAGATAAAGCTGTGCTGTATTTGGATGGGCATCCTTGAGGATCGCTTCCCCCCATTCAAGTTTCATTCCCTGCTCTTTTGCTATATCTATGGCGTCTGGAATTCTTATATCATCTGTCTTCATCCCAAGCAGTCCAGCCACCAGCGCTTTCCGGGTTCCGTGGCCTTTGCCCGTGGTGAGAAACGAACCATACAGATTAAGTTTCGCCGAAACCGGCTGCTCTCCGAGCAATTTTCTGCTTATATATCCTATCTTTACCGCCCCAGCCGTATGAGAGCTGGATGGACCAACCATTACCGGTCCCATGATATCAAATATATTCATGATACTATGTCTCCTTTATTATCCTATTATTGATTATAGCTCTTTTTCTTATTGACCGGGATTTAATAAATTAAGAATTTGGGGAAATGAACTGTCTTTTGTTTTGAATATAAAAATTCTCTCTTTTCACCGAAATTTCTCAGCAAAGGTACAATGTAGCTTGCTATTTTACCTTTTCTGTTGATTTCCTTCAAAAAGAGAGAATTTATGTACCTATTTGACTAATAACACACTCGCCAGGAAAATTGCCATTGCACACATTGCACCCAGCACTGTCTTCTTACAATTTACACCTCTTACTCAGCCTTAAGGATGTAAAGTCTTGAATCGTAATCTCCGCAAGGATTGTCACCACCCGTGATCTCGCCTGCTGATATATCACTTGTGATAAGTCCAAGATTCATAAGCTCGTCGCCATAACATGCCGGTCCTTCAATCACAGGTACCAAAGCCTGGTCTTCTGCTCCGTCCACCGCCTCATATATACGTCTGCCATCCGGTGTCATGCTGACAGTGAGCGCCTGTCCACCTATCACACTACAGCTGTACAGGGCTTCCGGATCAAGCCCATGAAGCTTCATGCGAGTAAAGTGATTGTTTGGTGTGTATAGTATTCTGAACCATGCCACTATGGCGGTCTTTCTGTCTTCCGAAACCGCCATCCATCCACATTCCTCCTGATCAAACGGACTGGCAAGTCTGTAGAATGTTCCATACTGTATAATTTCTCTGTACTCCTTCATGAATCTGACCTGAGCCTTTACCTCTTCTATCTCCTGAGGTGTGAGCTTGTTAAGATCCAACTCATATCCAAATGTACCGAAATAAGCCACATTTGCCCTGGTTCTGAGTGGAGTTTCACGTCTTGTCTGATGATTTGGTACTACTGAAACATGGCTTCCCATACTGCTTATCGGATAGCACATAGACGTTCCGTACTGTATCTTGATTCTTTCCACGGCATCCGTATCATCACTTGTCCATCCCTGTGGCGCATAGTAGAGGATACCCGGATCAAAACGTCCGCCACCACTGGCACATGACTCGAAGAGCACATGTGGAAATGTGCTGGTCAGTCTCTCATACAGATCGTATACACCGAGTATATATCTGTGGAATACTTCGCCCTGTCTGTCAGCAGGAAGAGCAGCGCTATAACACTCTGTGATACTTCTGTTCATATCCCACTTCACATATGATACCTTAGCAGTGCTTAGTATCTTTGCCATCATCTCATATATTCTGTCAACTACTTCTTTTCTTGAAAAGTCCAATACATACTGGAATCTTCCATGAGAGTCATGTCTTCCCGGAACAGAAAGTATCCAATCCGGATGCTCTCTGTACAGATCAGAGTCTTTATTGGTCATCTCCGGTTCAAACCACAATCCAAACTTCAATCCGACCTTCTCTATATCTTCTGCAATGCCTGTGATGCCCTCCGGGAGTCTGTCCGGATTTGCCACCCAGTCTCCAAGACCTGCATGGTCTGTAGTTCTGGCTCCAAACCAGCCATCGTCAAGAACGAACAGCTCAACGCCACATTCCTTTGCCTTCTGGGCGATGGCTATAAGCTTCTCTCTGGTGAAATCAAAATATGTAGCCTCCCAATTGTTGATGAGGATTGGTCTCGGCTTGTCCCTCCACTCTCCTCTGGCCAGCCTCTTCTGGTAAAGTTTATGGAACGTCTGACTCATCTTTCCAAGTCCCTGGTCTGAATATACAACAACAGCCTCCGGAGTCTGGAAGTGCTCTCCCGCTTCCAGTTTCCAGTCGAATGTGTCAGGATTGATTCCGGCAAGTATACGCGCTGTATTTCTGGTATCTACCTCTGCCTGTATTTTAAAATTGCCACTGTAGATCAGGCTTATTCCTATTGCCTCACCCTGGTTCTCGTCCGTTGTCTCTCTCTTTAGCGCGATGAACGGATTATGCTCATGGGATGAATTACCACGGTTACTGCCTATGGATTGTACTCCCTGCTCAAGATCTCTGGTTATTATGTGGCGTTCCCTTGCCCATGCACCTGAAAGCTGCATCCACTGATAATCAGGATCCGGGAGATCCAGGCACATACTGTATGCTGTGGTAAGATGCACCGCCTCTGTACCTTCATTTACATACTCTACGCTCTTCGCTATGACCGGTCTGTCGCCCCATATCGTATAGAGCATTCTCGCCTTTATTCCTGAGAGCGGATCCTTTAATGTAATGATCAGAGTCTCCGCCTCATCATCATTCTCTGTGTATGTTGCCGGCAGTGCCTCAAGCTTTGGCTTGCCTGCATTTACCTCATGTGATACATACACAAAATCTGATATCCTGCTGCCGTTTGGCTGAAGGACTTCCACCATCGGCGCCCTGTAATCTGTGGTTCCGTATACAGGAAGCTCCTGCTTCACCGACTCAAGTGAGAACAACCTGTCATCGTCATATATGTACTGGAACATAGGTCTCTGAACAAGTTCCAGCAAATGCGAAAAATCCTCTCTGTCCCTTATTGCCTTGCCATAATACAGATTTCCCAGATGTCCGTTTGGGAGCACTGTCATGATGTAGCTTATATCACCATTTGTAAGGTGAAATGTCTGTGTCTCTTTGTGAAATATAATACCCATAAAAAGTCTCCTTTTATCTTCTGCTCTTGAATCTCTTTTTTCCCGCTTTTATTACTGTCATTTTAATATTTAGAGATTCTTTTTTATATGGGGAAAAGTTGACCAAATATGGTTCCGCTGATGATTAACTAATGAATTTTTCTGACTTAAAAATGCATTGTGAACATTATGCCGCATACACCACAGTTTCATAAGGTCTGAGTGATTTCTGAGTTGTATCATCGCCTTATAAAAGTTAAGCACAGAATCCTTATCATCGCTCTCAAGCTCCTGTCCCTGATATACAAATGGCGTGCCCTTCAGGAAGAAGAACAGCGCACCAAGCGCCTTTGCCATCTCTGTTGTGGCTGTCTTGTCCTTTGCCGTGGTGTATGCATTGCCTGAAAGTGTTAACCTTTTCTCCTTTTCTTGCTTTGAATTTTCCCTCTTGTTAATTCTCGCTATCATTCATATTGTTCCGATAAAACACATTTCATAAGCGCTTAAATAAAACATGTTTCATTTGTATTAAGATTATCATACAGACAATTCCACAAAGAAAAAGGCAACCACACAGGGGTTGAAGTCCTGCGAGGTTGTCTCTTTATCTGTGATTTCCATTTTTTGTGATTCTATCCGGTTCTTTCTGGTTTTATCTATTTTGTGGTATCACCTTTCTCCACACTCACCGGAAGTAATATAATGTTTCCATCTGCCTGCCCCTCACCCGCTGATCCATCGATCATGTCCATGAGCTGGCGAACTGCCTCTTGAGCAATTTCTTTGTACGGCTGGTGTATTGATGTGAGCCTTGTCGTGCTTGCATTGGTTATGTATGTTCCATCGTATGCCACGATTGCGAGATCATCAGGGATCCTTTTGCCTATGGCAAGCGCCGCCTTGAGGAATGCTATCGCCGGCATGTCTGCGGCAAATACACCGTCCACATCCGGGTACTCCTCAAGTATGCATTTTGCCATCTCGAAATATCCCTGGAAATCAAAGTCATTCCACTGAACAGGAACCCTTCTGGATTTTATCCCATTCTCGGCGAGAACTCTGTCAAGCTCCTCATGACACTCATATGACATGATATTCTTGTCTGTCCTGATTCCGGATATGTGGATCACGTATCTGCATCCACTGTTTATGAATTCCCGGGCAGCAAGCTGTCCGCCCATCTTGTGGTCAGACACTACGACAGGGAATTTGTTTCCCACCATGTAATCCAGCATGACCATAGGCTTGTCTATCCTCTGATATTCCTTTGCTGTGCTTGTGGTTGTTCCGCATATGATTCCGTCCACGATATTGGACTTTAACAGCTTAAAACATTCCTTCTCCCTCTGCTTGTCGTCCGATGTGGAAAAAAGCATGAATTTATACTTTTTCTCATAAAGTATCTTTTCAATCTCCGATGCCAGGGATGAGAACCATGGGTGCTGTATATTTGGAACCAGCATCGCAATGGAATTGGACCTGCCCTTGAACATGCCGCGCGCAAGCTCATTTGGAACATAATCCAGTTTCTTCATCGCATCTTCTATCTTCTTCTGAGTCTCGGGTTCAACTTTTGCCGTGCCGTTGATGAGTCTTGACACCGTGCAGATAGCAACCCCGGCCTCCTTTGCAACATCTCTTATACTTGCCATTTTATAAATATACTCTCCTTATGAAACTTGTTTCATAAGGAGAGTATACCATAATACTTTCTGTAATGTAAATTGTGTAATATGACGATAATCAGCTCAAAAGCTCCTCTATCATGCCACCGTCAAATGTCACGCTCTGAACGTGGTTTACCTCGATCTGATACAGTGCATGTGCAACTATGTGCTCTGCAGCCTGCTCTATATCTCTGATTCCGGTCACGCCGTCACACTTCCTGATGACCGCATCCACACCGTCTGGAAGGATTATGCACTCGCTCCCCTCAAGGCCGATGCGCTTGAGGACTTTAGGCAGAACGAATTTGTTGAATATCTCCTTCTTCTCATCCGGAGTGTAGTCCGGTATATCTATGACAGCAAATCTCGACATGATAGGCTTGCTGATGTTCTCCTTATCATTTGCCGTTGCTATAGGGTATACACCGTTTGTCGGGATCATGCACTCCATGTAGTTGTCGGTAAATCCCAGGTTGTCCAGCAGTGTAAGCAGTACATCCGCAGGATTGCCGTTGCCCTTGCCGGAATTTGCCTTGTCCAGCTCATTGATGATGAATACAAGGTTAGACTCGCCCGCCTGTGAAAATGCTTCCATGATGATTCCCGGCTTGGCATTTGAATATACTCTTGAGCTTCCGGTCAGCTGCTCAGGGTCATTGATTGAACTCATGTCAAGGGTTGTCCATGGAAGTCTCAGTATTCTTGCAACTGCGTAAGCTATCTGTGACTTTCCTGTTCCGGCAGGTCCACAGAGCAGAAGTCCATATGCAGGAAGTGTATGTGTACGGTTGATCTGGATGATCGTCTCGATGATCCTCTGCTTGACCTTCTCCATTCCGTAGAGTTCTTCGTCCAGTATCCTTCTCGCCTCATCGGGATCTATCGCCTCAAAATAATTGCTCTTCCATCTGATGTTCATCGCCATGGAAAGTGCTCTCTGGGCGTGGCGTCTCTCCTCCGGGGATACCTCGCTGGATCTCGCAACCGCAAGATTTCTTCTCGCCCACAGTCTTATATTGTCAGGGAGCGTTCTTCCGGCACAGTGCATGAAGTCAATGATGCTCTGCATGCTTGTGAGCTTCATGTCATCACCAAGTGCCTCCTCCTCTTCTTCCTCCTCGGATTTCTCCCCCTCTGAAGGGGCATCGCTGGCAAGAAGTCTCTCTATCATGAACTGAAGGAATCCGTCATTTGCCGACAGCTTTGATCCGCCGCCGAACTCCGTCTCCCTTATCTTGTATACCGCATAGCCTTCCGGTCTGTTCTCTCCTGACAGACGGACATTGATGTGATTCTCACCGAGCCATTTGAGAAGGCTTACAAATCTCGCATCTATCTTCAATATGTCGGCGGACTGGACTCCGTCCAACTCGTCAAATTCAAATGCTGTCCTCTTGATCGGATTGGTGAACTTTCCGCTGGAGTGGTGCGCCCACTTCCTGACCGAGTTCTCCAGGAGCATGATCGGCTTCTCCGCTGTGGCTGTCCTTTCCGATGACTGAAATGTCTCATATGTAACTATGTTCTTATTCTTGTTGTCACTTCCACTGAAATCAAATACTGGCATATTTTCCTCCCTAATATAATGATGCTCTATTGCAAGTTTAATCATACCTGACAGGGCCATTTGAGCCCTCCGGCACTCAGCGGGCAGTTATTCTCTGCGAGTGCTGGTGCCGCTTTTATTTTTCGTCAAACACCCGCATCCATCTTTCCCGTTTAAGCCTTGTGGTGAACAGGATTCCCCTGAAACAGAGCTCCACGCACATGGCGATCCATACACCATAGAGCCCCACCCTCGGTGCAAGTATAGCTGCAAGCGGTATCCGCACGCACCACATACTGGCAAAGTTCATGCAGCTAGGAACCAGAGTGTCCCCGGCTCCCCTGAGTGCTCCCGATGCAACTATGGATGCGGCATAAAATGGTTCGGCGAATGCCTCTATCCTCAGCACTGCCGCACCTAGATTTCTTATCTCTTCGTTCGGTGTCAGTACACCTATCATGGCCGGAGCTGCTATGTACATGAGGACTCCGCCAACGGTCATGACCGACACACCTAATCCCATTGTAATCCATGCCATCCTTCTGGACAACTGTTTTTGCCCGGCTCCCACACATTGTCCCACAAGTGTGGTTGATGCCGCCTGTACTCCGTAGCCCGGCATATAGCAGAAGCTCTCCGCAGTAACCGCAAATGAGTTGGCTGCGATGGCTATAGTTCCGAGCGGTGACACGATCTTTGTGGACATGACATACGCTGAACACATGACCATCTGCTCAAGCCCCACCGGCGCTCCAATCTTCACCGCCTTGGTAAGGGTATCCCTGTGAAATCTTAAGTGTTCGCCCTTTCTTAAATGGAGTGTCTTGTTCTTCCAAAGAAGTGCAGTGACCATGATGGCACAGGTGACAGCCTCCGCCGTGATGGTTCCGAGTGCCGCCCCGGCAACGCCAAGACCAAGTCCCGGCATGGTAAAAGTGATGCTATTTATCTGCACCATTCTTGTTGGAAATATAAAGAACAAATTGAAGATCACATCCATCACACAGCACATAACATTCAATATACCCGGAAATCTCATATTTCCGGAGCTCTGGTGCATGCCGCCGGCTATACTGTTCATCTGCAGAGCGGGAAGCCCCAGCATATACACGAGGAAATACTGGCTTGCCATCTTCTGTATCGCAGCTTCACCGCCGAGCCATCTCGGGAGCGGTGTGCTTATGAGTGCTGCGATAAGTGCAAGCATGGCGCTTATGCACAGCGCTATTATAAGTCCCTGTTTCATGATATTTCTGGCATTCTTCTCCTCACCGGCGCCTACAGCCTGGGCTATCTGCACAGTAAATCCTGTAGTCACCGCAATGCACAGCCCACCGAACAGCCATGTCGTGGACGAGACAAGTCCGATCGCACCGGACGCATTTGCGCCGAGACGTCCCACCATGGACGCATCGATGTACTGCATGACAATGGAAGAGATCTGGGCAAGGATCGCCGGAATACTGAGTCTGACCGTGAGTCCTATCTGCTGGGATGCGGTCATGGACTTTCCAGATATCATGTCCTTCAGCAAGTTTTCACTGCTACTCATCTATATCTCCTTTTTTAAAATCACTGACGCCCTCGGCAAGTCTCATCATACCGTCCTCCACGGTTGATCTCGGGCAGGCAATGTTAAGTCTGATAAATGCCTTTCCGTTCTTGCCGTATGAAAGTCCCGGCGACATATAGAGCCCGGTGTTCTTCCTGATGAATTTCGACAATGCCTTGGCATTGCCGTCTTCACCGTCACATACACCGGCAGCGCCACAGATTTCGCTGCAGTCAAGCCAGAGCAGATATGTGGCCTCTGAATACACTACCTTTATACCCGGCACTTTTTCAGCTATAAACTTTCTGACATACTGCTTGTTCTCATAAAGATACTGTCTGAGACTGTCCAGCCACTCGCCTCCATTTGTAAATGCTGCTATCGCCGCATCCACCGCAAATGCATTTGGCTCGGCTACCTCATCCGTGTTCAGTCCTCTCCACATCTTGTGTCTCAGGAATTTATCCGGAACCACAATGGCCGCGGTCTGGATTCCCGCTATGTTGAAGGTCTTTGTCGGCGCAATACAGGTCACACTTATATCCCTGCATGTGTCCGATGCCGTGGCAAATGGCACATACTCCTTTCCAGGATCGGTGAGATCGCAGTGTATCTCATCCGAGATGACCGTCACACCGTACTTTGCGCAGAGCTCTCCCACATGGGCAAGCGTCTCCTTATCCCAGATCTTCCCCGCAGGATTCTGTGGATTGCAGAGTATCATGAGGCTGGTCTGTGGATCTGCAAGCTTTGCCTCAAGATCCTCAAAGTCCATGGAGTAGCACCCGCCGTCATATTTCAGAGGGTTCTCCAATATATTTCGCCCATTGTTGTATATAGAATTGAAGAAAATATTGTAGACAGGGGTCTGCACCACCACGTTCTCTGCGGGGGTGGTGAGCTTTCTCACCGCCGTTGATATGGCTGGGATGACTCCGGTGCAGAACACCAGCCAATCCCTGTCTATCGCAAATCCGTGTCTGCTGCCCCACCAGTTTACGTAGGCATCTGCCCACTCATCCGGGATGATGGAATATCCGAATATCCCATGCTCAACCCGGGCTGCCAGTGCCTCCCTGATGCACGGAGCCGTCTGGAAATCCATATCTGCCACCCACATTGGCAGTTCGTTTTCCGGCACATCCCACTTCAGGGAGCCTGTGCCGCGTCTGTCTATAACCTTGTCAAAATCAAACTTCATGTTTGTCCCTCCACTTCATGGAAAGATTCCGCGGCTGCTGTGGCAAACGGCCGGCACATATAGAGTGCTCCATCACATTCGTCTTCCCTCGCCTTGCTTTGCTTCTATCTGCACTGCGCTCTGCAAGCGATAAGGGCGTTGCTTGCGCCGCTCCGGCAAGAAGCAGCAAGACTCAGTCGACTTCACTACCGATTGAGCACTCTATATGTGCCAACTCGTTTCACCACAGCAGCCACGGAATCTCATTTACGTTATGATATGCCACCATGTGTTTATAATCATGCTACTTAAAATTATTATATTTCTCTTATTTATATTTTTCTTATTTATATTATCATATGTTGTCACACGTAGGGCTGATGTTTTGCCGTGAATCTCTATGCTTTAATTTAGTCCTGTACTATTATTTTTGTCTTTGACGGATCTACTTTATCCTTTTCTATTATCAGGTTGTCAATGTGCTGGGCTTTGATGGTTCCTGATGTCGGGTTCATGACACTGTCTATCTTGCTGCAGATGTCGGCATCCACTGTTGAATATTCAAATGCAAGTGTTGTGTTGATAAGCTTGCAGTTCTTCATCACAAGGTTGTCGATGTAGCACATGCCCTGAAGGCTCTCGATGGTGCAGTTCACCAGGGTGAGATTCTTTGCGTTCCAGCCAAGATACTCGCCTGATATGAATGAATCATATACGGTCACGTTCTCGGTATTCCAGAATGCATCCTTTGAAAGCAGATTGGAGTTTCTTATCTCCACATTCCTGCATCCGTCAAATGAATAGTTGCCGTCAAGCCTCAGGTCGTCTATCTTCATATTATTGCTGTTCATGGCAAAATAGTCACCTTTTGCTGTCACATGATCTATTGTCACGTCATCGCAGCTCCAGAGTGTCTCCTCCGCATGGGTGAATGTCACATCCGTAAGCTCCAGACCTTTACATCTGCGGAAGTTCTTTGGTGCCTGGATGAGTGCCCGTCTCACCGCGATATTATCAGTGTACCAGACTCCGGCTCTCGCCATCTCAAACCAGTGGCAATCCTCCGCAACGATGTTCTTGCTGTACCACAGCGGATACTTCCATTTGAACATGCTGCCGTAGAGATTTATGCCTCGGCTCTCCTTAAGCGGAGACTCGCCGTCGTCAAATATCGTATCATATATATCGAGATTTTTTTCCATGAAAAGAGCTCTCTCACCTGTCAGAAACTCCTGTCTTATAATCTTCTTTTCTTCTTTATTATCCATCTCGTTCATCTTCCTTTTGTATATTCTCTATTATATTATTGGCCTATTATCACCATGTTATCACTTCTGGCAAATGCGAATATGACTGAGCTTATGACAATCATGAGCGGCAGTACAAACAGTAATATATTTATTACCTGTAATTTGCTATATTAACAGACTTACCCTCTTAAATTAAGGGATTCTCAACCAGTCTTCTTTATATTATAATCTACACATACAAGTCCAGCATGTAAATAAGGATCTCATGTCTGACATTTTGGGGAAACAACATTTAAGGGGGTACATTATGATTTTAACATCAGGGGATTTTATCAGTATTTTTTTCAGACTTTTACCTTATACGACTTACATTATTCCAATAGCATCATTCATCATAGCTGTGGTCATCGGTCTTTCCATACGGGGTAAGGCATGCCGTATCGAGCGGGACTATACCAGAACATCCGCCGATATCACATCTGTCAGAAGATTCAGTAAAAGAACCTATATCAACTATGAATACCGCGACCAGTCCGGAGTATTGCACAATGGTTTTCTTTCCGTCCGCGGTATAACAAATTACAACTCCATGTCGTCCATCGCAATATATTACAACCCGAATAATCCATCCGTATCTTATACGGAAAGAACTATGAGCAGTGACAAAAATGCACCATTCATCTATGGTGGTGCGGTTCTGCTTGGAACTCTGGTATTTTTATGGAGAAGACGCTGATTTCTCAGCGTCCTTTTTTATTACCTCCTGATGAGATCCTTTGCCACCTCACCGGCTATTATAAGCCCTGCGACTGATGGCACAAATGCCACGCTGCCCGGGATGTCTCTGCGCTCTGTACATTTGTGCTCTGCTCCTGGCGGACAGATGCAGTTGTTTCTGCAGCTTATCGCCATATCTTCGATCGGCCTTGTCGGAATCTCTTCAGAGTATACGACCTTGAGTTTCTTGATGCCTCTCTTCTTCAGTTCTCTTCTCATGACCTTCGCAAGCGGGCACACCTTTGTCTTGTATATATCTGCAACCTTGAACTGGCTTCCGTCAAGCTTGTTTCCCGCACCCATGCTGCTGATGATCGGAATGTTCTTCTCCTTACACTTCATGACAAGAGCGATCTTGGCTGTCACTGTGTCAACCGCGTCGACCACGTAGTCGTAGCTGTCCCAAGGGAAGTCATCTGCATTTTCCGGAAGGAAGAAACATTTGTGTACCTCAACCTCCACATTTGGATTGATGTCAAGCATCCTGTCCCTCATAACATCGGTCTTATACTTTCCAACTGTGCTCCTTGTCGCTATGATCTGTCTGTTGAGATTTGTCAGACACACCTTGTCGTCATCTATCAGGTCAAATGCTCCGACACCGCTTCTGACCAGCGCCTCGCATACATAACCGCCAACTCCGCCTATTCCAAATACCGCTACCTTAGAGCCTGCCAGCTTGTCCATGGCTTCCTTGCCAAATAGCAGCTCTGTTCTCGAAAACTGTGTTAACATCTCTTATTCTCCTAATATGATATATATCCCACTACAACTATATACAAAATAAGTTTTTTTTCAACTGAAATCTTATTGACATCTGGCTCCTCCGCCCCGATTTATATCGAATACATGTATCCGATCCGGTCACTGTACTCCTGTGTGAGATCGGCGATAGTTTTGTTGTCAAGCACATTGTTGATGGCAGACTCAAGATCATCCCACACCTCTCCAATGACATCGTTCATGACCATATTTGTGTCGCCATCCTCATCAACTCTGTTATCAATTGGTGATATCCTGCCCTCTATCGCCCTTAGCACCATCCCAACCGTGATCTCCTCCGCCGGCATGTTCAGACGGTAACCACCTCTCGGACCTCTCACGCTTCTTAAATATCCTGCTTTTAGCAGAGAAGATGTAACCTGCTCAAGATATTTGTCAGACAATCCACATCTTCTGGCTACGGCTTTGACAGTAACCGTGCTGCCGCTGTTTATCGATATATCTACCATAAGTCTAAGCGCATATTGTCCCTTTGATGATATTAACATTTTTCCGCCTCCTGTTCATTGTTATATTTTACCTATAGATTTACTATGAATTAACTTTATTTTTTTTGGCAGGGAGAAAAAGCAGATATGTCATTGATGTTCATGCCTTATCTCCGTGCCAATTACTTTTCATTTATATATTTCCTTTTAACCCGTTCAGGTATTCCTCAACATAATGGATAACTGCTGCACCGTCTCCCACAGCTGTCGCCACCTGACGAACCGCCTTGGTCCTCACGTCTCCCGCGGCAAATATTCCCGGTGTGCTGGTCTGTCCGGTCTCGCCGGATACAACATAACCAGCGGCGTCAAGCTTCACCACATCGCCGAGAAAATCTGTAATCGGGCTTGTGCCTATTGCTATAAATACACCGGCTACTGGAAGTGTGAAATCGCAATCGTCCTGTCCATCCGATGCTGTCGGTGTCTTCACAGCAACCTTGAGTTCCAGCTTGCCCGGTGCTCCGCCTATCTCTGTCACCTGCGCAAATGGATGGAATTCTATATTCTCAGTCTCAAGCACCTGCGCTCCGAGTATTTTCTCGCCTCTGAACTCATCTCTTCTGTGGATCAGATGTACCCTGCTACACATCTTTGACAGATACAGGGCATCCTCAAGGGCTATATTGCCACCGCCCACAACTGCGACTTCTTTGTTCCTAAAGAACGCTCCGTCACATGTGGCACAGTAAGAAACTCCTGCCCCTGTGAATTCCTCCTCACCGGGAACGCCAAGCTTTCTGTGCTTTGCACCCGTGGCTATCAGAACCGCCTTTGTCTCTATGCTGCTGCCATCCTCCAGGCTGACCTTCTTGTGACCGCCGTGATCCTCGATGGCTGTCACCTCTCTGTCATCAAACTCCACGCCAAATGTATCCGCGTGTTCTCTGAACTTCATACCCATGTCAAAGCCGCTTATGCCCGGCAGTCCAAGGTAGTTGTCAACCTGCTCTGTATTCACGATCTGCCCGCCGGAGAATGCCTCCTTCTCCAATACCACCACATCCATCATCGCCCTCTTGGCGTAGACTGCGGCGGACAGGCCCGCAGGGCCGCTGCCCACAATAACCAAATCTCTCATATTTCCTCCTTGTTTTTCAAAGGGCCGTCTTTATGTGTTCGTGATGCTCCCGGCTACGCACGACTCTGTCACCTTGTCTTAGCTCCTGAATTGAACATCAGCCCATCAAAAGTCGCCTTCGGCGAGGGGCTGACGCTACATGTCAAGTTTTCACAGAAAACTTGACACATTATTTGCATTCGCTCCCGCCCCCTATAAGGGCAGGGGGGCTGACGCTCAGCAAGGAGCGACAAGCTTCCGTCGTCTATGTGCTACCCGCCTGGGAGCACCACATAAACATGACAGCTTACTTTTTCGATCATCGTTAGTTTTTTATATTATTTCCAAACCATTTTTTAATACTTATCTAATTATTCTCACAATAAATAATCAAAATTGCCTCTAAATGAAACGTGAACAAATTTCTTTAGTTCTCTTTGTATTTCTTTATCAGCTCACAGGTTTTGGATACGTCTTCCTTGCTGTGTGCGTATGACACGAACATTGCCTCGAACTGTGATGGAGCAAGGTAGATTCCATTATCCAGCATGTATGAGAAATACTTTGCATACCTTGCGGTGTCGCTGGATATTGACGTGTCCATATCCACTACTTCCTGATCTGTGAAGAATACGCTCATCAATGAGCCTATCTGGTTGACATGAACTGTGTCGCC
>JAQYAS010000060.1 GCA_029338615.1 Clostridiales bacterium
TGGATAGGATACAGAACCAAATGGCTGGAGTATGAGAATGTAGAGAGAGTGGCAGGGGAGACAAAATGGAACTTCTGGAAGCTTTTTAAGTATGCTCTTGATGGCATTGTCAATTTTTCAGAAGCACCTATGATGATGGCATCTGGTTTTGGAATATCCTGCACAGTGCTCTCATTCCTCATGATGATATTCTTCTTTGTGAGAAAGCTCATATGGGGAGATCCGGTAGCAGGATGGCCGTCACTGGTATGTATAATCTTATTTGTGTCGGGATTGCAGTTCCTGTGTATAGGGATCATGGGCAAATACATTGCCAAGACATATATGGAGGTTAAGGACAGACCTCATTATATAATATCTGACACCAACAAGGATGATGTGAATAAAATAAATTAATAAATAAAGCTGCACTGTGGTGACAGAGTTTATCATGACGCAGCTTTATTATTTTGTTTACATAGTATTTACATACGATAAACAGGTGTATGATTGTAAATTGTATGCTTGATAACATATAATAGTAATGATAGTTTTAGATTAAAAAGGGCGGTTTGACATAGATATTGAATTACGGGGGTAAATGATCATGAATCTTACAGTAAAATGTCCGGCATGCGGTGGTGCAGTGGTTATGGATCCGGAATCAGGCAGGCTTAAGTGTACACAGTGTGATAAAATACTTAATGCCGGTTTTGGGGATGAAGATAATTCCGCAATGGTCAGGACTGAGGATGGAGACCTGATAGATAAGAGAAGTTATAAGGCTGCAAAGAAGATTGCCAGAATAAAGAGGTATATAACAGAGACGACGGATACCATATACACACTTGATGAGATAAATCTGGGAAGTGATGAAGATTCACCCAGATATATGGAGATGAACCTGTATGAGTGTACGTCATGCGGTGCAAAACTTATGGTTAAACCGACAGAAAGTTCCAGTTTCTGTGCGTATTGCGGACAGCCAATGATCTTGGTGGACAGAGTTACTGATGAGCTTGAGCCGGATGTAATTATTCCTTTTGGAATATCTCAAAGGAGAGCAGAACAGCTTATCCGTGAAAGATTTTGTAAGGGATTGTTTGTTCCTCAGGAGATAAAGAATTTCAAAATAGATAAGGTAAGAGGTATATACATACCATACTGGCTGGTATCATACCATGTGAGAAAGAAACTGAAATACTCTTTTCAGGAGTCAAGAAAAGAAAAAAAATCAGGACTTGTATCAGCATGGAACGGTAAAGATTCACAGGAGGTTATAACTCATCACTGTATGAAGGATTGTGAATGTACTGTTGCCAGGATTCCGAGTGATGCCTCCAGAAAACTGAATGACAGCATATCAGAGAGACTGGAACCTTACGATATGGACAGGGCGCTGGCATTTTCGCCGGAGTACCTTTCTGGATTTTATACGGATAGATATGATGTGCCTGCTACAGAGTTTGTTCCTGAGGCAAAGAGGCGCAGCGACAGAGCAGTAAAGCAGGAAATGTTAAGCGATATTGGTATATCCTCAAGAAAGGCGAATCTGCTGATATCTGAAGAAAATACGGATATCAAGCTGGAGGATATCGAATATGCACTGCTTCCCGCATGGTTTATGACATTTAACTACAGAGGGATCATGTACTCTGTGGCGGTGAACGGACAGACCGGAAAGGTTGTGGGAAACGTTCCATCTGACAAGTTCAAGGTCGGTGCAGCACTGGGAATACTCACTACGCTTATGGTGATAATATGTACATATGTGTCTGTATTTATGGGAAGACTGATGATGGACAGGATCATCATGACTACAGAGGTGGGATTCTATGTAGTTGTAGGGTTTGCCGCTGCACTCATATACAGTGTGGTATATTTCTGGAGATCGATCAACAAGCTTCACAGATCAAGAATAGATATACATCGATTCAGAAGCCATGGAACTATAGAATATGTGAAGGAAAGGCAGGATAAGACATGGGTGCGTTAGTTTTTGTATTTGTGGCCATAGGTATTGTCTGGGGGATATGTCTCACGATAGGAATTGTTCTGTCGGCATTGGTCAGATCAAATAATATAGGACAGAGAGATATAAAAGATACAGAGTATATTGACTACCGGACACTGTCATATCATGCAATATATGACAGTCAGAATTATCTGAATCATTTCGACGGATATTACAAGTGACTCGCAAAAAGTTTTGTCATTCTTGGCACTATGTGTTAAAATAATAAAGTGTTTAGTCAGGGGGCAAAGAAGTAGTAAAGAAAGGACGGGTTATGGTAAGAAAAGTTGGTTTAACAGACAGCGTTGGTTTTG
>JAQYAS010000061.1 GCA_029338615.1 Clostridiales bacterium
CGTTTTTTATCCAATTCAGAATATTTTTTTTTGTAAAATATCACTCCGGCAATTGATACTACTGCCCCTGACATCAGTGTTAATATAAGCATGACCGGCATGCCATCACCGGTGTCCGGTGTATCCAGATTCTCTGTCGTGGCTTTTGTTGTGGCTTCTGTTGTATCACCAGTGGTTGTCTCGGTTGTGTTTTCTGTTGTATTTCCGGTCGTCACCTCTGTTGTGTTTTCCGTTGTCGCTCCGGTTGTTACTTCCGTTGTTCCCCCGGTAGTCACTTCTGTTGTAACCTCTGTCGTCACCTCTGTTGTTCCCTCAGTTGTAACCTCTGTCGTTACTTCTGTTGTTGCCTCCGTTGTCACTTCGGTAGTCACTTCTGTTGTAACCTCTGTCGTTGTATCATCCTCATTATATATGATTCCCAGATCCACAGTATTCGAGTCTTCCTTTATTTCAAAAATAACAGGTTCGATCAATTTATACTTTCCTGCATTTGCCTGGCATTCCATCTCACTCAGCCGATATGTTCCATATGGCAGAGCACCCAGCTTGTCATCTACCTCCGCTTCGCCAAACCATATTCCATCTCCAGGCTCTCCTCTGTTGGTATTGTGACTGTGCAGTATATTATCAGATGAACTGGAGTAGCAGCCATTATCATCAGTATATATGCTAACTGACTGGCTTCCATCTTCACTTTCAAGAAGGAATTTCACTCCGCCTATTGGCTTGCCTGTTCCAGCTGCTTTCTTAACGAAAGAAAAATCACCCCTTATAACGCTGTTTTGAGCTATATATGTATTCCCATTTTCCAGATGAACAGCATCATCATCCTTTACTATCCTGTCCATATATACTTTCTTATCATCAGCTGTAAGTGTATATCCCTGTGGAGGCTTTGTCTCCTGTACCGTAACTGTTCCCACCGGAATTATTATTTTCCCAGCTCTGTCAAACAATAAATCATCGCTTTTTTCACTCTGCGACAAATATTTGTTGTCGAGACAGCAATATCCACTGTCATCTGTATTAAGTATCCATGTCTTATCTGCCTTATCAGGAAGATCCTTTGCCTCATTATATTGTTTATTGTAATATTTAACCTCAAACACTGCACCGGCCAGCGTTCCTGTTCCCTGTGATTTCTCACCCGTATCACTATCTCTTTTATATATATTAATGCTGGCGCATCCAGCCTCGTACTTATCACTTGTATTCCAGGTAATGCACATGTCACTTGTATCTATGATATTTTTGCCATTAACTGTCACTGATATTCCTTCACCTGTGACATCCACCTCCGCAACATCAGTATTCCTGAGATAATCCTTAGGAGGAATATCCTCATACACCTCATACCTTCCCACCGGAAGATCTGACAACGTAGTAGTTCCTCTTCCTCCAAATATACCTTCTGTAACGACACCTTCACCTTTGTCATTTGTTACCATTCTTGCTATCTGTACATCATTTTTCCATATTCCTGATGCCTTCCTGACAATACAGTATTCTGCACCTCCCACAGGGATGCCATTTTCACTGTCTGTCTTCTTCAGCCTGAGCTGTCCTTTGACGGGTGCATCCTCCGCAAGGAAGAACACAGCCTTTGATCTGGATGCAGTATCATTTTCTTCAGTTATCGTTACCTTTCCCTTCCTCTTGTTCAATTCATATCCGGATTTTGTGACCGGAATTTTTGTCTCAGTAATATCTCCGGTTTTATTATCACAGGTCCATAGCATCGGCGTTTCTTCCACTGTATACTCTCCTACAGGAAGCTGCGCATATTGGAATGCATATTTCCCTGAATAGGCCTTGTGTTCTTCCAAATTTCTGAAAACCAATCTCCTGCCATTGTCTTTATTCACATAACATTTTCCATCATATGACAACACAAAACGAAATACATTCTGTCCCCTTTTATCACTTACCACATAACTTATACCTGCATATGAATAGTTATCCAGTCCGTATCTGTCATAATTGTAATCTGTTGTATGTTCAAACTGATTTTGTATCACGTCATACGCCTTATTTTTCGCCATCCACATATATCCGGTCTTCTGCTCTTCCTGCCACTCTATGTTCATACTCACGGAATCGCTTTTCTCCGCTCCTGAAAACAAAAGTGTCTGATCAACATCACAGTCTGTTGAATCAGCTGTATAGACTGTTATTCCCGGCTGTCCCTGAAATTCTCCAACACTGATCCGGCCCTCATGATCAGTCTGTGCACTGAAATAATAAAAATCTCCACAATCTATCCGTGCCGATCCACTCTTACTTATCTGGTATGTGACACCTCTGTCATCCGAAACGTGAAGCCAGGTATCTTTCGGAATTTTAACGTTTATGTAATTATTTTCATTTCCCTCAAGTTTTATTATTCTGGTTCTCTTCCTGTTCTTACCTGTAGAACTCTCTTTGTATATATATTTACCCTCAAGCTCTGCCGAACTGCCGAGCACGACTCCTGTTGAGACCTCCTTCATGGATAGTCCTGTCTCATCACCATCCATTTTGATCGTCTTCCTGCTGCCAGAAGATATATAACTGTAATAATCTCCTATCACATTAAAGTACTGTCCATTTCTTATGTAATTTAGAGTCAGGGCCATTATCAGCTGTCTGTCGTTTTCACTCATGTCCTTAAATCCATCCCATGCATGTTCACTGTGTGGTGAATAATAAAACACCCGTCTGAGAAGAATATCATTCGTCCTGGCAAATGCAACTTTATCTGTACTTCTGACGGCATTTTTACGATGGTCACCGCAATACGCACGATATTGATCACCTTTCATGTATACAACATAAAATCTAGTATAATTTTCCCCATTATACTTTACAAGATCACCACTGATTATACTGTTGTAATACGATACATCTGCCAGGCTTGCGTCAGTTGCTGTAGCACCTCCATCCTGATCTTCATCATTAGCAAAATATGCCTCCGTATGTATTCCACCCCGCGTATTCTCTTCATTTGCGCTTGATTTCCTCGCAAATCCGCCAGGTATAACCATCAGCACTATAAGGACTGCAAGCGCCACCGACACAAGCATTTTTAATATATTCAATCTATCTGTTTCTCTCATACATACTTCCTTTCATCGCTTTTCTCCGCTGTCTCATCTTCTCCTGTTTCCATAATGGTACATATGATCCATCGATAAATATATCAATATTCTCATTGAGATACTCCCTCTCACGGCGATATTCCTCAGCTGGCATTCCATGACGGTAGAAAGGTGCATCATAATAAAATGGATCACCATAGATATTTTTTTCATCATCCGATTCTCTGTTCATCTCTTCCTCCTTGCATTTACTAAGCCAGCCCTTTCTGCGCAAAAAAAGCTTACGTGCATTAAAAAGCACGCAAGCTCCAAAGTCAATAGTATGGCACATATTCCACTATAAAGCGAAAAAACGGGGTAAAAACACCCCGTTTTTTCGTTTTTGTATACTTTTTCTTTTTTAAATACAGAATTTTACCCTTCTGGATAGATCAATCTGCTGTCATCTATATCATACAATACCTGGGATAAGAACTTCTCCGCAAGATAATTTGCCATTCCAAGATTCATATCAAGATAGTTACCACACTCTCTTGGATTTGCTCCTGGAATCGGATCATGGTAATGTCTGATAAACTCAAACATAGATATCATAAGCTCAACTATATCTTTCGACTGATAATCCCCTGCAAGTATCAGATAGAATCCAGTCCTGCACCCCATAGGACCAAAATAAATAACCTTGTCCTTGTAATCCTCATGATTTCTGAGATATGTAGCACCCAGATGCTCTATCGCATGAATCTCTGCAGTATTCATGACCGGCTCAAAATTAGGTTTTGTCATCCTTATATCAAATGTTGTAAGTACCTGATCCCCCACCTTATCTTTTCTGGATACATATATACCAGGATTGAGTATCAAATGATTGATCTTAAAACTTTCTATCTTTTCCATTATCTTTTCACCTCATATCTTCTGATGATCTCTGTCATCATCCTCACACTGTTATCAATAGCTCTGGCTGCAAATGTCGGATAATCCATCTGTGCGCTGTCATCAGCTTTATCAGATATAGCTCTGACCACAAGATACGGCACCGAATTAAGCACCGCAACATGGCCTATAGCTGCGCCTTCCATCTCTGCACATCTGCCGCCAAACGTTGATACAAGCCATTCTTTCTTTTCTTTACTTGAAATAAACTGATCACCGCTCACCACTCTGCCGGTAAACACTGTCACATCTATCGCTGATGCTTTCACCGCCTGCATAGCAATATCCATAAGATATTCATCCGTCTTAAATACACTTACAGATGTATCAGGGATAATCCCAGGTCCATATCCAAGCGCTGCCACATCCATATCGTGCTCTAGCGTATCAGATGCCAGTACTATATCACCGATATTGATATCTGCATCAAGTGATCCTGCTATTCCGGTGTTGATTATTCCAGTGACATCAAACACATCTATCATAGTCTGCGTACACATAGCTGCATTCACCTTTCCGACTCCACACTTTACAACAACAACATCTGTCCCCTCTATCTTTCCAGAAAAAAAATCCATCCCCGACTTGTATACAATCTGTAGATTTTCTATCATTTCTTTGAGTTTTGCCACTTCCTCGTCCATGGCTCCAATTATTCCAAGCATATTTTCACCTCTACTTTATATTCTGTATATCAAAAAATATAATACATTTGTAATATGTTTTGCAACAGTATCTTGCACACTTACATCTTTCTGAATATATGCAGCCGCAGTAACATCGGCATCGTATGTCTGTAACACTTTAACATATTTTTCAGCAGTTTCATAACATCCTTATATTCATCTCCGGGAATCTGGCCTCCATAGCTGACTGCCTCCATATAATCCGCAATACGCTGCTTACTAGTTTCATCCAGATCAGGCCACATATGTTCTATCTGCTGTATGTGACTCCATGCATTTTCAAAATCCGGATCTGCAAGTCTCATATAATCACACATATACCTGTAATATCCCAGTATATTTTCTGTGTGATCCCGCCTGTGATATGTCATAAACCGGACAAGTTTCCTTACAAATATCCCAAGCACCCACAAAAGCATCACTGACACCGCAATTGCCGCCATCACATACAACACGAACTTGCTGTTTGCCAGCATTGATGCTCCTGTTTCTGTCCCGTTATCGTCCGTATCGCCGGAACTGTCAGAATCACCTGTAAGCCATTTACTGAACCTTGACCAGAAATCATTCTGATCAGCATCTTCATCCTCACTCGACGGAGGCGTAAGCTCAACTACCTGCCACCTTCCATCCAGAAATGCCTCTATCCAAGCATGAGCACCGCCATCAGTAACCGATACCTCAACCACTGCTGTCTCTCCCAGATCTGCACTACCCTCAAAATAATCAGAGTATTTATATCCATCATCTGTCAGAATTGTTCCATCCATCACATCATTATAGTCTATAACATATCCCTCAATATATCTCGCCGGTATTCCAAGATATCTTAACAGCAGCGTTCCTGCGGTGGCATAATTTGCACATAGTCCTTTTTTCGTAGTCTCAAGGAAATAATTGACATAATCCTCCCTGCGCGGCGTAGCCCCCGGATGCAGTGTGTACGGATAGTTTTCAACAAAGTAATTATATATCTTCTGAATCTCCACATCCTCCGTATCATCATCCTCTATTCCTGCATTTTGGCAGAATCTTTCCAACACCGGAATATTTACATCTGGTATCTGGAGATATCTATCATCGACTTTATCTAACGAAGTCTGATCATATATGTACGGGCAATATGTAACAGAATAATTTATGTAATACTTTGTATAATCATATTCCCGATCCTTCAAAATTTTAGCTTCATCCTCATCCAAACCTCCAAGGACCAGTCCAAGCATATCATCATATTCCGTATAATATGGATAATACACCAGATTGCTCGCTCCATCCTGATTCTGGATATCCATACGGCCTTTTGCCATTACAGGTTCATTTTCTGTATCTGATGGCGAATTATACAAACCATCTCTATCCCTGTCCCAATGATCCCAGCTGTATTCATCACCGGTAAATGCCTTAAGATAGATTCTGTCTGCACTATATGGAGCAAATCTCACTGTCAGATCAGTCTCTCCGTCCAGATTAACATCCGAAACACCTCCAAGCCGTCCATTTGCAAGACCTCCGGTGTTTGCCGTGTTTCTCAAAGCCTCAAATCCATACATAAGCAGATTGCCAAGCGGCGCCTCTATCCTGCTCTTGGCAGTACTGTCTTTATATCTATATCTGTAACTCTCTATAGGCTTCAGTATCATGATCATACTTCCAACAACAATACATGCCATGATGACACATGCCACCAGCTGCAGTGATGCCCTGTCACTGTGTCTGTATACAAGCTTGTGCCTCTTACTGTCATATTCAAACGTATTATCATTATCCGTTATTCTGAAATGTCCATTTCCCTTTAAGCATATAACTCCAAGCAATCCGGAGGATATCATAAACAGATATATACTGTGGGGTTCAAACCTGAAAAATAAGGTAAGGATAAAAACTGGCAATGCAAACCATACAGCCCAGCCCACACTCATATTTGTATTTATAAAGATATTAAGGACTATTATCTCTATACATCCTATCGCTATAGCAGCTATCGGAACTGTCAGACTTCTGTTTCCTATTGCCTCTGAAAAAACTTTTACCTCCTGAGCACCATAATAATCAGTGATATGATCAAGAAATTCATTTATGATCGCATAAAATCCGCTGTTTACATATCTCCTGAAGGCCATAATGAAGAGAATGAACACAACAAGAAATATTACATATCCGATATCTCTTCTCCATACCTTGCCAGATCTGAAAAGACTGCTGAAATATACCGCAAGCACCAGATACAAACCCAGAATAACCGGCACTCCATAAGACATTTCTATACAGGAAAGAAAGCCACACATAGAACCGCCTACAAGCAAAACTTCCAGCAGGCATTTTGCCCATATTCCTCTGCTATCCGCATTCTTCTTTCTCTGCAGATATGGATGGCTGGTCCCACCATGTCCGCAGTCTGTCATCTCTGGATGATTAAGCAAGACTGTGCCGGTACACAGATTTATCTGCTCTTCTTTTATTTTCTTCTTATCTCTTTTACATCTAATCACTTATATATCCTTCCACTCTGGATCCATAATCAAACACTTTTTCTCCGTGGAGCTCTGAACTTTTCGTTATCACTAGAATACGCTTATCAGCCCCCATCACTCTGCTAATCATATCCATTCCATGGCCTTCATCCTCATAAGCATTCTCATAAAATATAAGTTCCATCCAGTTTCTCAAATCATCCATACTGTCTACAGGCATCGCCACCGCATCCTGTATCTTGTCACTCCATATACAGTAAGTATATGGTATCTGTTCCTTGAGCAGATACACACCAAGTCCGTATGCTGCTTTCAATATGTCATTCAATATATTTGTCTCATCATTTACAAGCTCAACAACCACAATGAGATTGCTTGATGACATACTTTCCCTGTCCTTCACCATCAGCATATCATTTTTCGCAGACAGCTTCCAATGTATATTCTGAAGCCTGTCTCCAGGTTGGTACTCCCTCACATCCACTACTTCAGAGAAATCATAGCCTTTTTTTCTGCTCTCCTCAGACTCTGTCATACCCTGGGCTAAAGCAGACATCTCCGGTTCTATCTGTACATTTCCAGATGGATACACAACGTACTCTCCAACCGCATGGCATTTACTTTTCAACCGTATAACCCCCATCCAGTCAGTCACATAGACTGCATCAGCCATAACCTTTAAAACACCCGTTAAAGACTGTCCGATCTGATAATCCACCACATCCGAATTATGTGAATATGCTGGAATACACAATGTGTGTGTTCCTCTTGTCTTAAACAGATCATTGGACATGGTTATTACAATGTCTACATTCATATTGGGAATATAACTTTTATTATCGAGTATAACTGATATAAGAAACGGTTCGTCTACTGTCAGACTGGTAGAACATCCACCAAACGCTACCGTCAAATGCCTGGAAGTGATCACCGCACACACCATCGACACCACAGGAAAGACCAACATGATAATCATAATAACAAGATTAAAATACGAATGAACGAAAAGAAGGATAAGCAGATTTATAATAAACACTATAACATATCTCACAATATGCCATACGTACTTCATCCGCTTATCCTCCTTACTATATATTTTATGTCCGTGGTACTTTTACAGAGCTTTTTATATTAGCAAGTGCTGCATCTACCGTAAGTCCATTTGCTCTCGCCTTTGCAGACATATGTACCCTGTGTCCAAGCACGTCATTGAACACCTGTGCTATATCCTCCGGTGTCACAAATTTCCTTCCGTTAAGGACTGCCATTGCTCTGCTCATCCTAAGCAGAGCATTTGCTCCTCTTGGACTTGCTCCCATAGAAAAATACTCACTGTCTCTGGTTGCCTCCACAAGTGTCACTATATAATCAAATATTGAATCGTGAACTTTCAGGGTATTAACTTTCTCCTGCAGACTGCATAATTCATCTATGGTTACCATCCGGCAAATACTGTTGAGTGGTATATTCTCCTGTCCTTTAAGTATCTGTATCGCCGCCTCATGCGATGGATACCCCATGGACAGTCTTATCATAAATCTGTCCAGCTGGGATTCTGGCAGCATCTGTGTTCCCGATGAGCCAACCGGGTTCTGTGTTGCTATAACAGTAAACGGTCTCGGCAGATCCCTGGTTACAGAATCAACGGTGACATGCTTCTCCTCCATTATCTCCAGAAGTGCCGACTGACTTTTAGGAGAGGTTCTGTTAATCTCATCTGCGAGGAACAGATTACAAAACGCAGCCCCTTCTCTGTATTCAAATTCACATGTCGCTGAATTATACATGGAAAATCCCATTATATCACTTGGCAGGACATCAGGAGTAAACTGTACCCTGTTGTATTTCATATCGAGAGCCCTTGCAAATGCAGTTGCAAGTGTGGTCTTGCCAACTCCTGGAATATCCTCAAGAAGTATATGTCCTCCTGCCAGTATAGCGGCATATACCTTTATTATTATATTCCTTTTTCCTTTTACAACCTTCTCTATCTCATCTATAATCTTGTTTTCTACGTCCGCCATGCGCTTTCCTTTCCATCCAGTAACTAACAGGCATTCACCGACTCTACCTCAGCTATAAACTTTTTAAGCGGAAGTGGCTTTGAAAAATAATATCCCTGAATATAGTCAACTCCCAATTCTGAAAACGCTTCAAATGATTCCTTAGTCTCTACACCTTCAACAACTATCCTCATGTTCATGTCCTTAACCATAGATATCGTATCCTTGACAATCTTGAGCATCTTTTCACTGTCATTCATCTCTGTAAATGTCTTATCAAGCTTTACTATAGCAAAAGGCATTGACGCTATTCTCTTCATGTTAGAATATCCTGTTCCAAAATCATCAAGAGAAAATAATATCCCGCTATCAGTCAGATTCTCGATATTTCTCATCATGGTGTTCTGGGCATATGCAGCAGCAGTCTCCGTAATCTCCAGATTAAGCTGCTCAGGACTGATGTTATATTTATTCATTATCTCTTCCACGTCACCTGCCAGTTCACTGCTCATACACTGTATTACAGACAAGTTAACTTCTATATATTCAAGTCCCGACTTTGCAAATCTGTCACTGGCAATAAATCTGCATACCTCTTCAAGTACAAAACGTCCAATCTTATGTATCATGCCGCTCTGCTCCGCAGCCGGTATAAATATATCAGGCCTTACATAACCATACTTTTCATCATACAAACGGAGCAACGCCTCTGCACTGTTATATTTTCCCTCTTCAATTGAATATATAGGCTGATAATAAACCTCGAATCTTCCATCAACAAATGCGCTATCAATGACAACATCAAGATCCCTTATCAGATCATAATGCTCCCTGCTATACAGATCTCTGGCATATAATATCTCTCCAGAATATTCTCTGTCAGACACTTCAGCACCAAAACTCATCACCGCATCCACATTGTCTATATCCTCCGGGCATCTGGCTATACATATATTTGCCAGAATGTTTATCAGCATATCATTATAATCATAACCCTTTTTAAGTTCTTCATTGATACACTTTGCAAATTTCTCAGCCTGATCAGCAATCTTATGATCCATAACACACCTGAACATTCCATTGCCCAGATAATACCACTCGGTATTATATCTTCTGGATTGTCCCATTGATACAAGTTTATCAGAAATCTCTCTCAGGAACTTGTGATATTCCCCAACTCCTATCATTCCTCTGAGTGCTTTGTCATTGACAAATGAAATCATGATAATGCTTATATTCAGGCCATTATCCAAAGCATTGTCTACATCTGCCATGTACCTGGTCAGCTTATTGAGTCCTGTTGTACTGCTTATCATCTGCTCCGGGCTCTGTATAAAGAGAGCCACAAACAGCAAGCCCACTGAATTGGCAAACATCTCAATAGGTATCATCGGAACAAATATCTGTCTGATCACAGCAAGTATAACTATCGGGAAAATAGAGATTATAGAAACCAGTGATCTGCGGGACAGTCGTCTTCTATAGCGGACAACAACTGTAAAGCCTATAAACATATATATGAAGCTCGCTATATAAAGACACATCATAAGCATAGATCGCTTATATTCTCCATCTGCTTCTATAGAAAAAACTACCGGATAAAAGAAATTCACTGCAAGCATAACCACACACACGATAACTGGCAGAACTAAAAGTATACTCTTGACTTTCCCTATGAATCTATACATTGCATCCACAATATTTATTACATAAATCGTATACATTAGTGCTGATACAATATGAAACAGGAGATATCCTGTATGGAAAAAATATTGTGCAAAGACATGTCTTTCACGCAGATTATCATATGCTATGGCTCCTATATCAAAGGCGGTTGCAAATATAGCTGTTATGAGTACCACGATAAAATATCTGTTTAACTTTCCACGTGTCATTCTCTTCATAACAGTGGATATCAGAATCAAAATAAACAAAATAAATGCTGCATAATCAAAATATAGTATTTTATCCATCTCACCCTCCTTTGTATTTCTTAGGTCTTATATTTATAATATATCAAAAAACCATGTTTCATTCAATGGGATGTACTGCCCACATGCATATTAACCCTATTTCTTTTCAACAATATATCCGGCCTGTCTGTTATAATTCCATCAACATGGAGTCTGAGAAGTTTTTTCATTATCCTCTCATCATTTACAGTCCACACATATACAGGTATTCTTTTTCTCTTCATTCTTGATACAAATTCACATGTACATAACAGATAGTGTGGTGATACAAAATCAGCTTTGCACCTCTTCATCCTCCTTATTGGAAAATATTCATTTAACCTTACTCCGAACCCGGCTTTATCCTTTCCAACAAGAAGTCCTGTTTTTATTCTTGGGTCTATGTTTTTTACATTATAAGAAACTCTGTCTTTGAATGATTTGATTGAAAACTCGCTGTACCCAAAATTTCTTTTAATCATTTCCACAACCGTTTTCTCATAGCCGCTTTCTTTTAACTCTATATCCAGATGGATTTTACCTTTACACAGCTCCAGCACTTCCTCAAGCGTTGGGACTCTGTATCCACTCTTTTGGGCTATATCGTTTATACGGTTATAAGTCAGGTCACCAATTTTCTTGCCATCTATAGCTGTATCATGATATGCAACCAGCACATTGTCACTTGTTCGCCTTACATCAAATTCAACCATATCCGCCTTGATATCTATTGCTATCTGAAATGCCTCCAGGGTATTCTCATGAGATGCCAGAGCACTTGCCCCCCTATGTGCAATAACTATAGTATTATCCATATCAAACACCTTCTTAATCTATATAATATATCTGTCTTAACACAAGCTGATTATGTCATGAATATTATCTATCGGAATAACCGTTCCATCCTCCATAATCAACAATCTTTCGTATTCATCGATTCTTCGTATTCTTCCTGTGCATCTTTCATACCTTCCGCCGCTCTTTCTCTCATCTGCGACAAAATATTCTACATTGACACTTTTTTCGTCTGCATTATGCATTATATTCATGAGTTTCTGATCAAGAACCGCTTTCTGACTCTCATCGAGTTCAAGCTTCTCTTCCGTCAGCCGGGCAGTTTCCGCTATCGCAGCCCCATGCCCTGTCAGAGCTGCAAATGGAGCAAACTGTGCCGCCCTGTCATGGACAGACATATGAGGATGTCTGTCTGACACATGGTGCGGCATATCTATAATGTCATCATAAGATTTTGTTCTGTCTGACATTCTTACCGCCATCTCCTCTTCGTTATTACGCCTTATGTCCACCTATCTGTCCATTTCTTGCAATAGTCGTTCCGCCATCTTCAAGATTCATCCCCTTAAGTATCGCATTCTTGCCGAATTTTTTCTTGATCTCTATGATCACCTGCTGCATTTCCTTCTCACGGAACTCTTCCTTTAGCTTTTTTTCTCTCTCATCTGCACCAATGCCAAAATCTTCAAACAAACTCAACTGTCTGTTCATCTGCATGTCTGCAGCATCCTCCTCTGACACCAGATTGTTCGCAGTCACATATACTCTTCTCACAAGCAGTTCCGGATCAACTATATCCTCAAATAGTTTTGTCACAGCATCCATGATCTTCCTGGTAGAGGAAGTATACTCACCAAGATTTATCGTTCCATGTGCATGCTTTGGAATACGTCTTCCATATCTGTCAGTCTGTATCTCACCAGAATATCCTTTGCCAGCCCTGTTCTTCTTCAGGTTATCTATATCGTAACCAACTGTGAGAACTATCTGATCCGTCTTGACTCTTTTGTCCACAAGATCAAGCACCAACAGATCCGTCATCTCTCTGACTATAAGTCTCGCCTTGTCGTACTCATACGGACATGACAAAACCTGCCCTGAACCTAAACTGTTACGCTCTGGCTTGTACGCCTTAATGTCGGCTATGGTACATGGTTCCCAGCCCCACGCATGATCTATGAGCAATTCTGCGTTTATACCAAACAGTCTGTACAGAAGATCTTCATTATAATATTCATCCTCGCGCCCGATGGAACATCTCGCAACATCACCCATGGTGTACATGCCGTGTTCTTCAAGTTTCTTCGCATATCCTCTTCCCACTCTCCAAAAATCCGTAAGTGGTCTGTGATTCCAAAGTTTCCTCCTGTAGCTCTGCTCATCAAGACTCGCAATCCTGACACCGTCCTTGTCAGGTTCTATATGTTTCGCCTCAACATCCATGGCTATCTTACACAGGTACATATTCGTACCGATCCCCGCTGTAGCAGTTATCCCTGTCTGGCTGAGCACATCCTGTATGATCGTCATGGCAAGTTCATGTGGAGACATCTTATATATCCCAAGATAATCCGTGACATCCATAAACACCTCATCTATGGAATACACATGCATATCCTCAGGAGCAACATACTTCAGATATATGTTGTATATCTTTGTACTGTACTTCATGTAATACGCCATCCTCGGCGGTGCAGCTATATAAGATATCTCAAGCTCCGGATGTTCTTCAAGGACTGTCGAATCCGTACCCTCACCAGTGAAATCGCCGCCTGGAGCCATCGTACGCCTGCTGGCGTTGACCTCCTTCAGACGCTGTACAACCTCGAACAACCTGGCTCTTCCTGATATCCCATATGCCTTAAGAGATGGAGACACTGCCAGGCAGATTGTCTTCTCCGTCCTTGAAGCATCAGCGACAACCAGATTCGTTGTGAGCGGATCAAGGCCTCTCTCGACACACTCCACAGATGCGAAGAAGGACTTCAGATCAATAGCTATATAGACATGCTCTTTTGTATCGGTCTTCATAAATCCCCCTCCAATCTACCTGTGGTTCAATATTATTCATTATTCTACTGTTGTCCAACAATTTGATCATCTCAAACGTCAAGCAACAGCCTCTTTTGCACTATCCTTCCGTCCAAGCAGTTTTTTTGACACAACTATGTACGCAATTATCATAGCCGTACCAGTTATTATCCATGAAACTATATACACATTCAGCAACATGCCAAATGAATGATACTTTGCAAATACGGTGTAAAGCCATATGATTCTGAACACTACAGACCCGATGACAGTTATGACCGCAGGCAGCATCGATCTGCCAAGACCTCTGAGTGCCGCAGCCGTCATCTCATATGTTCCAGTCATTGCCTCGAGCAGCATGACATGTTTCATTCTTATAAGTGCATACTTTATAACCTCTGTATCAGTTGTATAGAATCTCACCAGAAAATCTCCCGCAAGCATCATAATACTGCTGAACACAGCTGTCATGACCATGCCCTCAAGCATCGCGATCCTGAGAGCCTTTCTGCATCTCTCCTTCTCCCCGGCACCATAGTTCTGACTCACAAATGTCACCGCAGCCTGAGCATAGGCAGATATGACAAAATACGCAAAGTATTCAAAATTAAGTCCCGTTGACGAACCTGCAACCGCATCTGGACCAAAGCTGTTTATTCCGCCCTGTATCAACACATTAGACAATGAGAACACTGCCGTCTGTATCGCTGATGGCGCACCTATTCTAAGTATCTTTCCCAGGCACACTTTATCTATTCTTATATTCCTGATATCAAGTCGGAGCGGTCCCTCCTCATGCATCAGTATGTACATTACTATTCCCGTGCTGACAACATTGGATATAACTGTTGCCATGCCGACACCTGCCACGCCAAGCTTGCACACACATACGAAGAACAGGTTGAGAATTACATTGAGAACACCTGAAACTATCAGACAGTAAAGTGGGCGTCTTGTATCTCCTATGGCTCTGAGCACTGCGGCTCCGAAGTTATAAAGTATGATGAACGGCATGCCCACAAAGTATATTCTAAGATACAGCACCGCCTGATCCAGCACCTTTGCCGGGGTATCTATTGCCTCAAGTATCGGTCTTGCCACAAACATTCCCGCCACAAGCATAACTATTCCGCATATAAGGGCAAACTTCACGCTGGTATGTACACATCTGCTTATTGAGTCCTTCTTGTTCTGTCCTATGTAATGAGCCACAAGAACATTCACACCAACTGAAAGTCCAACAAATACATTCACAAAGAGGGCAACAACCGCCGCATTACTTCCAACCGCCGCAAGTGCATCACTTCCCGCAAACCTTCCGGCCACAGCCACATCCGCCGAATTAAAAAGCTGCTGCAATATACTGCTGGCCGCAAGGGGCATGGCAAATATAAGCATCTTGAGTGCCAGTGAACCATTTAACATATCCATCTCATGAGAGCTTTTTCTTGGACGGGCGATATCTTTATCGTCTCCAATGATGTCTGTCTTCTTATGTATCTGTTCCTTATCAGTCTCTGAATCGATCGTATTCACAATCTGAGTGTCCGTCTCTGTATTCTGATCTGCATTAATTTCCATATCTTTTTCTGTATTCTTTTCTACGCTCATTCTGGTGTCCGTCTCTTTTCCGTCATTGTATTTCATCCTGATATAGTCTCCATTTTATCTAGCGGGCACCCTCATACTTCTGAAGATAGTTGAAAAGTGCTCCTATGAGATTGGAATCGTTGCCGAACTTGCAGAGTCCGACACGCATCTCATTGTAGATCACTGAAAATTCAGACAGTTTATCCACATACTTCTTCACGCCCTGTATGAATCTTGGCTCAGCACTGATTCCGCCGCCAAGCAGTATGATGTCCGGTGCCAGAAGAACATGCATGTTCATACAGTGCTTTGCAATGTTAAGATACCAGTCCTCAAGCACACCTATGACTGCCTCATCACCGGCAGCCTCCCACTCATATATCATCTCTCCTGTCACATCATCTTCCTTCATGCCTTTGACTGCTGCAGCCTCTCTTCTGAGTGCTCCGACCGATGCCTGC
>JAQYAS010000062.1 GCA_029338615.1 Clostridiales bacterium
CACTGCTGGAATGCACATCCACACAGATATCTGCTCCTTCTATATCCTTCATCACCTTCGCCGCTGTATACTCACCAACCGTACCATCCTTTGATCCCGGAAACAGCGTGTTCATATCTATATCAAATACCGGCACATCCCTGTACTGAGCTTCCAGCCCCATAGGATTGATAAATGGATATACATCCACTATTCCTGTGAGTTTGTCAAAATCTTGCTTGATCCTTCTTATGAGCTCATAACATATATACTGTCCTGCAACTTCATCACCATGGATTCCAGATACTATACACAGTCTCTTCTCATCTCCCGTTGGAAAATCCGGCGCCAGATGATTCTTTTTCACCCTCATAACCTCACCTATCAGCATATTAGCCGATACTACCGTCTCTATCATAAATCTTCCACCCATTCTGTATCTTCAAAATTTTAAACTGCACATACATAGCAAAAGCAGGGTACTATGCGTATCCTGCTTTTGCTGTACCTAAGTTATTATACACAATAACTCCCGGTTCTTCAAGGTATGTTGTTGTTCTCTCCACTGATTATCAAGCCCTCATCTTGTATTCTATTCTGAGCTTATCCGCTATGAGAGCTATAAACTCAGAATTTGTCGGTTTGCCCTTACCTGCATTGACAGTGTATCCAAACAGATCATTGATCGTCTCTATCTGTCCTCTGCTCCAGGCTACCTCTATGGCGTGTCTTATCGCTCTCTCCACACTTGACGAAGTTGTCTTATACTTCTTTGCAATAGTCGGATACAAAAGCTTAGTTATATAATTAAGCATATTTGCATCGTGTACCGCCATGATAATTCCTTCCCTTATATACTGATATCCCTTGATATTTGCCGGAATACCTATATCCCTTATGATGTCTGTCACATCACTCTCTATATTGCTGTCAGCCCTGTCAGCAGCAGAATGTACAGACATACATTTTAATTCCCCGGCAGCCTCAACCCGGTTCTCCTGCCTCTTGACAAACATCTGTCTGAGTCGTGATATCAGCTGCATAGGATTATAAGGTTTGAGTATGTAATATGTCGCTCCCATCTCAAAAGCACATCTTATCAGTCTCTGGGATGATACGGAAGTGAGCACTACAAAAATCGTATCAGAATACTCAGGTATCTCACTTATATGTTCCATCACTCCCAGACCATCTATTCCCTGAAGACAAATATCAATAATTACTATATCCGGCTTGTTCAGCTTTATCGAATCTATTGCCTCCTCTCCTGTACTGACCATATCCACCACTTTCATCTCATTATCTCTTGAATATGTCTCTATCTGTCTCGCTATCTGTTCACTGTCGCTGTCGGCGACAACTATATTGATCCCTTTGCTTCCCATTGCTATCTCCCTTGCTGTGTATATTGTCCTGAAGTTTAAGCGCTTGTCCTTCAATGCAATTAAATAATATTGTTTCCGATATGTTTTGTCAAGTCATTTTAATATCATTTTTAATATCATAGCATTCGTGGCTATTTTTCGAAGAATTATCCTACATTTCGCATTTTTGCATCAAGACGTATCTTATCCGCTATGAGAGCAACAAATTCTGAGTTGGTTGGTTTCCCCTTTCCCGCACTTATCGTGTAGCCAAAAAGCTCATTTATAGTCTCTATTCTTCCTCTGCTCCACGCCACCTCTATAGCATGCCTTATCGCTCTCTCTACTCTGGAAGCAGTAGTTCCATACATTTCAGCAATATTAGGATATAGCTGTTTTGTTATCGAATTTAATATATCCATATCCTTTACTGCGATCATTATTGCACTTCTCAGGTATTGATAACCTTTTATATGTGCTGGAACCCCTATCTCATGTATTATGTTCGTTACAACTGCCTCCAGCTCATCAGTATTCTCGTCATCACCACTCTCAAGTATAACCGGAAGCGAATTATTTCTACCCCTGCACACATCGTCGAGTACCTCTTTTACATTTTTGTCATCATATGGCTGTTCAAGAACTCTTAGCACTGCTTTGTCCTCCACAACACCATATACAAATCTGAGATAATTCTTATGTTTTCTCGACGAACAAAGAATAAATCTTGTGTTTCTAAGATTTCTGTTCTCGATAACCGCATCTATAAGCCCCGCTATATCCATGCCATATATTACCTCATCAAGTACAACCACATCTGGTCTCAGCTGGGTTATAGCTGTCATGGCTTCTTCTCCCTTTGCAAAGCACCCAACATAATCATATCCGGGTATTTTTTCCAGTATGTTCTTAAGCTGCTCTGTTTCTCTTTTGTCATGTTTTACCATCAATACATTAACATGACCCATGTTTTGCTCCTTCCTGATATAGGTGATCTCATATATCACCCGCATTCTATGTAAGAAACAACATTATGCATATGTCGTTCCATTAGGCTTATTATATATTTTACTTGTTTTGTTGGGAATATATATAACTTCGCAAGTTACGACAGCATCTTTTCCCCGGTTACTATGTTTCTACACGCTCAGACAAATAAACCCCTGCACCTTCCTTTTTGTGCAGGGGTTCATATCCTTTATTGTCTTTTGAATGCATTTCTTCTCGCCTTATATCTTTCAACGAACTCTGGATGCTCCGCTTCAAGCTTGCTAAGAAGCTGCTGCCTCCTGTGTTCTATACGCTCTGTTATAATATTCTGATCCTCTCCTGTTGCTCTCACTATTTCCTCTATATGAGCTTCCATATGTTCAAGCCACTCATCTTCGTCCTGAACATCCATCTGATTCCAGAATCCTGTCATGATCTCATCAACATCAGCACCCCGGTGAATGCTGCTTATCGACTCTCTGACATGTTTCTCAATAACCTCTTCAGCATCATCTCCAAATGCCCATATAAGTTCCTGAGCCTTATTCTCAACCTTCTTTCTCCGTATATCATGATAACTGTTATGTACACCGACAAGTGGATATGGCCTGTCTATACCCATGTCTGCCAGAGCCCTCTCCATCGTCTGTCTTACGCAGCCCGACTCGATCATATCTCCCAGTCCCAGTTTTCTCAATTGAACATTCAACGCTCCTATGTGCTCAGTGATATACAGCCGTATTCCCATATCCGCCAAAGTATCATACAAGGTTCTGAGCATCTTCGCCGCAGTCACATCCACACTTCCCATGGCTGACGCATCTACGATAACCGCCCTTGTCTCTTCATTCACCGAATCCATGATATCTTTCTGGAATATGGACGCATTTGCAAAGAACAGATTGCTGCTAAACCTGTATATAACCACCCGCTGTATCGGATATGCATGCTTAAATCTCTCAAGTGCCAGAAATTCTTCATGCCCCGGGACAAGTCCAAGAAATGACCTTGGCGGATCTGCCGCCTGCTTTATTACAGCTACAAACGACAGTATAATACCGATCAAAACTCCATTGATGGTTCCCAAGAGCAGCACTCCCAGAAATGCGCCGCAGAATATGTAAAACTCTGTCTTGCTCACCTTCCATAATTTTGCCGCCAGATCGAACTCGAGTGCACTGTACAACGCTGAAATAACTATGGCTGTCAGCACAGGCACCGGAAGATATCCTATAAAACCAGTTCCACATGACAGTATCACTAGAATCACTATACCTGCAACAATACCTGTAAGCTGAGTTTTTCCTCCATACTGCTCACTCATGGTCGTTCTGGATACAGAACCATTGATCGGACAACAGCCAGTAAATGCAGCAGCAAGATTAGCCATCGCAAATGCCAGTATCTCCTGATTATCGTCTATCTTATATCTGTTTTTCTGTGCAAAATTATTCTCTGCAAGCAATGTCTCTGCCATAATTACTACTGCAACCGAAAGACTTGCGCCGATGATCTCCGGCACCAGTCTGAACTCTATCTGTGGACGGACAACAGAAGGAATTCCTCTTGATACGCTATCCAGACACTTTATTCCATAGTCCTCTATATGCAGTGCATACGAAGCCAAAGCCCCCAGGATCATTACAACTATAGCCATAGGAAACTTTGGTATAAACCGCCTTGAAGCAAGCAATATCACAAGTGCAGTAAGTCCAAGTATCAGAGATGGCATATTTACATTACCTACCGTATGCCCAATATGCTCCACAAGTTCTATCAATTCACCAGTTCCTGCACCGCCTCCATAAAGCTTTGGCACCTGCATGAGAATAATTGTCGTACATATTCCTGATATGAAGCCTCCCATGACAGGAGTTGATATATAATTTACCAACTTCCCTGCTCTGAAAAGATAAAACACCATAAGCCACACTGCTGTAAAAAACGTGATCACGGGAACCACCATCATAGCCTCGGGCGATCCATTTGCAATTCCAAGTGCCGCAAGTTCTGCCCCCACCAATGCCGCCGGTGCCGCATCAACTCCAAACACAAATTGCCTGGATGTCGACAACAAACCGAATATTATGATAGGAAATACCGATCCATAAAGGCCGTACACCGCAGGCAGCCCGGCAATCTGTGCATATCCCATGGAAATTGGTATCGAAACCGCAGCAATAATTATTCCAGTCAGTATATCCGGAATTATATTCTTTTTATTATATTTTCTTAAAGTATGACATATCGAAATATTGATTTTGGATTCCTCCTGTTCTCATAGTCTATTTTATTTATTTTATTATAAGTTCGCTCCATTCTGGACGGTAGACTCTGTTATTGTTTAACTGATTGTATCTTTCCATAACCCTACCAGCCTCTCAGGAATTCTTTTGTACCTTTTCACTGCTTAGACTGTCTCCACAAGAGAATTCATTCTGGTTATGTACCTTTTCTGTTCTTCTTAATCGCCCTCGGGAGAATCCATGTACCTTTTCTCCTGCTTAGCTCCATTTTGAGAAACTTTACAATTACAGAAAAGTTGTTTCACGTTTGAGTATCTGGTCGTGTTTTCAATTATATTTTTATATTATACAACATATTATCTCTAACTTTCTACCACAAGCTATTTTATCCAAAGTAATCACTGACTATCTCAGATATCTTTAACTGAGTGATTGGCTTGTCAAGCGTCTCATAAGTAGTAATAAGATTTATTGTCGGAAATATTCCATGAGCTATATACAAGCCAAGCTTATCAGAAACCTTTTTTGCATATTCAGGCTTATCCATCATACCGAAATGCTCCCAATAAAAATATTCACCTGTTCTTGGATGTCGAATCGTAAAATCAGGAAAACATATCTTATCCCCTAGATTTAATATACATTCGTACCTGAAAGGAACATTATTCATAAATAATTCCGAAGCAATGATACTCTCTGACTTTGATCTGACCACATGTCCAGATGCTGTACCAAATATGAGTCCTTCCAAATTGTACTTGTTCGTCTCAAATTCACTTTTACACCACTCTTCAATTTCCTGTTTTTGACCACTTATTTCCTTGGTTAATAATTCTTTAAATCCTGGTTCATCAAATAATTTTGGAATTTTACGTTGATATGATGAAGATTTGATAAGATAAGAGTCTATGCAGTTTTTATCATGCTGCATATCTTTTTTTAGATATTCAAGATACTTTTTTCGCGCCATATTCTGTGCAAAAGATCGTTTTCCCTTAGGTATGTATGTCTTGTTTCCTTCTTCAGCCAAATACCATCTTACATACCCGCCACTTTCAGTAATATTGATACTTCCGGGTGGCAATTTGCCTATCTCAGCTTCCAGACCGGCAATTCTTTCTGATAAAATGCGGCTCTGAGCAATCATTAAATTTTCAAATATAGTATCACCCCATTTATATTTATTTTTAGGCAGTATACCATTGTCCTGTGTTTTTTCAAATTAAATTTTTATTAAATATATTTGTTAAGACTTTTTCTTTTTCATTATCTCCCAAGAAAATTGTACCTTTCCGATGGTCAATGCTCTCCACAGGAATTCTTTTATACCTTTTCGATGTCTTTACCTTCCCCACAAGAGATTTTCTTCCGGCTGTGTACCTTTTCTAGCTTTATAACTCTTCCTGTGAGAATTTATGTGCCTTCCTAGCAAATTTTCTCCCTCCGGGGAAATTGTACCTTTTCTTGTGGCCACTACTCTCCACAGGAATTCTTTTATACCTTTTTGGTGTCTATACCTCCTCCACAAGAGATTTCCTTCCGGCTGTGTACCTTTTCATGCTTTATAACCCTTCCAGTGAGAATTTTTGTGCCTTCCCAGCAAATTTCCTCCCTCCGGGGAAATTGTACCTTTCTTGTGGCCACTACTCTCCACAGGAATTCTTTTATACCTTTTCGCTGTCTATATATCCTCCACAAGAGATTTCCTTCCGGCTGTGTACCTTTTCAAGCTTTATAACTCTTCCAGTGAGAATCTATGTGCCTTTTCAGCAAATTTCCTCCCCACTGGGAAAATGTACCTATCCAGTGGCCACTGTTCTTCCCTGGAAATTCTCTGTGCATTCTCACTCCGCCAGCATATTCTCGATAAATATTCCATACCCCCTGGTTGGGTCATCCACAAACACATGGGTGACTGCTCCGATGATCCTGCCATCCTGAATGATCGGAGAACCAGACATTCCCTGAACCACTCCTCCGGTGAGCTGGAGAAGTTCGTCATCTACTACACAGAATTCCATATTCTTATCCTGCGTTTTGTGATCAACATGCTCTATTTCCACCTCATACCTGTGTAATTCACCGGACATTCTTGAATAAATATATGCTGTTCCCTCATGAACATCATCTCCATGTGCTATATACATTTTTTCTGCGGAAGCGTATTTTCCATTACAATATGACATATCCAAATGTCCAAATATTCCGCTGTTACTGTTACCATCTATTATACCAATAAGATCCTGTCTGTAAGCTATGCTTCCCTGCAATTTACCGGGTTCTGATGAGTGGGAACGGCTTATATGGGTTATATTGGTAGTGTAAATTCCTCCCGTACTGCATCGCATGATAAGCCCTGTATCTGAGTCTGATACACTATGACCGAGTGCCATAAAATTCACGCCATCAATAAATGTTATTGTACCTATTCCAGATACATCATCCTTTATCCATGCACCGAGAAGATAATTGCCACTCTCATTCTGCTCTGGAGTCACTTCACACGTTGCATTAACCCCATCTCTCACATAATCCAATGTAACAGTTTTTCCTTCGCATCTGGCAACAACATCCAGCAGATCTGACCGTCTCCCTATCTCTTCACCATTCGCACTCACAATATAATCCCCTGCCTGCAATATATCCTCCGAAGGGCAGCAGGTCTTACCGTCTATATTTTTAAAACTGCACACATCTACCACCATAACACCATCTGTCTTCAGATAAATTCCCACAGCTTCTCCTGAAGGTATAACTGTCCGATCATATATTTCATCACTAAACATATCTGATTTCCAGACTTTGTTCATCACCGAGTCCTCCATAGTCAGACTGGTATCCGAATCTGTCATACTACCGGACACTATTCTTTTGCTGTCAACGGCCGTACATAAGAACCATACTCCCACAGCTAATATCAAATCTCCGATCAATATTCCCAATAACACCTTCCAGAACCTGTTCATATGACATTCCTCCATTCAGCAAAAAAGAGTAGCGGTATGTAACCGTTACTCTTAGTATGCTGTGTCATATTGAACTTTATATTAGTTATTTTTTGTTTTTTCTGCCATTTGTTTCATCTCACGGGCATTACTCATAACCGCATCAGTGATGCTGACTCCACCGAGAAGCCTTGCAATCTCTGCAACTGATTCTTCTTCACTGAGTCTCTCTATATGTGTAACTGTCTTTCCATCATCAGCCGATTTCTCTATAAGATAATGGCTGTCCGCCATAGCTGCGATCTGTGGCAGATGAGTTATACTGATCACCTGATGGCTCCTGGAAATAATTGCCATTTTTTCTGCAACCTTCTGTGCTGCTCTTCCACTTATTCCCACATCAATCTCATCAAACACAAGAGTTCCGATATTGTCCTCAGATGCCATGGATGATTTGACTGCAAGCATGATCCTCGACAGTTCGCCACCGGACGCCACTTCGTACAAAGGTCTCATCTTCTCTCCAATATTGGTAGAAATGACAAAATAGCAGTCATCTATACCGCTGGCAGTACATGAATCAAGCCTGTCAAATACCATGTCGAATCTGACCTCCATAAAGCTCAGATCTTCAAGAGAACTTCTTATATCACTGCACATAAGTTCAGCCTGTCTCTTTCTTTCTGTGCTCAGCTTTTCAGCCACATCAAGCATCCTGTCCTCTGCGTGTTTTATCTTTCCTTCAAGCTGTGCGACATATTCATCATACTCGGCAAGCCTGTCGTACTCACTTCGGATATTTGCAAGATACTCATTCACATCGTCTATTGTATTTCCATATTTTCCCTTTATATCATTTATCACATCGAGCCTTGATTCTACACTTCTGAACTCGCTGTCATCAAACTCCATGCTCTGCATATAATTGCTGAGTTCAACGTTGAAATCATTGAGAAGTGCATCTATATTCTCAAGCTGACCGTATAGTCCATCTATCTCTCCATCCAGTTCTCTGATTCCCTTCAAAGTCACAAGAGCTCTACCAATCTCATTACCGGCAGATGCGGACGCTTCATAACCTGTCACACCATAAACCTCAGATGCGGCAGCAACAATGTCCCTGGAATTCACCATTCTGTTATATTGGTATTCCACATCATCATCCTCACCCTGTTTGATGTTTGCAGACTCTATCTCGGATATCTGATATCTCAGAAATTCTGTTTTTCTGCTTTTTTCTGCCTCATCCATGGTAAGCTCATCCATCTCTCTTCTGAGAGCCGTGTATTCACCATACCTGAGTGCCATCTCTTCCCTGAGCGGATCTATTGTTCTCCTTCCATACCGATCGAGCAGCTTCATATGCTCCGTCTTTCTGAGCAGAGACTGCTGCTGATGCTGGGTATGCATATCTATGAGAAGCGTAGATACCTCCCTGAGTTTAGATGCCGTCACAGCCATATCATTGATAGTATTTACCGTTCTGGAATTTAGTATTCTTCTCGTGATAAGCAGTTCACCATCCTCTGATGGATCAACTCCCATGTCTTGAAGCTGTGTTTTCGTCTGCTCATCATCTATCAGAAACAGCAATTGGCAGAATCCCTCTTTATCCGGATCCCTGACTATATCTCTCTGAAGCTTCTCACCCATACCTATCTTAAGCGCACCCATTATTATGGATTTACCTGCGCCGGTCTCACCGGTAAGTATGTTGAGATTATCCGTAAAATTAATATTTGCATCATCAATAAGTGCTATATTTTTTATATGTACATTAAGCAGCATAATTTCCTCCTGTAGAAGCACCCAAATACACACATATAAAGCAGATCTGTCATCTCTGCATTCTATCTATAGTCTTCATCACAGAGTCTGTCATCTCATGACTTCTGACTGCAAGAAATATCGTATCATCTCCGGCTATACTCCCCAGAAGACCGGGGATCTCCACGTTGTCAAGGGCAGCAGCCACCGCCATAGCCATACCTGACACAGTCTTGATAACTATCAAATTCTCCGCAGGCACCATAGAAAGTATTCCGGCTCCCAGAACTTTTCTATACGACTCGAGGGATTCATTACCCACAGCTTTGCCCAAAGTATATTTCTGTTTTCCTCCAGCCACCGCAACCTTTGTGAGATTGATCTCCCGGATATCTCTGGATATAGTAGCCTGTGTAGTGTTAAACCCGGCCTCAGCCAGTTTCTCCAGCAATTCATCCTGTGTCTCTATATCATATTTTTCTATGATAGACAAAATCATGGCCTGTCTCTTCTGCTTCATTCTACTTTCCCCCAAGTTTATTCCTGAGAATCTCATAAAAGTTCACATTGCTGGCTTTTATAAGTCTTGTTATCCTCTGAGAAGCCTCAACCGACAACACATCGCCGGCAGATAGCTCCATATCGTTTCCTCCATCAAATGATACTATTGCCTCTGTATCCTGGGTCTTACGCTTCTTGGCAATCGCTATGTCAATTTTGGCATTTCTCGGAAGGACTATACTCTTACAGGTGATCGAATGAGGACATACCGGAGTAATGATCAACAACTGTGCAGTAGGATCCACTACAGGTCCACCCGCAGACAAATTATACCCGGTGGAACCGGTTGGGGTTGAAACTATGATTCCATCTCCCTCATATGTATTGAGAAAACTTCCATCTACATACACATCCAGACCTATAAGTCTGGAAAATCCAGCACGGGTGATGACTATATCATTGAGCGCCCTCTTGCGATATACCGAGCCGTCCTGTCCCAGTACACTTCCCTTTATCATCATTCGTTCCTCTGTTGAAAAATCGCCGTCAAGCAGTCTGTCAAGTATCTCATACCTGTTTGGCAGTTCTCCCTCTGTGAGAAATCCCACAGTTCCCATATTCATTCCAAACATCGGAATATCCACATGACTCACGCTTGATGCCGCATTTAGAAGTGTTCCATCACCGCCAAGCACAAGAATGCACTCATATCCGCTGATAATATTCTCCACATCCTGCTTGGACAACCTTCCAAATTCATAACAGTTCATAACACCGCAGATACCACCGGCTTTCTGGATATAACCACACAGATCATCCAGCACCATTGAATCAGTGTCCTTGTCAGGATTGTATACTATATAAAATCTCTTCATACGGTCTCCTTTATGCACTCACACATGTTTTGACTTATCCAGAGCCTCATGCGACTCCGCTACCAGAGCCTTTACATCAAATTCCGCATTTTCTCTGCTCTGATCCAGCGTGATATGCAGCAGATATTCGATATTTCCCTCAGGTCCCTTTATAGGTGAATAACTTAGATGCAGAGTCTTAAATCCTATACTTCTGGCATAATCTACGATCATCTCCACAACCTCCACATGGGTTGCCTGCTCTCTGACTACACCCTTCTTGCCGACCTTCTCTCTTCCAGCCTCAAACTGAGGCTTTATAAGACATACTATCTCACCGTTATCAGTCAAAAGATCCTTCACCGCCGGAAGCACCTTGGTCAGGGATATAAATGATACATCTATTGAAGCAAACTCTATCCTGTCTGCTATATCTGCAGGAGTCACATATCTGATATTAGTCTTCTCCATGCAGACTACCCGTTCGTCATTTCTGAGCTTCCAGGCAAGCTGGCCATGACCCACATCAACCGAATACACCTTCACCGCACCATTTTGCAGCATACAGTCCGTAAATCCACCAGTTGATGCACCCACATCCATAGCAACCTTACCGTCAAGAGTCACACCAAAGTGATCCATGGCCTTCTCCAGTTTTAGTCCGCCGCGGCTCACATATTTGAGTGTATTTCCCCTGACCTCTATCTTGGAAGTCTCATCAAATGTGGTTCCCGCCTTATCCTCTTTGTTATTGTCAACATATACTATCCCCGACATGATAACGGCTTTTGCCTTCTCACGGGATTCTGCAAGCCCCTGCTCTACCAGAAGCACATCCAGTCTCTTCTTCATCGTTTTTCCTCTATTCTATCGTACAATGAATCAGCATCCAGTCCCAATACATGTCTGAGTTGTGCCACAGTTCCCTGCTGGACAAATCTGTCCTCTATAGCACACACCATAACTCTGACCGGAAGCCCTTTGTCTTCCACATATTCCTCAATCATGGAGCCATATCCTCCATGCTTTATTCCCTCTTCTATGATCACGATCATATCGTGATCTCTGCTCAGATCATCTATCAGATCTGTATCAACAGGTCTCACAAATCTCGCATTTACAAATGTCACATCCCGTTTCTCCGACCTGTATCTGTTATATACTTTCTCTGTCTCCTGAACCATGTTGCCAACGGCAACAAGTGCAAGCCCACTGCCTCTGTGCAGAACTTCACTCCTGCCCAGCTCAATAGCCGTATTATACTCCCTGAGGCCATAATATGCATCACCTCTGGAATATTTGATTGCCACAGGACCATCATGTTCCACCGCCCATGCCAAAGCTCTGGTCAGTTCATATCTGTTCTTGGGTGCTATGATAGTCATATTGGGCATATGTGAAAGAAATGCTGTATCAAATATACCCTGATGTGTATCTCCATCAGCCCCCACAAGACCGGACCTGTCCACAGCCAGTATGACATGCAGGTTCTGCAGGCATACGTCATGAAGGATCTGATCATAGGCTCTCTGTAAAAATGACGAGTATATCGCAACAACAGGTATCAGTCCAGATGCCGCAAGCCCCGCCGCAAATGTCACTGCGTGTTCTTCCGCTATACCCACATCAAATGATCTGTCTGGAAATTCACTGGCAAACATAGACACTCCTGTTCCTTTGCCCATAGCTGCTGTGATTGCCACTATTTTGTCATTCTGACGTCCAAGTTCCACAAGTTTTCTTGCAAAAACTCCTGTGTTGGTCATCGCTTTCTTTTCTTTCTTGACCTTACCTGTCTCAATATTGAAAGGTTCCACACCATGGAAATAGCTTGGATGGCGCTCTGCATGGACATATCCCTTGCCCTTAACCGTCTTTACATGTACAAGTATTGGCCGATCAAGTTGAAGTGCCTTTCTGAATGTGGCCTCCATCACATCGATATCATGACCGTCGATCGGACCTATATATGTGACTCCAAGCTCCTCAAAAAACATGCCTGGAACAAATATCTGCTTTATAGAGTCCTTGGACTTCTTTAATCCCCTAGCCAGATGTTCTCCTGCCACAGGTATCTTCATAAGAAGCTTCTCCACATTTCCTTTGAAATCATTGTACTGCTGTCCAACTCTGATCTTACTAAGATATGTGGACATTCCACCGACATTCTGATCAATAGACATGTTATTGTCGTTGAGCACAACAAGGCAGCTCGTCTTTATATCCGCCATATTGTTCATAGCTTCATATACCATGCCCCCAGTAAATGCCCCATCTCCTATAACCGCAGCAATATTCTCATGTGTCCCCTTGATACTCCTGGCACATGCCATACCAAGAGCTGCCGATATAGATGTCGAGCTATGTCCTGTATTGAAGGCATCGCAGGGACTTTCACTGGTCTTTGGAAATCCACTCATACCGCCAAGCTGCCTGAGACTTGCCATATCATTCTTTCTTCCTGTAAGTATCTTGTGGACATACGACTGATGACCTACATCCCATATCAGCTTATCCTCAGGGAAATCCAGTACACGGTGAAGAGCCATAGTAAGCTCAACACACCCAAGATTTGGCGCCAGATGTCCGCCTGTCTCACTGACATTCCATACAAGGAATTCTCTTATCTCCTCTGCCAGCCTGGGCAGATCTTCTCTGTCAATGTTCTTTATATCGTTTGGTTTATTTATTTTATCCAGTATATTCATATGCATACCTATGGCAGGCGCAAATTATCTGTCTCTGTGTATCAGCCAGACAATAAGTTCCTTCAGGAACTCGTGATCCCCACCTATCTCTTCCAATCCTTTTACCGCCCTCTCAGACAGCATATTTACATATTTTGACGACTCTTCTATGCCATGGATCGTCACATATGTGACCTTACCATTCTCTTCGTCACTTCTTGTAGGTTTGCCAAGCAGTGCACTGTCACCGCATATATCCAGTATATCGTCCTGGATCTGAAAAGCCATTCCCACATCAGACGCTATCCTTCTTATCTTCTCCAGCTGTGAATCATCTGCACCGGCCAGAGTCGCTCCTATCATCATCGAAGCTTCAATAAGTGCACCGGTTTTGTTCTCATACACATATTCAAGCTGCTCACGCGACAAAGTCTTACCTGTCATCTCTACATCCACAACCTGACCACCGATCATTCCATATATTCCCGGCTTGCTCGCCAATATACACATGGCATCTGCTACCTTCTTCACATCCGTATCCATGGCAAATGCTTTGCATGCAGTCTCATATGCATAGTTAAGCAATGCATCACCGGCAAGTATAGCCATGGCCTCACCAAATACCACATGGGATGTCTTGCGCCCACGTCTGTAATCATCATTGTCAAGTGCCGGCAGATCATCGTGTATCAAAGAATATGTATGTATCATCTCTATGGCTGCCATAAAAGGTTCTATCACACTAGAAGTTCCGCCAAAGAGCTTATAGGTCTCCTCCATAAGTATTGGTCTGAGCCTTTTCCCCCCTGCTTCCACAGAATATGCCATAGCCTCACACACGGTCCTGGCAAATCCCTGTACAGGCGGTAAATAGCTGCACACGATCTCACTCGCATGTTTTGCCCTGTCACTGATCTTCATCTCTATATTATCCGACATATTATGCCTCCCCCTGTCCAGTCAGCGTGATCATCTCTTTCTCCACGTCACACAGATAATTTCTGCAACGCTGTATAAGCTGCACCCCTTCTGAGTACAGCTCAAGTGACTCCTTGAGTCCTGTCTCTGAATTCTCCAGTACAGCAGATATCTCATCAAGTCTGGCAAGTGCATCCTCTATCTTCAAATCTTCATCCACCATGTCTATTCCTCCATATGAACCGCACTGACCACAGCCTGAATACTGCCATCGTGAAGCGTGATATTGATCTCATCCCCACAGTCTGCATCTGCAGCCGATCTGACTGCATCTCCCGCGGAAGAAATATATCCGTATCCACCAACAAGCTTTGCTGTTGGGGACAATCCATGTATACGCTCTGTCATAACATCCAGAGCATTTTTGTATTTTTCGTATTTCCTATGCATTCCGTCATCGATACGAACACCATATCCGTCCAGCCGATCTGTCAGTCCGTCCAATCTTGCTCTCATAGCCGATCGAATGTCACTCTCTATCCTGTCGATCTGTTCCTTCTGTTTATCCAGTCTGCCCTCGGGACTCAGAAGTCTTATCTGTCTGTCATACGAATCAAGCATCCTGGCCAGACGTTCCAGCCGGTTCTCCATGATTGCTGTCATTATCTCATATTTGTGTTCCAGAACAGCAACCGTATCCGCCACCACAGGAAGGGCATGCATGACCGCCGTTGATGGGTTGGACTCACGTCTGTCCGCCACCATATCGGCAACCGTAGTATCAATCTCATGTCCAGTTGCTGATATTATCGGTGTCTCTGCATTAAAAATCGCCCAGGCTACCTGTTCCTCGTTAAATGCCCACAGATCCTCCTTGGATCCACCACCACGTCCGACTATTATCAGGTCAAGTCCCATGGCATCAAGCACCTCTATACCGTGTGATATGTCAGCTGCCGCATATTGTCCCTGTACAGTTGCAGGATAACAGATAAGCTGTGCATACGGATCTCTGCGCTTCGCAACCGCTTTTATGTCACTTATTGCTGCTTTTGCACCAGCCGTTACTATCCCTATATTTCTTGGATATGCTGGAACAGGCTTTTTGTATTCCTGAGAAAAAAGCCCCATGGCATCCAGTCTCGCTATGAGTCTCTCCAGTCTGGCATTCACCTCACCGTCGCCCACACGCACAAGTCTGTCTACATAGAGCTGATACTTCCCGTCTCTGACGTACACATCTATATGTCCAAATGCATGAACCTTGTCACCGTTTACAGGCTCAAATCCAAGACCATGTATCTGCTTTCCGGCAAACATGACAGCCGACAATACCCCACTGGGATCCTTGAGGCTGAAATACATGTGGCCTCTCTTGTCACGCCCCAGTCCGGTGATCTCACCCTCTACTCCAAGGCTTCCAAGCCAGGGCTCGCCACTCACAAGCTCCTGGATCTTTTCATTGAGTTCTTTGACTGTATATATTGCACTACTCTGCGGCATCATTCTTTACCACAAGCTTAGCCAAAAGTGCATTGATAAATTTGCTGGCTGACACATCACAATACTTCTTGGCCAGCTCAACAGCCTCATTGATCGCGACCTTCTCAGGTATCGTATCGTCATATCTGACCTCATACACCCCAAGTCTCAGTATTGCAAGCTCCTCTTTGCCTATACGCTGAAGCTTCCAGCCCTCCGATATCTCAGATATCGTCTTATCTATATCTTCCTTATGGCCAATTATATCCATTACTTTTGCAGATATATATTCCTTATCATCGTCACTGAGAGATGCATACAGCATAGGATCATCTTCCTCATCTCCCGGCATCTCAGGATCAAATGCAAATGCTATCTGTTCCTTCATCTCGTCAGGAGTGTTGAACTCTGCTGCGAATACTATCTTGAATACCTTATCTCTTATCTCTCTTCTAGTCATATCTTCCTCTCCGTAATCTCTACTTACCGTCGCTTACACGCACACCGGCTATCCTTATATTGACTTCCTCCACACTGAGGCCTGTCATAGTCTCTATGGCCTGCTTTACCTTATCCTGAACCTGTGATGAAACTGAAGGTATACTGTATTCATACAGAACCTCTATTGCTATGTCCACCTTCACCTGGCCCGGAAGGAGCTCAACCTTCACTCCCTTGGCAGGGTTCTTTTTCCCAAGTCTGGATGCCAGCTCATTGGTAAGATTGCCCGTGAGTCTGTACACACCCTCAACCTCACCAGCTGCAAGACCGGCTATGATAGCAACCACATCATCTGCTATCTGGACCTTGCCCAGTGAGTTGCTCTCCTCTATATTGTACATATTATCCTGAACTGTATTCTCTTCAATAGCGTTACCCAAGTCTAATACCTCCCTTACATTATCAGAAAGTTCTAAAAAAGGGAAGCTGTACACTATGTCCCAGCTTCCCACAGTGATATCACCATTATATACACAGGCACACATTTTTGCAAGTATGTCGGAAAATGACGATCATTACTTCTCTCCCATCACAGATATAACTACATCACTTATATTATATCCCGTTTTGCGGGTTACTATATCCTCTATCTGAGCTTTTTCCGTATCAGATATATCCTCTGTTCCAAGAGCCACATCGACGGCTTCATCACTTATCGTCACAATAGCATCCGCATATCCCTTAGCAGCCAGGATAGTCTCAACATCAGTCTCCTTCTCTATGACATCGCTGAGTTTCACATATGTATCAGTGGCTTCTTTTTTCGCCTCATCACTTATCGATTCGTCTCCTATAACATCCATAAGTGCCTCCTTGCTTTTGGACCGGCTCTGTTCCCTGGTAAGTTTTGCCACAGCCATATTGCTTCTGGTAACTTCTGCACTGGTGAGCACAGCATCACCTATCTCATCCTCCGGTCCGTTAAGCTCTATCTCTTCAGTAAGCCCCTCCTCCGACACTGCTGCCTCGGAGTCTGCCTTTGCCTGATTCTCCGCCTCAGCTTTGGCGGAAATCTCATCGTAACTCAATACCTCAACCTGTTTTTCGTTCTTCTTTGTGTCCTTCTTGTCCTTACCTGAATCAGCAAAACTCATATAACCGGCTACACCGATCATCACCGCCAGGGCAAGTACAGCAAGTTTGTTTTTTCCTGCCAATTTCTTCATACATCCTCCACATTAATTTGCTTCTAATATCACAATCTTATGCGCAGGAACATCAAATAATGCCTGAACTGCATTTGTTATTTTAAGCGACATATCGGCATTTTCTGCACCATGGCAGCACACCACAACACCCTCAACCTGAGGCTGTATATAACCTGTTATATATGGAGCTGTGTCACCGGCTGTATCTGCCATGACCGTCTGTTCTGTCACACTGCTCTGGCTGCTGCCATCACTTTCACTGTGACTTGTATCCACGTCCTTAACTGTCACCTTCTCACCGCTGTTTTTAACCGTGATCATCACACTCACCTGTGAAATCCCATCCATAGATTCCAGAACCTTCTGAAGTCTTTGCTCCATATATGAACTGTAATTACAGGCACTGTCATACATATCTTCTCTACCCGCAGTCTGTTCCCCGTCTGCTTCTCCTGACGCAGTCGTAACTTTTGCGCCAGCACCATCATTTTTTTCTTCACCGCCATCCGTTCCTCCTGTGGGCCAGACTATAACCATAAGGCATATCCCACAAAGCAAAATGAGCAACAATTTGCTGAAACGATTGTTGCTCATCTTTAACATTCTGGATATTTTATCTATGATCTGCATTTGCAGCCACCTCCAGCTCTACATAATTATTATCCTGCCCTCATCTATACCATATTCCCGGGACAATCCCCGGCTCACACTCCGTATAAATGTGCTGTTTATATCTTCCACACTGCTCATATAAGTATAGTCTATATGTACGGTCATACTTTTTATCGCCAGTTCATCTGTGATATCTATATCCACATCAGCCTCTATCCCCCAGTTGTCATGCAGATATGTATCTACCACCTGTTCCATGGCTGCAATATAGACCTCATCATCGCCATCAGATATCCATGTCCCCAGCGATTCCTCATACAGATTAAATGCCAGCCTGTCTTCACACTTCATCGCAGAAATGACAGGCGACATAACTACTATTATCATTACAAATCCAACCGCCGTCTGTACATAACGCCTCATACGAGGGTTTGGAGCGATATATACTACTACAGAGAACAATATGGAACATATAAGCACACTTTTGATCCAATCTGCTGCCATCTGCACCTCCATACTGTCATGCTCATGTTCCCATAGTCATGATGGCAATACTTATAATGCACATAAGAACACTTATACCACACACCTTTAACATGAGTTCCACTGACTGTGCCATCACTGCCACCCCATCCGCATATCTTTTATCACCAATAGGCTGTATGAGTGCCGCAATGCATTTGAGTGTGAACATGATCACCAATATCTTCACCATCGGAACAGCCGCAAGTATGGATATAACTATAGCTGCGGTCATCCCCATACAATTTTTGATAAATTCTCCCGTACTGACGATCACCCCTGCCACAGCGTTAACAGATCCCATTCCGGACATTTTGGCTATTGTTTTCAGCACTCCATTTCTGGAAATCTTATCCATCGATGGGGCTATCATGCACTTGACCACATTTATCCCTGTTATAACCGCAAACATCATCTTAAGCATCCACGAAGCGATGCTTCGCATAAGCTCTGCAAGCCTTGAAAAATAATCCTCAGTTCCAAGATTATTGACCAGAGATATGATCCCGCTGCATTTGACCAGAGGTATCACCATACTTAACACCACAGTCTGACACACATATATAATGAGAATTATGACGGATTGTGAGTATGCCGCAGTCTCCGTCCCCTGTACATAAAGCATAGATGCAGCGTACATCGGATAAAATGCCTTCATAAAATCAACAACATCCCCAACTGCATCATTTACCACTGACTGTACAACTATGAAATCACCGAGCAGCAGTGATACCAGTATCATATAAGTGACAAGGAAACCATTCTCTGACACATACTTGCCCATATTCCCTGATAACTGTGCAAATGTACTTCCAAGCACGATCACTGCTATAATCTGGATTGCCAGCTTTTTGCCAGCTGCAAGTTCCGCCGTGGCACTTTCCCTGAGAGACTTAACAGCCAGCCGCAGTGCTCCATCCACATCCCCGGACTTCAATGCATTATATATATCCTGAAATTCCACCTCTGTCTTGCCTTTTAGTATATCATCCAGTGTGGAGAAATATTCCTGTGTGTCTGTCGGATTGTCTGCCGTATCATCTGCCATACTGGCTGCCAGCACGTTATTCCGGGATTGGAAGTTAACATGTCCACTCATAAGTAATATTACGATTCCAATAAGCAGCACTCTACCCCTCAACAATTGCCACCACCAGGTCTATAACACTCATGAGCACCGGCATACTCAAAAGTATCAATGATATTTTTCCTGCCATCTCCACTTGGGATGCTATAGCCTGATATCCTGCATCCCTACAAATATCAGTAGCAAACTGACATATATACGCAATCCCTATCATCTTCAATATGATATCTATGTAAGTGATATCCACCGACACATACGATACCAGCCTGTCTATGTACCCTGCGATCTGTCTGAACCTGCCTATCACAAAATACATCACCATCACACATGCACCTATGGACATAAGTATTCCATAACCGGAACCCATTTCCCTGAGTTTCAGCGCTATGAGCACTACTATGACCGCTGCAAACACAACTGAAATAAGACTCATATCTCCCCACCTTTTCGTACATACACAATCACTGTCCAATATTTACAAGCTCCATAATCTCATCAAACAGGTCTTTTATATACGGTATAACCCAGGACAAAACGATGATCAGTCCTGCCAGATTTAGCAGATATGCATGTTCCTCTTTGCCGGAATGCCTGAGTATCTGATTGAGTAATGCGACCAGTATACCAACTGCTCCTATTTTTAGAAGTATCTGGATTGTCATTGACCGTTCCTTTCTAAGCATCTACATAACTAACTATACTAACATCACGACAATGAATACTCCGCCAAGTATTCCAAGTGAATTGGCAAGCCTTTGCACACCAGTACTACGGCTTCTCTCCCGATCATAGCGATCCCTCAATACATTTTCCAGCAAATTAATTCTGGACATCTGAGCTTCCACATCAAGATCCCCCAGCACCCTGCCCAGCCTGTCCACATCTGCTACGGCATCCTCAGGAAGGGCACTCAGATCGTCCAACACCTTAAGTGACTCCCTCCACATCTCCGGCAGAGTCCTGTCAGAATCAGATTCAAGAATCTGTATGAGATTATGTATCCATATTCTAACTGTACCGGTAAGTCTCTGCTCACAATCCATGAGTAGTTCAGGTATCTCCGTGCCCGCATACACCATCTGGCTCTTAACCATCTGTATAAACATAATGATTTCCTCCAGCTCCTTTACACGTCTTAACTGATACTGTCCAACTGTATGTCCTGCCATAAATGATGCATACATTATCAACATACAACCAGCAATTTTAATCATTTTCCCCCCTTATAGGCCTACATCCTGCACTGTTATCAGCACATGGCAAATTCTAACTACTCACACCAGCACAGTCTGTTACCCTGGCCGTCGAATATATCAGACACCTGCCCCGCCATGTTTCCCCCAAGTACAACATACCTTTCAAATACCCTGTTCTCAACCAGCTTTCTTATCCCTGCCCTGTTTCTGACATCATCAATTGAATACCCATGGGCTGTAGCAAGAAGCCTGCACCCACAGTTCACAACACCAAATATTGCATCCACATCCTGCGGACCGCCTATCTCATCAACAGCAATGAGATCGGGGGCCATGGTTCTCACCAGCATCATCATGCCTGCTGCTTTTGGACAGCAGTCCAATACATCTGTCCTCATCCCCACATCATTCTGCGGCACCCCTTTATAACACGCAGCGATCTCCGATCTTTCATCAACAACCCCAACGGTGATTCCATCATCCGACACCACTCTGACAATATCTCTCAGCAGAGTGGTCTTTCCATGACACGGTGCAGACACAATAAGTGTATTGAATACCCTGCCATCTCCATATATGTACGGCATAACCTGCCTGCTGCAGCCCTTAATTTCGTGCGCCACTCGAATGTTGAGAAATGATATATGCCTTATGCATTTTATCCTGTTTCCATCCAGAATGATCTTGCCCGCAACACCCACACGGTGTCCACCACATACCGTCACAAACCCCTGTCTGATCTCATCCTCATAAGCATACAGAGAATGATTACAGACACATTCCAGCGTATCATTTACATCCCTCGCAGTGATCACATATGCATTCTTCATGAGCGATGTCCTTCGCCCCTGTGCGTCTACATATATCTCCGTCTCCTCATACCTGAGAATAAATGGACTGTTAACCCTCAGCCTTATCTCCCACAACCTGCTGTAGTCCAGTTGAAGTTTCTCAACCATGCACCTTATCCGGACAGGCAGCAGTTTCAATATATCTTCTCCATACATAAGCTGTCCTCTTGTATTACCCCTTCCAATATGGCTACATAGACAATATATTCATGCTATATAAATTTTAGAACCTGTGCCTGGCATTTCCTGTTTTCCGGGGAATTGGTACCCTGAACAAATCCGGAGGATAAAAAAGGGAATCCCCGGATCCAATAATGTTGGATCCGGGGATTCCCTGAAATTATATTCAATATAGAATAATTATACTCTTGAAAGATACTCACCTGTACGTGTATCAATCTTGATTGTATCTCCTTCGTTAACGAAGAGAGGAACTGATACCTGTGCGCCTGTCTCAACTGTACATGGCTTGGTTGCACCTGTAGCTGTATCACCCTTAACACCTGGCTCACACTCTGTGATAACCAGCTCTACAAAGAGAGGTGGCTCTACTGCAAATACGTTGCCGTTGTGTGAACAGATCTTACAAAGCTCGTTCTCCTTAACAAACTTCAGTGAATCACCTATAGCTGCTGAGCTGATAGGAATCTGATCATATGTCTCTGGATCCATGAAGTAGTAAAGATCACCATCGCTGTACAGATACTGCATATCCTTTCTCTCGATGTGAGCCTTCTCACACTTCTCTGTAGGACGGAATGACTTCTCTACAACACCACCGTTCTTGATGTTCTTGAGCTTTGTTCTTACGAATGCTGCGCCCTTTCCTGGCTTAACGTGCTGGAACTCTATAATCTGATAAATATTTCCTTCGAATTCGATTGTAACGCCGTTTCTAAAATCGCCTGCTGAGATCATCTCTGCCATAACTATCTTATCCTCCTTAAAGATGTAAACTTCTTGTCACATTTTATAATATATGAAATAATTTTTCAACTATTTTTTACCATAACACTGTCAGACATATTTCTTCGTTTGGTCATTACACATAACAGAATAAACATAACGATTCCTGCCAGGCTGACTGCAGCTCCGCTCATCAGTCCAGGAGTGCGGTATTCCAGCTTTATGTCATGATAGCCCTCTGTGAGTTCTACACCCATATTGCCCTTACCCAGCAATAGCTTTTCTGCTTTCTGTCCATCCACGTATACAGTATATCCATCACTATAAGGGAATGCCAGATACAGAACCCCATCCTTCTTTGCTGTTATATGTCCACTAAAAGTATTGCCGGAATATCCATCACTTATAAGTGTCTCATCAAGTATATATGGTTTTACCTTGTCAAAAAGCTCTGAATTCCAGGTGTAAAGCTGTACTTTCTTCTCTGCGGTCTCTCCCACGGAAACACCGCCAAACGCAGCTACCTTAACCTTCTGCCCACGCTGTATATGCCCACCATACACAAGCTGGCTTGTATTGTAATAGGCTGTCTCAGAATTCGAATTATTATCAGCAAATGTCATCACCACCTGATCTCTGGTGTCCATGCTGTAAGTATAAAGTTCCATGTCACTATCCGCCACAAAATTCAGATGGACATTTGGCGGATATACAGTCATACCTTTGTATATATACTGCCCAATACCAGTCTTTTCAAACTCTCCGTTATTATATGACTCCCAGATATACGTCTCGTA
>JAQYAS010000063.1 GCA_029338615.1 Clostridiales bacterium
AGATTAGATAATTTAAACTTATTACTGCTCAATATAAGTAGCATTTCCTGAGGTGTTGTCATCTACAGACTGGCCTACACTATATACGCTGTCAGAAGCATCCTCAGTTGTTGTGTCATCCAGATAAGGATTGCCCGTGTCAACACCCTCAGCATGCAGGGCGTCATTAAGCCATGGGTCGTTGTAGTCTTCAACGTTCATGCTGTTAAATACATATTTTCCATTCTTGTCGAAGAAGAGCTCGCACCAGCCGCAGCTATCAGGTGTACCTCCGATGAGGATGACGCTGTGTGAGCCGTCCGCGTTCTTGATCTCATGACGGAAATATTTGTCAGGACCGCATTTGTCGGTGATATCTTCCTTGGTATCTCCGAGAACAAGGTAGAGACGGCCGTTTTCAACTTTCGTGTAACCATTGACATCATCTGTAGATATGGTGAACTGTATGGAGTTTCCCTCACTGTTTTCCTCGTATGTCACTTCGGTACCATTTGCCAGGTGGAAGGTCTGCTTTATGTAGTCGATGGCTGCTGAGACGGTTGTCCTTGTCGCCGGGATGCACAGAAGAACTGCGCACACGGCAGCGGCGATGGCGGCATATTTGCCGACGCGGGCGAGTCTGTGACCAGATCTGCCGGTTTGAGCCTGTTCGGCAAGCTTTGCCCTGAGATCGTCTTTGTCATCCTGGGGCATGGTCACATTGTCCATGGTAGCTTTGTATAATTCGTTTATATCTTTATTATTCATGATCTATTCCTCCTTTAAAAATTCTTTTAGCTGATCCCTTCCGCGGGATATCCGCATGGAGACCGCTGAGACTGACAGATGAAGCATCTTAGCTATCTCCTTGAATGAATACCCCTCATAATAGTGCAGATATAGAGTTGTTCGGTATGTATCAGGCAGCCTGCTTATGGCGGTGAGCATTGACTGTTCCTCTATATTGAATCCGTTGGCGATGTCATCGCTGCCCAGCTCATCGTAGCTGCTGTTTAGGCGATTTGCTGCTGATTTTAAATGATTTCTACACATATTGGCAGTCATGGTGAGAATATAGGACTTCTCACTTCCCTTTGATATGTGAGGTTTTTTTTCTATAAGCTTGGTATATACATTCTGGACAATATCCTCGGCGTCCGCTGTATTGCCAAGAAAACTCATGGCCAGACGGAACGCATTGTCCGAGTAATTGTCGTATAGTTCAAGCAGTTGCTGCTGCTTCAAGTGTCATCACCTCCGTGGTTTGTATGTATGAGAGAATCAGGAATCATGTTCCTTCTCAATTGAGTTCTCATATATAAAACAAATCAAAGTATCAAAATAGCACATGAATTAGCGAATTTCTAGTTAAAAATTTTCCTTAAAAATTTTCATCAGGTTCAAATAGAGAAATATTTCGTAATTTATACGGTGTAAAAATGTATCAGATGTACAATAGGATTTGCCTTGAGATATTGATAACAGACGGAAAATTATATTATACTTTATTTTGTTGACAGAAAAGCTGTTGATCGGGGGAATGAAATATGATACTTAGTGCAAGTAGAAGAACGGACATACCGACATTTTACTCGGAATGGTTTTTTAATAGAATAAAGGCAGGATTCCTGTATGTGAGGAACCCTATGAATGCGCATCAGATAAGCAGGATAGACCTCTCACCAGAGGTTGTTGACTGCATTGTGTTCTGGACAAAGAATCCCATACCGATTCTTCCGCGTCTTTCAGAACTTGACGCTTATAAATATTACTTCCAATTCACTTTAACAGGATATGGCAAGGATATAGAGACAAATCTGCCTGATAAAAAGGGACAGCTCATTCCTGCATTCCAGGAGCTTGCCAGAAGAATAGGAAGGAAGCAAGTTATATGGAGGTATGATCCGATAGTCTTTACGAAGAAATATACGCCGGAATACCACATAAGGGCATTTACACAGATTGCAGAGACGCTGGATGGCTGCACAGAGAAATGCGTCATCAGCTTCGTTGACATATATGCCAAGAACAGGAAGAATATGCAAGCTGTGGATAGTTATGAGATGAGTCACGACAATCTGGAAGCATTTGCAAAGGCGATAGCGGACATTGCAAGATCACATGGAATGTCGATGGCTACTTGTGCAGAGGTGGTGAATCTGGAGAAGTGCGGAATTGAACACAACTGCTGCATAGACAAGAAGCTCATAGAGGAGATTATAGGCTGTGACATAAAGGTGGCAAAGGATAAGTCCCAGCGACCTGAGTGCGGTTGCATGGAGAGTGTGGAGATTGGTTCCTACAACACTTGTCTGAATGGATGCAAGTACTGTTATGCGAATTACTCGCCGGATGCGGTAAAGGCTAATTGTGCATGTTATGATCCCGCTTCACCGATTCTATGCGGTACGGTCGGTGAGTTTGATAAGATCACAGAACGAAAAATGAAGTCACTGAAGCAGACACAGCTCAGCTTCAGATTTGATGGTCAGGAATAAACGAAGAGATAAATAGATATTAGGGAGGCATATCTGAGTTTGATGAACTGGTGGAGGGGATGATCGATGTGTTTTTGTGCAGGCGTGGAATGTCGCTATATTCCGATGTAGAGGAATTTGTCAGGTCTTATACATACATAAAGAAACAGATAGACAGGATAAATGAACTTCATAGGGGGGTGTAGACTGTGTCTGGCATCAGAGATGATTTTTACTACAGGATAGGAAGAAATTATCATGAACACATGGAGAATTCCTTCATATATAGATATGTCAGGCATGATCGAGAACAAAACCTCCGGTTCAGGATAAAGGAAGAATTATTTTGCCTTGCTGATACTCCGCTCAGTAAGGGCAGGTATACAAGATTTCTTGTAGGGGCGATGCTCACATTTCATGGTGCACTGAGTTATATAACTGGTTAAGTGATAGCACATATGATACAGATACATGGATGACGGCGGACATGAAACGATGGATGGAAGAAGCGTTTGGACAGCTTGAAGAGGAAAATAGGTGTGTCGGAAGTTCATGTGAAGACTTTGAGGATACTGTTGATGAGTGTAATATACCGTTAAAGGAGAAATTGCAAATCCATAAGCTTGAGCCTGAGCCGTGGCAATATCTTCATGAACAGATGGAGGATCCAGAGATATTTTGTTCAATGTTCAGAGAGTTTATGGCACTTCTATATTCAGATGATGTGCCATATGGATATCTTTCCATTATGACAAATGTGGTTGAAGGTGCTCTTGATTTGTATCTGGGCAGGCATAATATTTCTATATATGGTAATGGTAACAACATGAAAGATGCTGTTATTTACATCAGGAAGGCCATGGAGAAGACCAATATGCTATACGGAATGTGATTGTAAACAGCGATAGAAAGGACATAAGACAATTATGGCAAGTGAGGTTGCAGGACGTATATGTACCATAGTGCAGCTTAATGAACTGACAGAGAATGATTTTTACGTTATTTTAAATTCAGATGGTATCAGCCCAGTTGACAGTCTTGCAGATTATTATGGAGTGCGTCTTAAGATGTCAGCAAAGGCAAAGCATAAGTTGGCAAAAGATGCGGCTGAAAATGGATTGGGAGTGCGATTTATACGTTCACAGATTCAGAAAAAGCTTGATGATAAGCTTTTTGAGGATTGCAGTAGAAAGGAGTATACCATATCATAGATATAAGAATTATGATAACAGATGAAAAATGGCATGTCACATACTATAAAATATTGTATGTGACATGCCATTTTTATCATATAAAACAATTGGTAAAGTATTATTTCTTAATATTCTTGTTAGCTGCTGCGAGCATCAGTTTTATTCTGTTGACCTGATTGACCTCAGATGCACCTGGGTCGTAGTCGACAGCCACGATGTTTGCCTCAGGGTAAGCCTCACGCAGATGCTTAATTACGCCCTTGCCTACGATGTGGTTAGGCAGGCAGGCAAATGGCTGTGCACACACGATGTTCGGAGCGCCGCTCTTTATGAGCTCTATCATCTCACCTGTAAGGAACCAGCCCTCACCGTTCTGGTTTCCTATGGATACGATTGGTCTTGCATAGGCAGCAAGCTTTTCGATATGGGCAGGAGCCTCGAATCGCTTACTCTTTTCAAGAGCCTCCCTTGCAGGCTTTCTGAATGATTCCAGAACCTTTATGATAGTGTTGCTGACTATGGCACCCTTCTTGGTCTTGCCGAGGAACTCGTAGTTATAGTTGTTGTTGTAGAAGCAGTACATGAAGAAGTCCAGGAGATCCGGCATAACAGCCTCAGCTCCCTCAGCCTCAAGCAGGTCAACTAAGTGGTTGTTGGCTGATGGCAGGAACTTTACAAGGATTTCCCCGACTATACCTACTCTAGGCTTCTTGATGTCAAGGAGTGGGAGAGTGTCGAAGTCGTGGACTATTCCCTGTATATTCTTCTTGAAAACTGCATTGCTTCCGGTCTTTGTCAGACTTTCCAGACATATCTTTTTCCACTTTTCATGGAGCGCATTCGCTGATCCCTTTTCTTTCTCATAAGGTCTTGTCCTGTACAGACATCTCATGAACACATCTCCATATATAAGTGCCTGCATTGCACGTTTTACTACCTTGTAGTTTATCTTGAAGCCTGAGTTCTTCTCAAAGCCCTGGGCAGACAGTGCTATTACAGGTATCTGACCGTAGCCTGCCTTGGAAAGGGCTCGTCTGATAAATCCTACATAGTTGGTTGCACGGCATCCACCACCTGTCTGGCTCATGATAACTGCCAGTTTGTTTACATCGTACTTTCCTGAAGTGATGGCACTCATCATCTGACCTACAACGATCAGAGAAGGATAACATGCATCGTTGTTTACATATTTCAGACCGACATCTATAGTCTCCTTGGTTGCATCCGGCAGTATCTCAATGTTGATACCCATGCATCTGAATGCAGGCGCAAGAAGATCGAAGTGGATAGGAGACATCTGAGGTGCAAGAACTGTGTAGTCCTTCTTCATCTCCTTTGTAAACTCTATTCTGTTGATGGCACTGCTTGACGGACATGTCTTGTAGTGCTGCTCATGTCTTGAGTTGACTGCGCTTATGAGGGATCTTATTCTGATCCTTGCGGCGCCCAGGTTGCTGACCTCATCGATCTTGAGGACAGTGTAAATCTTGCCTGACTTGGTAAGTATATCGTTGACACAGTCGGTTGTAACTGCGTCCAGACCACAGCCAAATGAGTTGAGCTGAATGAGCTCCAAATTGTCGCAGGTCTTTACATAGTTGGCTGCCTTGTACAGCCTTGAGTGGTACATCCACTGGTCTGAGACGATAAGAGGTCTCTCAACCTTGCCAAGGTGTGCGACAGAATCCTCGGTAAATACAGCAATCTTGTATGAGTTGATGAGCTCAGGAAGACCGTGGTTGATCTCGGGATCAAGATGGTATGGACGACCAGCCAGAACGATACCGAGCATGTCATGTTCATCAATGTATCTGAGAGTTTCTTCGCCCTTAGCACGTACATCTTCCTTGACCTTCTCTGCCTCTGCGTATGCCGCATGTATTGCGCTTCCAATCTCGTCCATTGTCACGTCGTAGTACTTGGACATCTCACGGTACATACGCTTTACAAGAGCCTCCTCATTGTCCAGAGCCACAAATGGTCTAATGAATGTTATGTCGTCAGCCTTTAGTTCCTCCATATTGTTCTTGATGTTCTCGGCATAAGAAGCAACGATAGGACAGTTGTAGTGGTTGTTTGCCTCAGGCGTCTCGTTCATCTCGTAAGGTACACATGGATAGAAGATGGACTTGATTCCATTCTTCAACAGCCACATAACATGTCCGTGTGAGATCTTGGCTGGATAACACTCTGACTCACTAGGTATGGATTCGATACCCAGGCTGTATATATTCCTGGATGACTTTGGAGAAAGTACAACAGAGAATCCAAGCTTTGTGAGGAATGTGTGCCAGAAAGGATAGTTCTCATACATGTTGAGTACACGAGGGACACCTATCACGCCGCGCTTTGCTTCCTCAGGCTTAAGTGATTCATAGCCAAATATTCTTCCGAGCTTATATTCAAAGAGGTTAGGAATATTGTCTGCATTCTTCTTCAGGCCAACACCCTTCTCACATCTGTTACCAGTGATGAACCTCTTGCCATTTGAGAATTTGTTTATGGTGAGGAGACAGTTGTTCGTACATCCCTTACATCTTGTCATGGAGCTCTCATATGTGAGCTTTCTTATCTCCTCGATAGGGAGCATGGTAGTGACAAATCCCTCTTTGTATTTGTTCCTAGCGATGAGGGCAGCACCAAAAGCACCCATGATACCTGAGATGTCAGGTCTTATGGCTGTTCTTCCTGATATGACCTCAAAACTCTTTAAAACCGCATCGTTGTAGAAGGTACCACCCTGAACCACGATGTTTTTGCCGAGATCTTTTGGATCCGTGAGCTTTATGACCTTGAGCAAGGCGTTCTTGATTACGGAGTATGCTAGTCCGGCGGATATATCAGCCACGGATGCGCCCTCTTTCTGAGCCTGCTTAACCTTTGAGTTCATAAAAACGGTACATCTTGAACCGAGATCAATAGGTGTTTTCGCTGTGATGGCGATGCGTGCAAAGTCAGCGATATCGTAGTTCAGTGACTTTGCAAATGTCTCTATGAATGAACCACATCCAGATGAACAAGCCTCGTTAAGCATAACGTTATCTACAACGCCGTTCTTGATCTTGATACACTTCATATCTTGACCACCGATATCAAGGATACAGTCTACCTCAGGGTCAAAGAATGCTGCAGCGGTATAGTGAGCAATGGTCTCAACCTCGCCAAAATCAAGTGAGAGAGCCTGTTTGATAAGAGCCTCACCGTAACCGGTAGAGCATGAGCCTGCGATCACAGCGCCCTCAGGAAGCTTGCTATATATATCCTTTATAGCTCTGATTGTTGTGTTCAGTGGACTTCCGTTGTTACTGCTGTAGAAGTCGTACAGCAGTTCTCCGTCAGCTCCAACCAGTGCGACCTTGGTGGTGGTTGAACCAGCATCCACACCGATGAAGCAGTTTCCTTTATATGTAGCTAGATTGCCGCGCTTTACAGCGTATTTGTTGTGATCTGCTTTGAATTTATCGTAATCCTCATCGCTCTCAAACAGTGGCGCAAGTCTCTCCACACCCGACGAGAGATTGAGTTCCTGTGAGAGGGCATGTATAAGTTCAGAAAGTGTCATGGATATCTCAGTCTTGGAGTTCATAGCGGCACCTACAGCTGCAAACAGATGTGAATGTCCCGGATCTATGATCGCATCTCCGGTCAGGTTGAGTGTTCTGATAAATGCGTTCTTCAGTTCTGGAAGGAAGTGAAGAGGACCGCCAAGGAATGCAACATTTCCCTTGATAGGCTTACCACATGCAAGACCGGATATAGTCTGGTTGACGACCGCCTGGAATATGGATGCTGCAAGGTTTGGCTTTGTAGCTCCCTCATTGATAAGAGGCTGAATGTCAGTTTTGGCAAATACACCACATCTTGCGGCGATAGGGTATATGGTATCATAATCCTTTGCATAGTCGTTGAGTCCTGCTGCGTCGGTCTGCAGAAGTGTAGCCATCTGATCTATGAAAGAACCGGTACCTCCGGCGCAGACACCGTTCATTCGCTGTTCGATTCCGTTTGTAAAATATATGATCTTGGCATCCTCACCACCAAGCTCTATTGCAACGTCGGTCTGTGGAGCGTAGTCCTGAAGTGCCTCTGACACGCAGACAACCTCCTGGGTAAATGGGACACCTATGAGCTGTGCCAGAGCCAGTCCGCCTGAACCGGTTATACATGGGTTGACATCATTTTCACCGAGGGCATCCTTTGCTTCCTGTACCAGACATTTAAGTGTTTCTTTGATATTTGCAAAATGTCTTTTGTAATCGGAGAAAAGTATCTTGTTGTCCTTATCAAGGACAGCAACTTTAACTGTTGTTGATCCAATATCAATTCCTAATGTGTACATAAAACAACCCTTCCAATTTCTTTTGTGTGTTGAATGTGTGATTATCGACATACCCCGCCGATAAAGCTACTTTATTATAGTGTAGGGTAAAAAAAAATACAATGACTTTATAAAAACTTAACCATTCAGCGAAATCATTTCATAAATTGGAAAAATGTAACTATAGCGAATGTACTGAATATTTTATATAAAAAGCTTTTTGAGGTATATTATGAATTTTGATACTTGCAATGGTGTTATACATGTGGTAAAAACTGGGGATACTTTATATAAGCTGTCAAGAATATATAAGGTAAAGCTAAGCGATATAATCTCGGCAAATCCATATATAAATGTGTATAACATGCAGCCTGGTGATGAGGTATGTATACCTGTGATAATGGAGGAGGACTTCCTTATATATAAAGTGAAAGAAGGAGATACATTTGAGGACGTTCTCAAGAATACGGGGGTATCTCCGGACGATCTGTTTAAATTTAATCCGGATCTGTACAAAACAGAGCTTATGGGAGATATGGAGATAAAATATGTAGATTTTCAGCGATAATACAGAATCAGGTTAGAAAAACTTAATTATTCTACTGTTGTAAAGTGATTTTGTATATTATATAATTCTAAAGGTGTAAGTGAAATAAGTACGACTGGAGATAATGAATGAATATAGTCAGCAAGATAGAAAGAAAATTTGGAAAATACTCTATAAGAAATCTGACATTGTATCTGATCATAGGATACGGTATAGGATATTTACTGTTGACTTTCCAACCAAAGATATTATTTATGCTCACATTGGATCCGGCGGCGGTTATGCATGGGCAGGTATGGAGACTTGTAACATGGATCATCACACCACCGACATTTGGCGTTGATATATTTACATTTATAATGCTGTTTTTCTATTATAGTATAGGAACTCTTTTGGAGAGGACACTGGGAACATTTCTGTATAACCTGTATATGTTCAGTTCTATGCTGTTCACAATGGCAGGAATGATGATAGCACATATATTGTGTGTATATGTTTTCCACTATAATTATTACAGCGTGATAAATTATGCATCAACTTATTATATACTCTTGTCAATATTCCTGGCTATAGCCGCCTGTTATCCGGATATGAGTGTACTGTATGCCATGATAATACCGATAAAGATGAAATATCTTTCAATACTTTATGTGCTTATCATAGTATATTACTTTATACATGAGACCTTTATGGGACGGGTAAATATAGCAATGTCACTTGTAAGTTTCGTTATATTCTATCTGAGTACCAAGAATATCAGAAGATTTTCACCTAAACAGATGAAACGCCGGCGCAATTATAACAAACAGGTCCGGAATGCAAAAAGTCAGAATGTAGGACACAGATGTGTAGTGTGTGGACGCACGGATAAGGAATATCCTGATCTTCAGTTCAGATATTGCTCCAAATGCACAGGCAATAAAGAATATTGTCAGGATCATTTGTTTACGCACGTTCACAACTGATGACTATCGTATAAAATATAACAGGGGAATAGTAAAATGTACAATGATGAAAAAAAACTCATAACAGATATACAGAGAAGGAAGGATCTTGATAAAAATCTAAGGGATTTTGCAAATGTAGCTTTTAAAGCAGATTTTGAGTACGCATGCCATAAGTTTGTACTCAATTATCTAACGCTGAAGGATATGCATCAGGACGGAGATATACCTGATGATTCATATATTGCAAGTTGTCAGTCAGTGTTGGACAAACTGGCTGCGGTAATTGTATCATCGGATTCTGATACGGATGTTACAGAGTATATAAATACAATTTCAGATGTAAGAAATGCCATAACGCATAAGATGAAGGTGCTCACAGCCTACACTGATGCTTTTGAGACATATGAGTATATACTCAACAGGAAAGAGTATGGATTCCCAGAGAATCTGACTGAGGGTGTTACAGCTGAACTGGAGAAGATTGACGCAGATGAATTTGCAGATGAGATATTCAGGTTTGTATTTGCAGACAATGATAAGGTGGCTGTCAATTCAAAACTTCAGTCTATCGTTGGCCAGCTCCCGATAAGAATGACCAAGAGCAGATTCTATGATATATTGGGGGATACACTGGATATATACAAAGATGTTGAAATAGATGTTCTTGATGAGTTTATAGAGATGCTGGAGAGTACAGCACTTATCAGAAAACCTGATAATTTTGAGAACGAGTATCCTGATCTCAATAAAGCATATGAGCTTCTGAAAAATGGTAATTATACGGAACTTGATTATACTGCTTATGCAGAACTTGCAGATATACTGGATAAGAGCGCTGCGTTTTTAAATTCTGTTGTTACGGAATACATGCTTATCATAGAACTTGTAAATGATATGTATGTCATGCTTCTCTCAATTTCAGTCAGGGATTCTGTCTCTGAGGGATGCAAGAAGGCTATCTCTGTGATCGACAAGGCTGTAAGTCTTGGAGAGGATGGACTTGAGGAAGTATATGGTCTTCTTGAGAATATTGTAGGTGAACAGGAACGGGCAGGAGAGCATAAGATCATGTTGGAATCAGCGGTATATGATATCACCACAGGATATGGCCCGGAGATTACAGCAAATGGTCTTACAGAAGCTTACAGAAGTCTCGAAAAAATAGACAAGCTTCTTTCGGGAAGTATGTTTGTAGATATAGATAATGTAGAGGTTAAAGGTGCTGTGAAGGCGGATAAGGATTATATAGCTGCATGTAAGAGCAGGCTTGCTGATGAATTTGCTGAGTTATTTGAAGGCAGATCAATGACTGTGAACAGAGCTGTTATGGCAAAGATATTATCCGGAATACCTGTATTTTTCAATACAACTGATGAGATAAAGGACTATATACATGGTTCCTTGTCAAGATGCAGGGAGCAGAGTGAACTTCTTGCGGATTATATAGTGATAAAACAGATGATAGAAGAATAAATATCTAATATATAGGTGGAAGATAATGGTCATCGATGATAAATTCTATATAGGCAGATCCAGGGATCGTCAGATAATAAGGATGGTTCGGGGAATAAGACAATTTCACAGGGTCAAATATATACCGGGAATATATGTTGTTACATTACCTCTGTTTGGTGATGGTATTTTGGAGATATATGAGCTCAATGAATTCAGACAGAAGATATATGAGGATATATCAGACAAGATACATATAGTTGGTGCTGCGCCCACAAGGGCACAGGCAGTGGAATTGGTGAGAGACATCATAGATGATATATACCGTAAGACAGGAGATGTGGATGTAAAGAATTTTTTTACATCATAGAACAGCAAATAACAGGGGGTGTAATATGCATATATTGTTGGTGATACTAAAAATATTGCTGATCATAGTGCTGTCACTCGTTGGACTTGCTGTTGCGATTGCTCTTTTGATATTGTTTGTTCCGGTGAGATATAAATTGTATGCATCGAAATATGATAGCATATTTGCTAAATTTACGGCCAGATGGATGGGATTTGTATTGTGCTTTAAGGCTGTATATGATACAGATGGACTTGAATACAGATTGAGATTGTTTGGAGGAACAATAATCGGAAACAAACAGAAGATTCCAGAACAGGAAGATTCAGATGAAGATACTATTGTGCACCATGATATAGATGATATTGAAAATACAAGTGTTGAACAGGAAGAAGATGATGAACAGGATAAGTATCCATCTGTAGCGCATGAAGACAGAGATTTTGTTTTTGAGGACAGAGAATTTGATGAAAAGCCCTCTGGATTCTTTGATCGTATCGGTGGGATGATAGACAGGACGTGCAGGTCGGTTCTGGACAAAGTTAAAAGTATCACAGACAGAATAATCGGTCTTAAAAAGAAAAAAGATGGATATACTAAACTCATAAATAATGTGAGAACAAAGGAAGCTATAAGGATTGTCAAAGCACAATTGCTGAAACTGTTAAGGCATTTGAAGCCGGCAAAACTCAGGGGACAAGTTACTTATGGAGCGGGCGATCCGGCTGAAACCGGCCAGCACCTCGGTTATATGAGTGTATTTTTCCCTCTGTATTGTGATAATATAGATATAACTCCTGATTTTTCAAAAAAGATATTTGAAGGAGACATATTTATAAAGGGACGTATAAGGATTGCGGTTATTTGCCTGTATGTTCTGAAAGTTGTGTTGAATAAGAATGTAAAGATAACTGTTGAGCGATTTAAGAAGATATCGAAGGGAGTATAATATGGCAAGTATGAATATTGAGGGTACACTTAGTACGTTGTTCAAGGGCATGGATGGTTATGTATCATCAAAATCAGTAGTAGGAGAACCGGTATATGTAGGGGATACGATAATCATTCCTCTGGTGGACGTAAATTTTGGTATGGCTGCAGGCGCATTTAACAAGCAGGACGGAAATAAGGCTGCGGGCGGAATTGGAGCCAAGATGAGTCCGTCTGCGGTTTTGGTCATTTCAAACGGAAGTACAAGACTTGTTAATCTGAAAAACCAGGATGCTGTTACCAAAATTATAGATATGGCACCAGAGGTTATAGATAAGGTTGTGGGTCTTTTCAAAAAGGATAAAACTGAAGAGGAGACAGCGGTAGATCAGGCAATCAATGAGATGGCTCAATCCGAAGATGCAGATGAATAATCTGTTATTATATATGACAATGGAATTATTAAAAAATCACCACATATAATTATAGTAAATCATTATGGTGGTGATTTTTATTTGGAGAAAATTTAGTGGGTTCGCTTTCTTTTTCACGGCTGTTGGAGTGGTGATAGGATATTTTATAAGCGGTTTTGTGGAATTCCTCGTCATAGTGATATTGCTATTGCTTTCATATATATTTTCATGCAGATAGAAAAATAAGAGTGATGATCAATGATCATCACTCTTATTTATCAGAACTGAATCGGTGATATTATGCAATATTATGCACGCTCGACCTTACCAGATCTTAAGCAAGATGTGCAAACATAAATCTTCTTTGGTGTTCCGTCAACGATAGCCTTAACTGACTTAACGTTAGACTTCCACATCTTGTTTGCTCTTCTATGAGAGTGGCTCACTTTGATACCGAAATGAGCACCTTTATCACAAATTGAACATTTTGCCATAATAGCACCTCCTTCAATGAATAAACTAACTTGCCTTCTAAGTTCACAACAAAACTTATAATAGCAGATTATTTTTCTATATGCAAGCAAAATATTTATTTTGACGCAAAATGTTTTAAATAAAAAAGCTAAGGACATTAACTGGTATTTTTTGTATACATTCATAAAGCGCTGTTTCCTTGAAATTTTTAGTAGTTATGGTATAATGTTTAATAGCTATGAACTCGTATAGAAAGGAGTTAAGTCCATGAAAGAGTATATTAATGGAGACAACGGCAAAGTAAGTATAGATGAGAGTGTTGTCGCTCAGGTTGCAGGTCTTACAGCGCTTGACTGTTTTGGCATAGTCGGTATGGGAATAGTGAGTGTTAAGGACGGTATAGTGAAGCAGCTTCGGAGAGATAATGTATCAAAAGGTGTCAATGTAAAATTTGATGAAAAAGGTGATATTATCATAGAGCTCCATATAGTTGTGGCTTATGGAGTGAGTATAAAAGCAGTGACTGATAATCTTATGCAGTCAGTTAAATATAAAGTAGAAGATTTTACTTCATTTAAGGTGAGTCAGATCAATGTCTTTGTAGAAGACGTAAAAGTGCTGGATTAGTTTGGAGGAATTTGAAAAGTGAGTAATACGATCGATGCGCTTGCACTGAAAAAAGCATTTATTGCTGGTGCAAATAATCTGGATAAGAACAAGGAATATATTAATGAACTTAATGTGTTCCCTGTGCCTGACGGAGATACAGGAACTAATATGACATTGACAATCCTGTCTGCAGTTAAAGAGGTTGAGACTGCGTCAGATGATATGAAGAGCATAGCAAAAGCTATGTCAACGGGTTCTCTCAGAGGAGCAAGAGGTAATTCAGGAGTTATATTATCACAGTTGCTCCGCGGTTTTAGTAAGAAAGTTCAGGATAAGGATACCATAGATGTTCATGATATAGCTGATGCATTTCAGAAAGCTGTTGAGACTGCGTATAAGGCTGTTATGAAGCCTAAAGAGGGAACGATACTCACCGTAGCGAAGGGCGTTGCATCCAAGGCGCGTGAGTGTGCAGATGCAGATATGACAATCAGTCAGTTTTGTGACGAGGTCATAGAATACGGTGATAGTGTGCTTGATTCAACACCTGATATGCTTCCAGTTTTGAAAGAGGCTGGAGTTGTTGATTCCGGTGGACAGGGACTGATGGTTGTTCTCAAAGGTGCGGTAGACTGTATTATGGGCAGAGTTACTGTGGAGTTGAATAAATCAACAAGAAATACTGTCAATGTATCATCTTCGGCTGCCGGTGCTGGAAATGACAATATATCTACAGCTGATATCAAATTTGGATATTGTACAGAATTTATTATCAATCTTGAGAAACCATATGGAGATGCAGAGGAAGAAGATCTTAAGAATTTCCTTGAGTCGATAGGTGACTCTATTGTATGTGTATCGTTAGATGACATAGTTAAGATACATGTACACACCAATCATCCGGGTCAGGCATTTGAGAAGGGATTAACACTTGGTTATCTGACCAATATGAAGATTGATAACATGAGAATAGAGCACAATGAACGTGTTATAAGTCAGTCAGAGAGGGAAGAGGCTGAGAAACAGGAAGAGGACAGACAGCATAGAAAACATGAGAAGGAAGAACCAAGAAAGAAGTACGGTTTCATAACTGTATCAATGGGAGATGGACTCAAGAAACTCTTTGGAGAGCTGGGTGCTGACTACGTTATTGAGGGTGGACAGACTATGAACCCAAGTACTGAGGATGTGCTCAATGCCATAGATAAAGTGAATGCAGATAATATTTTTATTCTCCCTAATAACAAGAATGTTGTACTTGCTGCAAACCAGGCTGCGACATTGTGTGAGGACAAGAATATAGTAGTACTGGCAACTGCAAATGCACCTCAGGGAATAAGTGCAATGATAGCATTTGACTGCACAGTGGACGTTGAGGAAAACGTTTCATCTATGAAATCTGCTGTGAGAAATGTAAAAAGTGGTCAGGTCACATATTCTGTCAGAGATACCTCAATAGATGGAAAATCTATTAAAGAAGGTGATATCATGGGAATCGGTGACAAGGGGCTTGTGAGCGTAGGAAGTGATATCGAGCAGGTGACATTTGAACTTATATCAGATGCTGTGGATGAAGATTCGGAGGTTATAAGTATATATAATGGCGTTGATGTATCTGAGGAAGATGCTAAGAAACTTGTTGACAGAATAGAAGAGAAGTATCCGGATGTAGATGTTCAGTGTTATTATGGAGGTCAGCCGATATACTATTATATAGTATCGGTTGAGTAGAGTATATAGATGTAATAGTTGGCGACGCTGTGAGAGGTGTGCGGATGAGATTAGATGACCCAATTACAACAATAAAGGGTGTCGGGGACAAGACATCCACGATGTTTGCACGGCTGGGAATATACAATGTACAGGATCTGCTTATGTATTTTCCCAGAACATATGTCACATATGAGGATCCTGTAGATATAGCAGATCTTCAGGCTGGAAACAGACAGGCTGTAAGGGCGGTTGTCAATAGTCGTGCAGAGGTAAAAAAAGTCCGCGGACTCACAATAGTCGTGGTTTATGCAAAGGATTACTCAGGGACAATTAAACTTACATGGTTTAATTGTCCTTTTTTGCGTAACTATTTTCATATTGGCCAGGAGTTCGTGTTTGTGGGGGATGTATCATACAAAAACGGAATGATGACTATGTCCCATCCGGAATATTACATTGATACGAAATACAGTGAACTTACAAACAGATGGCAGCCGGTATATGCTGTTACTCCGGGTATAACATCAAAAACGATTCAGAAAGCAGTGAAGAATGCTTCGTCAGCAATAGATAGTATTGTGGATTATATACCGGAATCCATCAGATCGGAGTATGATCTTATTGAGATGGGAAGAGCCGTATATACGATACATTTTCCTGTAGATGATCAGCAGTTGAGAAGTGCCGTAAAGAGGATGGCATTTGATGAATTCTATAGCTTTATAGCAAATATGCACAGGATAAAAGAAGAGGCGGTATATGTTCAGAACGAGGCTGTTATAGATTGTGATGAAGATGTGAGACATTTTATTGATTCACTCAGATTCAAATTGACGAATGCCCAGATGAATGCTGTCAGGGATATGCTGGATGATATGAGATCAGACCATGTGATGAACCGGTTGGTTCAGGGAGATGTAGGATCGGGAAAAACAATTGTGGCAGCTATAGGACTGTATGCTGCTGCGGTATGCGGTTACCAGGGAGTTATAATGGCGCCCACTGAGGTTCTGGCGGTGCAGCATTATAAAGAACTGTCTGAGCTTTGTAAAACATATAGTATATCATTAGGGCTTCTTACAGGTTCCATGACAGCAAAGGAAAAACGCGAAATGTACAGCAGGATCAAAAACGGTGAGGTTCAGATCATAGTTGGTACTCATGCCCTCATACAGGACAAAGTCGAGTATTCACATTTGGGGCTTGTAGTGACGGATGAGCAGCACAGATTTGGCGTAAGGCAGAGGGAAAAGCTTGCCATGAAGGGTGGAAATCCACATACACTTGTTATGAGCGCAACGCCAATACCTAGAACACTTGCGATCATAATGTATGGAGATCTGGATATTTCTGTGATAGATGAGCTCCCGGCAGGACGAATACCTATAAAGAATTGTGTGGTGGATGAGAGTTATAGAAAGACTGCACAGGGCTTTATAATGAAAGAGGTGAGCAAAGGGCATCAGGTGTATATAGTATGTCCTATGGTTGAGGCCAGCGAAGTACTTGATGATGTTGCAAATGTCACCGAATACACAGATGAACTTGAACATGCTATAAAGGAGACGTATGGGGCAAGTGTATCTATAGCATGCCTTCACGGTAAAATGAAATCCGAAGAAAAAAATGCCATACTCAGTGATTTTTCAGAAGGGAAAATAAGTATTCTTGTGTCTACGACGGTTATCGAAGTAGGTATCAACAACCCGAATGCGACGGTTATGATGGTTGAAAATGCGGAAAGATTTGGCCTTGCACAGCTCCATCAGCTGAGAGGGCGTGTTGGAAGAGGTGGGCTTCAGTCATATTGCATATTTATGAGTGGAAAGAAAGATAGAGACACTATGCAAAGATTGAATGTGCTGGCCAAGTCCAATGATGGATTTTATATTGCAGGCGAGGACTTGAAGATGAGAGGCCCTGGAGATTTCTTTGGAGTCAGACAAAGTGGTGAGGTTATGTTCAAAATGGGTGATATATATAATCATTCAGATATGCTCAGGGCGGCACAGGATGTATACACCAAATATGGTGACAAAATATGCAATGGATTGTCTGAAAATGGCAGTAATAGATTATATGTAACACCAGTTTTGTAGTAAGTTTTAATGACGGTATAAGGGGGTAAGATATGAAGGATAAAAAAACAACGGTTATGGGGATAGTTATTGCTGTGTTGATTGTTGTTGTTCTTGTATTAGGGGGCTTGCTTTTTACAAAAAGAGAAAGTAAAAATGATAATACCTCAGAATCCGATGTAACAGAGAACGTAATACCTGCATCTGATAATTCAACAGAAGTTACTGATACAGAAAAAAATACAGAACAGAATACAGATGTAAAAAGCAATACAAAAGATGATGGGTACATTGTTGAGATAGGACATGATGGAACATGGGACTCTGATGGAAAGAAATGTGCAACAGAGAACATAGACATATATAATAAAACAAATAAAAAAGCATCTTCATGGAAATTGGATATAACATATGCTTCAGAACCTTCGATTGATCAGATATGGAATGCTGAATACAAAATAAAAGAGAGTACAATAACTCTTACGTCTATGGACTATAATAAAACAATAAATGCAGGAGAAAGCGTAAACCTTGGCTATAATATATCTGCTTCTAAACTTGAAATTAAGAATTATACACTGTACATAGATGGCAAAGAGTATCAAGAGAAAAAGAACAATGCAGATAAAGAAGATACGAATACAGACTCGGAAAAGAAAGATGTGAAAAATGAACATAAGACAGATAATGGAACACCATTTGAAAATCATGGAAAACTGAGTGTCAGAGGTACAGATATCGTAGATATGAATGGAGATAAATATCAGTTAAAGGGAGTAAGTACACATGGAATAACCTGGTTTCCGGATTACGTCAACAGTCAGACCTTTCAGAGTTTAAGAGATTCCTGGGGAGTGAATCTGGTGAGACTGTCAATGTATACAGATACGGGGGATAACTATGGTTATTGCAGCGGCGGAGATAAGGATAAGATAATGGAGCTTGTCGATGACGGAGTTCAGTATGCTACTGAACTTGGTATTTATGTTATAGTCGACTGGCATATACTGAGCGATAATGATCCAAACATGCATATTGAGGATGCAAAGGTTTTTTTTGATAAAGTATCCTCAAAATATAAAGATAATGGCAATGTGATCTTTGAAATATGTAATGAACCCAACGGTGGGACAGATTGGAGCAAAGTAAAATCATACGCAGAGACTATAATACCAATCATAAGGAAAAATGATGCTGATTCGATCATCATAGTCGGCACACCAAACTGGTCGCAGGATGTGGATGTTGTGTCGGAGGATCCAATCACCAATTATGAAAATATAATGTATGCTGCTCATTTTTATGCTGCTACACATAAGGATGACTTGAGACAGAAGGTTCAAAAAGCTATCGATAATGGACTGCCAGTGTTTATAAGTGAATTCAGTTTGTGTGATGCATCGGGAAGTGGAAGTATTGATTATGACTCTTCCGATGAATGGTTTGAACTTATAGAGAGCAATAATCTTAGCTATTCGTCATGGAGTCTGAGCAATAAGAATGAGACATCGGCGTTGCTCAATCCTGAAACATCTGCAATTTCGGATTTTACAGAAGATGATCTCTCGGATACTGGAAAGTATATAAGAGATAAGATAATGTGCAAATAAGCTTGTATTTTATAGCTTGCCGTGTTATAAAAAAATCTGTTGAAATTTATCATAGATAGGAGAAAATGATGAGAGTTATAGCCGGAAGTGCCAGAAGTCTCAATCTTGTTACCGTTGATTCCATGGATACAAGACCTACAACTGACAGGATTAAAGAAACCCTTTTTAATATTATTTCGCTTGATATACCGGGATGTACATTTCTGGATATGTTTAGTGGAAGTGGAGCAATAGGAATAGAGGCTCTGAGCAGAGGGGCAGACAGGGCAGTTTTTGTAGAAAATGGCAGAAAGGCTCTGGAATGCATAAGGAAAAATCTGGAGTTCACCAGGCTGACACCGGGGGCACAGATCGTTTCGTCAGATGCAGTGCAGTCAATAGGAACATTGGAACGGCAGGGAGACAGATTTGATATTATATTTATGGATCCACCATATGGAAAGCTTCTGGAACAGGATGTGATGACCAGACTTAGTAAATCGGACATAGTGACGGATAATACAATGATCATTGTTGAATCAGATCTTGATACACAATTTGATTATGTGGAATCACTTGGTTTTGAGGTTACCAAAGTAAAGAAATACAAAACAAATAAACATACGTTTATATACAGGAGATTGAAAGATGAGTAGAGCGATTTATCCGGGAAGTTTTGACCCTGTTACACTGGGACATTTGGACATAATAAAGAGATCTGCGGAGATGTTTGATGAACTTATAGTTGGAGTCCTGGTCAATACAGCAAAATCTCCATTGTTTTCTTTAGAAGAACGTGTTAATATGTTAGAGAATGTAGTTTCAGATATACCAAATGTCCGGGTTGTAGGTTTTGAAGGTCTGTTGGTTGATTTTGCCAGACAGAATGACATAAAGGTTATTGTAAGAGGACTCAGGGCTGTGACAGATTTTGAATATGAATTACAGATTGCCCAGAGTAACAGAAAGGTTGCACCTGACATAGATACGGTGTTTTTGACTACTAATATAGAATATTCATATCTTAGTTCGAGTATAGTTAAGGAATATGCGAGTTTTGGTGTTGACGTGAAGGATTTTGTCCCTGAACATGTCAGAGAGATGCTGTGTGAGAGATATGAAATAGAGAATGCATAGATCATATGATGATTTTGATAGATAATTTAGGAGGGAAAGAACATGGCAAGAAAAGGTATTGAAGAGATGATCAGTGAGATCGAGATATTTATAGATAATTGTAAGTATCAGCCATTGTCATCCAGTAAGATTATTGTACCAAAAGAGGATTTGGAACAGATGGTAGGAGAGCTTAAGCTTAAGCTTCCTAATGAAATAGAGAGATGTAAGAAGATAATGCGTAACAAAGAGGCTATTCTTGCTGATGCGAGAGCAAGGGCAGATTCTATAATAACAGAATCTGTTGCCGAGGCCAACAGACTTGTTGATCAGAGTCAGATTGTTGAACTTGCAAATATCAGAGCTAACGAGATCCTTGATATGGCAAGAAACCAGGCGGATCAGATTGTTGCTGAGGCTAATGCTGATGCAAAGGAGGTCAGAGCAGGTTCTATGTATTATTCAAAGGATAAGCTCTCAGAGATCAGCCAGTATATCAATGCAACACTTCAGGCTGAAAAGTCAAACTATGAGAATCTCATCAATTCACTTGAAGAATACTCGGCAAGAGTTGCAAATAATATGGCTGAGCTTGACAGTAGCATAGCACAGATCAATGGAATCTCAGAGCAGCCACAGCAGCAGACAGAGGATTCCGCTTTTGATAGCAATGATGAAGATGACTACAATGTATATGGTAAGACTGAATATAACTCGGATGATAGTGAAGATGACTACGATGATGAATATGAGGATGACGATTATGAAGACGATGACGATGATGAATTTCTCGACGATTGATCTGTCTGTATTCATATAAGATAACTGCAGCAGTGTTTGTATATATTTACTTATGTAGAGTGATATATGCCATTGAAAATAAAAAACATACTATTCCACAGATAGATTTGCCGAATATATATTTGGTGAAAGACAGCCTTGATTCTTTTATCAGGTCTCTGCTTTGAAAGAGTGCGGATAACCCGCCGAATGAGCAGAGTGAAAGAATTAGGGCTGTCTTTATTTGAGTTTGTATGCCAGTGGCAGTGAATATAGTTGATACACCCTGGCTTATTTCCATAAAAGATGATAACAGTGTGCCGCATGTGCCATGTATGTATTGTGATATAAAGTTGGATATAATAGAGAATATCACTATATAGATTCCTATGGTTGATATGTTGCCTGCTATCTGAAGGATAATTTGAGACGAACTGTCTGATGAGGATGCACATAGTTCGCTGGTGGCGGTAGTATGGACGGTAGAGTTCCTGTATAACAAAAACATAACAATCGTGAAGAGAATCTGAGGAGTATAGACAAGAACTATTGCGAGCTGCAATGTCAGGGTGTTTCTTAGATAATTTGGATATATATATGCAACCATGAACATTGGGCTTATATTATTGCACAGCGGAAGCAGAATCTGAGATGCGTTTTGTGGAAGTACATCTCTGTCGTACAGGGAGGAGATTATGATCGTTCCTGTTGGAAAACCGCACAGAAGCCCTATTAAAATTGCCATGATATACCCCTGAGTTCTGGAAAGATTCATATTTGATGTGGAATGTGCGATAATTCCCGTCATTATCATAAACGGCAGAGTTACAGGTATTATCGATTCGTACCATAGCAGTATACCGGATCGACATCCAGCGGTTATCAATTCGGAGTGTATACATGAATATATGATGATTACAGCAACTGTCAATAAATATAATAATTGTTTCATATCAAAACATATGCATATATATTAGAGTTTATGAGCACAATTACAATACTATTATGGACTGTCTGAAATCATTTTTCAGGTCGTAGCCATACAGACCGTATACTATGTTGCTATATATTAGAGATGCCTTTATATCATAGGAGAACATCTGACTGATCACAGGGGCTTTGCAACTGTATATTTCTGTGGACTTTGTGATGATCGGAACAGAAGATACTTCTTTGATATGCGCTATAATACTGCTGGATTCTTTTTTAATACCCAGCAGTTTTATATATGATATCCAGCCGTTATTTTTAAAATTTTGATATTCATCTTTACTTAAAGAAAAAATCTGGTGAAGCAGGGCTCTCTGTATATGTGTAAGTGTATAGTTGCGGCATTTGAGAGCAGCTACAGTTTCGGCATATGTCATATTTATTTTTAATTTATAAAATCTGTTTGCTAGATCTTTGTCCATATCTACAATCTCAGACTGTTTTGGTATCAGTATTCTGCCTGCGTTGAGAAAAGGTGTCAGTGAATCCTCAAACACAGGAAATGTTTTATTGTTTGATAATGTCAGAATATCATAGGCTGTAGAAGGAATGTGTCTTTTGAGACTTGATATATCGTTGTGAGATATTATCTCTCTTATGGCAGATGCTGAACATATATCATTATCACAACTTGTACTGTTGTAATTGGGTGCAGTCCGTGGAATCAGGATTGGCTTTATTCTGGATTTGGTACGGTTCAGAGCACATATATACTCTATTGCCAGTATGTTGTTAGGACTGGACAGTATATTGTCTAAATCTGATTTTGAAATATCCTGAAGTGATTCGCAGCAGTAAAATTCTGAGCTGTTTGAGTATATATAATCTGATACTGCCTTTGCTCTTGCTGCGCCATATGAAATGCCACTGGCGGTGTTTGCTTTTATTAATGCTGAGAGTTGTGCAGGTTCGTGTGTAATTATGTCTGCAATATAGCATAAAAGCTGTAAATTATCTGTTTCTGCACCGAAAACGATGTAATCTATGGAATCTCCCATAGAGTTCATCATAGATATGGCGGCAGTAGCATAATCGTGTGCGCTTGAGGTGGCATACACAAATGGTATTTCGAAAACGGCATCGGCACCGCACGAAAGAGCCATGGTTGTTCTGGTATATTTATCTGTGATAGCAGGGATACCCCTTTGAAGAAAATTGCCGCTCATGAAGCATACAATATGGTCTATGCCTGCGATCTGACGTGCCTGCTGTATCTGATATTCGTGACCTTTGTGAAATGGATTGTATTCACATACGATTCCTGCTGTGCCCATAGTAACTCCTGTATATAAAATATATTATCAAGACATAGTTCTCATAAAATATAAAATTATTCTATAATAATTATTATTTGGTGTAAAGTGTGATATAATACATAATGTGTGTTACAGATTCGGGCGTATAAATCTGAATTGACCAATCTGAAGAATTCTTAGATATTCTGAAATATATTATCAGATAACTGATGTTCATCTTTACTGTCAGGTGATGTCTTGAAACATGTTCTTGTTGTTTTCATATAAGATGAGGAGAAAAATGGACATATAATATGTTAGACTATATAAAGACCAAGGATCGGCAATTTGGTGTTGACAAAACAGCAAATATTTAATAGTATATTAACAGACAATCGAACATATGTTTAGGAGGAATGTGTAATGTCGAATAATGCAATTAACAATGATGATAAGAGAAAGGCGCTTGATGCTGCCATAGCACAGATAGAGAAACAGTACGGCAAGGGTTCAGTTATGAAACTTGGAGATTCCAATGCGAATATGAATATAGATGTTATTCCTACAGGATCACTCAGTCTGGATATAGCATTGGGACTTGGTGGAGTTCCTCGTGGAAGGATTATAGAGATATTTGGACCTGAATCAAGTGGTAAGACAACAGTTGCACTGCATATAGTAGCAGAGATACAGAAAAGGGGAGGCATAGCAGGTTTTATTGATGCGGAGCACGCGCTTGATCCTGCATACGCCAAGAACATAGGTGTCGATATAGATAATCTGTACATATCACAGCCGGACTGTGGAGAACAGGCTCTTGAGATAACAGAGACTATGGTCAGATCAGGTGCTGTTGATGTTGTCATAGTTGATTCGGTTGCGGCACTTGTACCTAAGGCGGAGATAGATGGTGAGATGGGAGATTCTCATATGGGCCTTCATGCAAGACTTATGTCACAGGCACTTAGAAAGCTCACAGCAGTTGTAAGCAAGACCAATTGTGTAGTCATATTTATCAATCAGCTCAGAGAAAAGGTTGGAGTCGTATTTGGTAATCCTGAGGTTACAACAGGTGGACGTGCTTTGAAGTTTTATGCATCTGTAAGACTTGATGTAAGAAGAATCGATACGTTGAGACAGGGTGGCGAGATAGTAGGTAACAGAACACGTGTTAAGATCGTAAAGAATAAGGTTGCACCTCCATTTAAAGAGGCAGAATTTGATATAGTATTCGGTAAGGGTATATCCAAAGTCGGAGACATACTGGATCTTGCAGTTGCGAATGATATAGTTGATAAATCGGGAGCATGGTATGCATATAATGGTAACAAGATAGGTCAGGGCAGAGAGAATGCAAAGACGTATCTAGAAAATAATGAGAATATCTGTAATGAGATAGAGAATAAGGTCAGGGAGACTCTCGGTGTTGCCGGCGAAGAAGAAAATCCTGGCAGTGATGGTTCAGAAGAATAAATATACGGATTAGTGTATATAGGAGTTGTTAGGCCGTGGTTGTTACAGATATAAGAAAAATAGACGATAAGAGATTTTGTTTATTTGTTGATTATGAACCATATGCATCGGTTTATTTATCAGATATAAAACGCATGCACTTGAAATGCGGAGAAGAGGTAGCTGATGATAAACTAGAGTGCTTCAGACGGGAATACTTGTATAAGAGAGCCATGAATAAGGCGGTTAATTCAATTAAGTTTTCTGATAAATGTGAGTATGATATCAGAAATAAATTGAAGGATCTGTATTATGACGAAGAGATAATTAATCACACGGTTGAAAGATTGAAGTCATATGGATATATAGATGACTACAGATACACAGAGGGCTATATAAGGAGACATTCTGCAAAAAAAGGATTACGTGTTATCAGGATGGAACTTCAGGCAAAACACATAGATCGGACAATCATAGATGATGTATTGGAGAACAATGAAATTCCGGATGAGATGGAACGTATAGCTGGCATTATACGAAAAAAGTATACTGTAGCTGACCTTATAAACAAAAGGGATAAGGTATTATCTTATATGTATAGTAAAGGGTTTAGCAGCAGAAAAGTTTTGGAATGCATAAAACTGATTATCAATGACACAAGTGAAGAAGACAATAATTATACAGATGTATAGCTGACACTATTTATTGTACTGTTGTCAAAAAAAGAACCGCTATTTAGGTATAATTACTTGACATAACATCTTAAAAATATTAAACTTAAATAGTTGTATTCTTGTACAATGAAAACTTAATAAGGAGGTGCTCCTGTGATTTCACCAATAGTATGGGGAATAATCGCTATTGTTGTAGTTGCACTGCTTGTTGCCACATGGTTTATAGCTATTGCTTATCGTAAGAACATAGTAGAAACCAAGATAGGAAGAGCAGAGTCACAGGCAAGAGAGATTATTGACGAAGCTCAGAAGACCGCCGAAGCTAAGAAGCGCGAGATATTGCTTGAGGCAAAAGAAGATTCACTTAAGACACGTAATGACCTTGAAAAGGAAGTTAAGGACAGACGTGGAGAGCTTTCACGTATGGAGAAGAGAATTCTTGCACGTGAAGAGAATCTTGATAAGAAGACTGAGGCAGTGGAGAAAAAGGAAGCAAGTTTAGCTAACAAGGAAAGTGCGCTGGATAAGCAGAAGGCTAAGGTTGAAGAGTTACAGGCGAAACGTTTGCAGGAACTTGAAAGAATTTCAGGTTTAACCTCTGAACAAGCAAAAGAATACTTATTAAAAACTGTTGAAGATGAAGTAAAACATGAGACAGCAGTTATGGTCAAGGAATTAGAAACCAGAGCTAAAGAAGAAGCGAACAAGAAGGCGAAAGAGTATGTTGTCAACGCTATACAGAGATGTGCTGTTGATCACATTTCTGAGACAACGATCTCATTAGTTCAGTTACCTAACGACGAGATGAAGGGAAGAATAATTGGTAGAGAGGGTAGAAATATTCGTACCCTTGAGACTCTTACCGGTGTGGATCTTATAATTGATGATACACCTGAGGCAGTTATTCTATCAAGTTTTGATCCTGTTAGACGTGAGGTGGCAAGAATTGCACTTGAGAAACTCATTGTCGATGGTAGAATTCATCCAGCCAGAATTGAAGAGATGGTAGAGAAGGCGCAGAAGGAAGTAGAGACCATGATGCGCGAGGAAGGTGAGGCAGCTACTCTTGAGGTAGGAATTCACGGTATCCATCCAGAGCTGGTAAGACTTCTTGGAAAGTTAAAGTTTAGAACAAGCTATGGGCAGAATGCGTTAAAGCACTCTGTTGAAGTGGCTCAGTTGTGTGGTTTGTTGGCCGGAGAAATAGGTGTCGACATCAAGGTTGCAAAACGTGCTGGATTACTCCATGATATAGGCAAAGCCCTGGATCATGAGATGGAGGGTTCACATGTTCAGATTGGTGCAGATCTTTGTAGAAAATATAAGGAATCAGCACTTGTTGTCAATGCTGTAGAGTCACATCATGGAGATGTTGAACCAGAGTCATTGATAGCACTTTTGGTACAGGCTGCAGATACAATTTCTGCTGCAAGACCTGGTGCGAGAAGAGAAACCTTGGAAACTTATACTACTAGACTTAAGAAATTAGAGGATATTGCTAATTCTCATAAGGGAGTAGATAAGACATTTGCTATTCAGGCGGGAAGAGAAATTCGTGTGATGGTAGTTCCTGAGCATGTAAGCGATTCTGATATGGTATTGCTGGCTAGAGATATTGCAAAGCAGATCGAAGACGAGCTTGAATATCCTGGACAGATTAAGGTAAATATTATTAGAGAGTCACGCGTGACAGATTACGCAAAGTAGAAATAAGGGTTTGTAGAGATGATCTACAAACCCTTTTACAGTTATATGGGAAGAGGTGAAGGTGTGGAAAAATTTAAAAGGATAAAAACCGAAAAGGTATATGAAGCACATGTTTTTGATGTATATAATGACTATTTGGAATTGCCGGATGGGAGGAATGTTGTATATGATCTTATACGACACAACTCTGGTTCCTGTATTCTTCCGGTTATGGGGGATGGAACCATAGTGCTCGTAAAACAGTATAGGAATTCAATAGATGACATAACCTATGAGGTGCCGGCAGGTTTTATTGATGTGAACGAAACGCCGCAGGAAGCAGCGCTTAGGGAACTCAGGGAAGAAACCGGTTATGTGGCTGAGAAAACCGTATTTGTCAGTAAAACTGTTCTGGCAATAGGTACGAGTGATGAACAGACATATGTGTATATAGGCATGGATTTGAGTGAAGGTGTGAAAAATCCTGATGAGAATGAATTCGTTGAGAATGCAAGATTATCTATGGATGATGCTCTTGACATGATAAGGAATGGAAAAATTGTTGATTCCAAGACGATCATTGCTATATATGCCTATAATTGTATGCGTTTAGGTACAAAAATATAAATCACATAATTCAAAACAGCACAAAAATATGGATAAAAAGGCTTGAGTTAAAAAAAGTGAAATATTTTTGCAAAAAATCATGACAATATCTAGTATACATAATTAAACATGACACTTTATTTGGTATTTATTAGACAAAAGCCATGAACCCTTGATTTTACTTGTTAAAATACTGTTTGATTTTATTTACATTTCTATTTATAATATATTTTAGTCTACATAACTAAGGGGATAAATTAGTGGAACAATACATAGACAGTTATGTCAATTATTTAAAAAATGTAAAAAAATCAAGCGACAATACCATTGCTTCATACAGGAGGGATCTTGTCAAATTTTTCAGATATTTTGATGAAAAGGGTATAAGCAGAATTGAGGATATTAATGAGACATATGTAAACTCTTATGTGCTTGGCCTTGAAAAGCAGGGAATGTCGATGGCTACAGTGTCGCGAAATATTGCGTCTATTAAGTCATTCTTTGCGTATCTAATCAGGGAGAGGATTGTTGATATAGATCCTACTGAGAGGATAAAACCTCCTAAGATAGCAAAGAAAGTTCCAGAAGTATTAACTATAGGGGAAGTTAATAAGCTGCTGGACCAGCCAACCAATAAGACACCGAAGGAAATTCGTGATAAGGCAATGCTTGAGTTGTTGTATGCCACAGGTATTCGAGTGACAGAGCTTGTGACTTTAAAACTTACTGATGTTAATATCAAACTTGGATTTATTGAGTGTCATGATGGAGACAGGACAAGAACAGTGCCTGTTGCAGAGGTTGCCCAGAGAGCGCTGAGCAGATATATAACTGAAGTGCGGGATGATATGAGTGGTGGAAGTGATTATCTGTTTTTTAATTGCAAGGGTGCACCTATGACCAGACAGGGTTTCTGGAAGATAATAAAATATTATGCTGCTAAAGCGGGGATAGACAAGGACATCACACCGCATATGATAAGACATTCGTTTGCATCACATATGTTAAACAACGGTGCAGATATAAAATCAGTGCAGGAAATGTTGGGACATGTTGATATTGCGACAACTCAGATATACCTGACAAATAAACAGAGTAAGCTTAAGGAAGAATATGTCAAGGCATATCCTAGAGTTTAAATAAAATAACATATAGACTAAGGAGAGAATCAAATCATGGAAAACAATTACTACGTTCCGGCTCAGATCATTGAAAATAATCTGAAGGGAGCGGTTGGAAAAGCCAACCTGAAGTTGTATAAGATGATCATGATGGGCTTTTTTGCCGGGATGTTCATTGCGATTGGTGCAGAAGGATCAAATCTGGCTGTTCACACTGTGGATAATTTGGGACTTGCAAAGACACTTGCGGGTTGTGTATTCCCGGTTGGATTGATGATGCTTTCGATAATTGGTGCTGAGCTTTTTACAGGAAACTGCATGATGATCACTGCAGTTATTGATGGAAGAATAAAATTTATCCAGATGCTCAAGAGCTGGATTGTTGTTTATTTTAGCAACATGCTCGGTTCGGTGGTTACAGCGGCGCTTATATATGGAAGTGGACAATTTGACAATTCTGCAGGTGGTCTTGGAGCATATACGATCAAAGTTGCAATGGGGAAGACAGGCCTGGACTTTGGTAATGCTCTTGTGTCAGGTATCATGTGCAATGTGCTCGTATGTGTAGCTGTACTCATGTCATCAGCAGCAAAGGATGTTATAGGCAAACTTTTTGCATGTTTTTTCCCGATTATGGTGTTCGTGATATCTGGATTTGAGCACTGTGTTGCAAATATGTATTATATACCGGCTGGAATCATGGCTTCATTAAACAGTAAGTATGTGGACAAAGCGTGTGAGCTTTACGGTTATACTGCACAGCAGATAAGTGATCAGCTCACAATAGGTAATTTTTTTGGCAGGAATCTTCTTCCTGTAACACTTGGAAACATCATTGGCGGTGGAGTGATAGTTGGAATTGGACTCTATATCATCAATAAGCCTAAAAAGACAGAAGAGTAGCGTATATAGAATCGACGAAGAATAAAAGATAAAAATGGAAAAATAAAACAGATCTGGTATGGCTGTATGCATACCGGATCTGTTTTTTATGTTGTGCATGTTGCAGGGCAGATGAAGTGTGGGCATCAATTGTAAAAATCAATTATTTTATCCATTCTGGATGACATATTTTCAAATACAAGGTCCAGGATTGTAAGTGCAGTCATGGCTTCAACAACCACAACAGCCCTTGGGCCTATGATAGGATCGTGACGTCCTCTGATCGACACTTCTATGTTTTCTCCGGACTTATTCACTGTTTTCTGTGAAGAAGCAATGGATGGGGTAGGCTTAAAGTGCGCCTTTATTATGATGTCTGATCCATCGCTCATCCCACCGAGAATGCCTCCTGCATGATTAGTTTCCTTGGATACCTGATCCCCATTCATAATAAATGCATCGTTGTTATGTGAGCCTCTGGCACTGGAGACATCTGTTCCATCACCGATCTCAACGGCTTTTACAGCTCCGATTGACATAACAGCCTTTGCAAGGCATGCGTCCAGCTTATCAAAGACAGGCTCGCCGATTCCGACAGGCATGCCGCTTACGATGCACTCAACACTTGAACCTATGGAGTCGTTCTCAGCCATACAGTCCTGAAGAAGGACAGATGCTTTCTCATATGCGTCGATGTCCGGCATATTTAGATCGTTCTTTAATATATAGTCTGCGTTGAAATTGTTTTTATCTATATGTACATCGCCGATGGAAGAGACGTAAGTTGTTATGGATATTCCAAGTTCTTTAAGTATTTTGGATGCGATCGCACCTGCAGCCACACGACCTATAGTTTCTCTTCCGGATGAACGGCCACCTCCCCGGTAGTCTCTGAATCCGTATTTTTCGTCAAATGTATAATCTGCGTGACCAGGCCTGTAATATGTGGCGATATCTCCATAATCTCCGGATCGCTGGGAGGTATTCCTGACCATCATCGAGATGGGAGTTCCGGTTGTCTTTCCCTCAAATATTCCGGATAATATCTCTACGGTGTCTGATTCCTTCCTGGGTGTTGAGAACTGTGAAAAACCTGGCTTTCTGCGGTCCAGAAAAATCTGGATATCCTCTTCACAGAGAGGAAGACCTGCTGGACATCCATCGACTACAACGCCAAGAGCCTTTCCATGGGACTCGCCCCATGTTGTGATGGTGAATTTATTTCCTATGGTAGAACCTGCCATATTATATCTCCTTTCAAATGCGGCGAAGACTGCCGCCTTGTATTCGGCAAATGAACTGCAGGATTTTACAGTGCAAATGTCTGTTCGAACTATTATAGCATACATAAGTTTGTGATAACAAGAAAGAAGTTGGGATGCTGTGAAGTGTGAAAGTGAATATGTCCGATATTACTGGCTTGATAATTGTCTGCCGGGGTTGTAATGACATATAATATATATTAAAATGTCTATAAATTTCTGGGTGACTGAAATGACAGT
>JAQYAS010000064.1 GCA_029338615.1 Clostridiales bacterium
ATTTGCTTTAGCAGACTACATAAAGTCAAACAATGACAGCTGGTTTGTCTCTGGCATACCGTCCAGAATTCCCAGCTCGCTCATCTTCTCTATGGTTCCCTTACCGATCCTGGCACGCTCATTTATCTCCTCCTTTGAGAGAAACGGTCCCTTCTGGGCGGCGTCGTAGAGCTGCTGTGCAGCCTTCTCTCCCATTCCTTCTATGGATGCGAATGATGGCATAATCTTGCCGTCTATGATCTGGAACCTGTCAGCCTTTGCCTTATATATATCTATCGGAACAAAGTCATAGCCTCTGGCGTACATCTCTAGAACTATCTTCAGATCCTTGAGCTTACCCTCGTCCTTGGCAGATCTCTTGCTCTTATCCAGCTTGCTTATCTCATTGATATGGAAGAGAACTCTCTCCTTACCAAAGCACATCATCTCATAACTGAAGTCATCGGCTCTTATACTAAAGAATGCTGTGTAATATTCAAGCGGATAATTAACCTTAAACCAGGCAATTCTCCACGCCATCATGACATAGGCCGCTGCATGGGCCTTCGGGAACATGTATTTGATCTTCTGGCATGACCACACATACCAGTCCGGCACACCATGGGCAGCCATCTCCGCCTTCCAGTCATCCCATTTGTCACATTTGCCCTTGGCCACTATTCCTTTACGAACTTTCTCCATGATGTTGAAAGCAAGTCCAGCATCAAGTCCCATGTGTATAAGATATACCATGATATCATCACGGCAACATATAGCCGTAGATATTGTACATTTTCCAGACTTGATAAGCTCCTGTGCGTTGCCCAGCCATACATCGGTTCCATGGGCCAGACCTGCTATCCGCACAAGATCTGAGAAACATGTAGGCTTGGCATCTATAAGCATCTGCATAGCGAAATCCGTTCCAAACTCCGGTACACCCAGACTTCCAAGCGGTATTCCATTGATGTCCTCCGGTGTTATGCCCAACGACTTGGTGCTGTGGAAAAGCTCCATGACATCCTTGTCATCAAGCCTTATCTTCGTGGCGTCAAGTCCCGTCAAATCTTCCAGACGTCTGATCATAGTAGGATCATCATGTCCGAGAATATCAAGCTTAAGCAGATTATGATCAATGGAATGGTACTCAAAGTGTGAAGTGATGATATCTGATGTCACATCATTTGCCGGGTGCTGTATAGGTGTAAATGAATATATCTCCTCATGTCTTGGGAGGACTATCATACCACCAGGGTGCTGGCCTGTGGTTCTTCTGACACCGGTGCATCCCAGAGCCAGACGTTCCATCTCACACCTTCTCTTTGTGACTGTTGCATTCTCCTCAGCGTACTTCTTTGCAGCCTTGTCATCCATTCCGGACGCCCTTGCCTCAGCCATAAGTTCTTCCTTTGAGTGATCCTTGAAGTAATTGTACACATATCCAAATGCAGTCTTCTCAGCTACACCACCCACGGTGCCCGCCTTGAAGGCCTTGCCCTTGCCAAAGAGGACCTCAGTATATGCATGTGCCTTGGACTGATACTCACCCGAAAAGTTCAGATCGATATCAGGCTCCTTATCTCCATTGAATCCAAGGAATGTCTCGAACGGTATGTCGTGTCCCTCCTTTATAAGCGGAGTTCCACACTTTGGACAATCTCTGTCCGGCATATCACATCCACTCATTCCGGAATATGACTTTACAAGTTCCGAATCAAAATCAACAAAATGGCATTTCGGACATATATAATGCGCGGATAACGGATTTACCTCTGTGATACCAGCCATTGTAGCTACAAATGAAGAACCAACCGAACCTCGTGAACCAACCAGATATCCGTGGTCATTGGAGTCCCACACAAGCTTCTGTGCAATTATGTACATGACCGCAAATCCGTTGGATATGATTGAATGCAACTCCCTGTCAAGTCTCTCCTGAACCTGCGGAGGAAGATCAGGGCCATATATATCATGTGCCTTTGTGTAGCATATATCCGTCAAGGTCTGATCTGAATTTTCGATGATAGGTGGAGCCTTGTCCGGTCTAACCGGCTCTATCCTCTCTATCATGTCCGCTATCATATTCGTGTTGGTGATAACGACCTCTTTTGCCTTGTCACTTCCAAGATACTGGAACTCTGCCAGCATCTCCTCCGTGGTACGGAAATACAGCGGCGGCTGCATATCAGCGTCATCAAAGCCCTTACTCTTCATGATGATCGCCCTGTATATATAATCCTCAGGATCAAGGAAATGCACATCACAGGTTGCTACAACTGGCTTGTTGAACATCTCTCCTAGCTCCACGATTCTCTTGTTATAACCGATCAGATCATCCAAGGTCTTTGGATTTCTGGTATCTCTTGTCATGAATTCATTGTTGCCAAGGGGCTGTATCTCAAGATAGTCAAACCAATTGACCAGTCTCACAATCTCCTCATCCGGTGCATCGTCAACTATGGCACGGAACAACTCTCCTGCCTCGCAGGCAGAGCCTATTATCAACCCCTCTCTGTATCTGTTGATAAGGCTCATCGGCATACGCGGTCTTCTTGCAAAATATGTAAGATGTGACTCAGATATAAGTCTGTACAGATTAACTCTTCCTATCTCATTCTTTGCCAGTATGATTCCATGATACGTCCTGTCTTTCTTGATCGCATCAGGCGAAGTGCTTCCCAGTACATTCAGATCATCCATGGTCTTTACATCTCTCTCCTTGAGCATGTCAAGCAGCTTGAAGAATACCTTTGCCGTGGCCTCCGCATCATCTATGGCTCTGTGGTGATGAGCATTTACTACCTTGAGCTCCTTACACACTCTGTCCAGAGTGAACTTTCCGAGTTCAGGCAACAATATGTGACTGAGCGTCATGGTATCCAGAACTGTGTTGTCAAACTTAAGCCCCAATTCCTCTGCATTCTTTCTGACAAATCCCGTATCAAATGATGCATTGTGGGCAACCACGATATCGTCACCACAGAACTCCACAAATCTCGGCACTATCACATCATACATAGGCGCGTCCTTTACCATGTCGTCGTTGATGGATGTGAGCTGCTCTATCTGATAAGGAATTGGTACACCTGGATTTATAAATTCGGAGAAGGTATCAATTACCTCTCCGTCCTTCACCTTGACTGCACCGATCTCTATGATCTTGTTGTGTTTCTTGGAAAGTCCTGTGGTCTCTATATCAAATACTACATATTCAGAATCAAGGCTCTGATTCCGCGAATTCTTGACAAGATCCTTAAGATCATCGACAAAATAGCCTTCGACACCGTATATGATCTTGAAATCCTTTCTGAGGCCCTTGGTATGATTGGCTATAGGGAATGCCTGGACAACGCCATGGTCTGTGATTGCTATGGCCGGATGGCCCCAGTCACTGGCACGCTTCACGATGGTTTCTATATCAACCACACTGTCCATCTCGCTCATCTTAGTATGCATGTGAAGCTCAACACGCTTTTCTGGATATGTATCCATCCTTGGCACACGGAAATCCTGTATATGCTTCATGCCAAGCACCCTGCATATCATGACCTCCTTGGCATACGAATCAAATTCAGCCAGACCCTTCATCCTGTAGAATTTGCCCTTCTGAATCTCCTCTCTGTACACTTCCATATCCTCGGGGGTACAAAACATCTTGAATCCAATGGTATCCGTGAAGTCAGTTATGTATCCTGTCAGTATGATCTTGCCATTTCTGAGTTCTCTCTCCTCAGTACTCATGATCTGACCATGGATGACAACCTCTCCGATACCATCATTTATACTGGATATCTCCAAAAGCTTGCCCTCCACATCTCTTCCGATGAACACATCAGGATCGTCTGAATATCTTCGTCTTCTACCAAACTTTTCCTTGTCTCCACCATTCTTGTGACCCGTATCACCGCCTGAAGCTGCAAGAGCAGTCTTTGTCTCCTCCTGCTTATGTCCTTCATCTTTATTATCAGACTTCTTTGAAATACCAAGCTTGTCCTTGTCCACGGCCTTACCATCAACTATGATGTCTCCATGATCCCTCAGGTTATTCAATATCGCATCTATCTTCTGCTGCTCCACAAGTGCACTTGCCCTTCTGAGCTTCTCCTTGTCCGCTTCGCTGTACTCAAATGCGACATTCACACTCAGGTCAAACCTCTTCTGAAACATATCCTCCATATATGCCTTGATCTTCTCGGCATGTATATGTGCGATCTTACTGTCCTCTATGGCTATGGTTACAGCATCACCATCGCAGTACCAATCACCTACTGATCTCGCTATAAGTCTGTACCCAACATTACTAAATGATCTTATATCATATAATATACTGTCCTCATAGGCTTTTATAATAGCCTCGAGATTATACTGAGTGGACAGAGTATAGTGTTCGTTTATCTTTACTGTATATCTTCTGCTGTTCTGAAGATATTTTTTGATGCACTCCTCCGCCTTCTCAATATTCGGCCTGCTGATTATGTGTCTTGAACGGATATCAACCTCCAGAATATTCCTGCTGTCATATATGGTGACCTTAGTTACAAACACCTCATCGAACAACCCGGCAAGTTCGCCGTTCATCTCCACTCCCGGAAACACCGTCATAAAGAGCTCTGCCTGCTCATTTCCGGCATCTGAAGCCGCTGCAGCAGGAGTGTCATTGTTCTCTTCTCTATGCGCCGTTCTTTCTTCCGATGCATGATTATCCGTCTCTCTGCCTGCGTCCACTTTGCCGGAGTCTCCATCACTAACCGATTCTTCGTCCGAGGCATCTTCATCCATCTCATCCGCGATATGCCAGTCCGAGTCGTGTCCATCTGCATAAGTGTAATCCGTGCTCTCCTTCTGCATATCAGAATAAATCTCACTTTCATACTTCTCCTGCTCTGCCATCTGGGCTTCGTAATCCATCTGGGCCTGCATCTGATCCGCATACATCTGATCTATATTCTCTTGTTTCAAAACACGATCATCGTTGTTCAATTCTTACTCACTCCAATTATCTAATTCACGCTTAAGTGCAGGTATAAATTCATCCTCACTGAGTCTTCCGACTATCTCACCTTTCTTAATAAGAAGTCCACAGCCCTTGCCTCCGGCAATCCCAAGATCTGCCTCCCTGGCCTCTCCCGGGCCATTTACAACGCACCCCATAACTGCCACTTTTATATTCAGGTGATCATAATCTGACACCAGTTTTTCAACCTTATTAGCAAGACCTATCAGATCTATTTCCGTGCGTCCACATGTAGGACACGATACCAGCTCCACACCGCCCTTGCGAAGACCAAGTGCCTTGAGTATAAGCTTTGCGGACAATATCTCATCTACTGGATCTCCTGTAAGTGACACCCTGATGGTATCTCCTATTCCCTCATGAAGTATAATTCCAAGTCCCACTGCAGATTTGATATTGCCTCTTGTAACAGTTCCCGACTCTGTTATACCCACATGTAGAGGATAATCTGTCTTGTCTGCGATCAGTTCATGAGCTCTCACACACATCATTACATCAGATGACTTGATGCTTATGACTATATTATGGTAGTCGAGCTCCTCTATCATACGGACCTTGTCAAGAGCACTTTCCACTATTCCCTCGGCAGTTACTCCGTTATATTTTTCCACCAGTTCCTTTTCAAGGGATCCACTGTTTACGCCAACCCTGATAGGTATATTTCTCTTTCTGGCAGCTTCAACAACTTTTGCCAGTTTTTCCTGTCCACCTATGTTTCCAGGATTGATCCTGATCTTATCCACTCCGTTTTCTATCGCCTTTATAGCCAATCTGTAGTCGAAATGGATATCACCCACAAGCGGAATATGGATCTGCTTCTTTATAGCAGGAACAGCCTCAGCAGCCGCCTCATCATTTATTGTACACCTTATGATGTCACATCCCGCCTTCTCAAGCTGCAGTATCTGGGCAACCGTCGCCTCAACATCGCTGGTCTTTGTATTGGTCATGGACTGAATCAATATTGGATTCCCACCACCTATTACCTTATCTCCTATACGTATCTCTCTTGTCTTCATATATATTCGCAGCGCCAGTGCCCCTGATAAGCACTGGCGCCTTTCCTCCTATCAACTAAAAAATACATTCTTGATATCATTGAACAGTATAACAATCATAAGCATCATTACAATAACAAAGCCAATGACAGTAACTATGTTTTCCTTTTCTTTAGGAACCTTCCTACGCGTTATAAGTTCTATCAGAAGGAAAAGGAATCTTCCTCCATCAAGTCCCGGTATCGGCAACATATTCATAATTCCAAGGTTTGCCGATAGAAGTACTATATAATTCATCCAATTGAGAAGAACGGTCAGAACATCAACCTTTGCAGCCTCATTAAATGTATCATTCATACTTTTTGCAACGCCCACAGGTCCAGATACTTCATCTGAACTTACCTGCCTTGTAACGATAAGTTTCAGACTAAGGAATGTAGCTTTCACCCAATATCTAACTTCATATGCCGAATATTTCATGAGCTCACCGAAATTTTTGGGCAGAACATATCCACAGCTTATGATTCCCACTTTATATCCCGAACTTGTCTCCATGGGGTACACTGTCGTATCATACACTGAGCCATTCGGCTTCTGCATCTTGAGATCTATAGGTGAACCATCCCCATATATCTCCAGATATATCTGAAGTTCTCTGAAATTCTTGATCTTGCTTCCGCCTATCTCCAAAACAGTATCGCCATCTTCTATTCCGGCTTTTTCAGCGGGATATACTCCATTAAATTCCTTGACGATATCAGAATATTCACTGTCCTGTGCAAGTTCACTGTCATACACCTTACCTATAGTCGCAGGATCTGTTCCGCAAAAATGTATGATAACAGCAGAAAATATAAAGGCAATAACTATGTTCATAAATGGGCCGGCAAGAACCTCTGCCATTCTCACCCATATTGATTTCTTCTCAAATGCATTCTCATCATTTTCATGGCCTTCCTCGCCCTCGCTCAGCAGCATACAATAGCCACCCAGAGGAATAAGTCTCAGAGAATATTTTGTCTCTTTCTTGGTAAATGAAAAAAGTTTAGGTCCAAGTCCCATTGAGAACTCAAGAACAGATATATGATTGATCTTAGCAACCATAAAATGACCAAGTTCATGGAAAAATATAATAACACCAAATACAAGTATTATAAGAATTATGTTCAATCTACCACCTGCTTTCTACCAAATCATATACCCATCTTTCAGTATCAAGTATCTGTGATACATCAGGATCATCTATTGCATTATGAAGTGACATGCACTCTTCTATTATGCTGTATATATCTAGGAATCTTATCTTACCATCCAGGAATTTTGCAACCGCACATTCATTTGCAGCATTAAATACCGTTGGCATGGATCCCCCAACCTTTATTGCGTCATACGCAAACCTTAAACCCTTGAAAGTTCCCATATCAGGCTTCTCCAGAAGAATTGACCCAATACTCCAGAAATCAAGCCTGTCTCCTGTCAGGAATCTTCTCTCCGGGTAAAACAGGGCATACTGTATCGGCAATTTCATATCCGGGGTTCCGAGCTGTGCTATAACTGCCCCATCCCTGTACTCGACCATTGAATGAATAATGCTCTGAGGTTGTACAACAACCTGTATATTTTCAGGGTCAACATCAAACAACCATTTTGCCTCAATGACCTCCAGTCCCTTATTTACCATGGTGGCTGAATCAATAGTTATCTTTCTGCCCATACTCCAGTTCGGATGTTTGAGCGCATCCTCAACCCTGACATGTCTGAGATATTCCGTATCTTTTCCCCTGAACGGTCCTCCCGAAGCTGTGAGCAGAATTTTTTCCACATCACCATGCACATTTCCCTGGAGGCTCTGAAATATGGCTGAATGTTCACTGTCGACTGGAAGTATGGACACGTTTTTTTTCTTTGCAAGAGGCATAATGATATGCCCTGCTGTAACCAACGTTTCTTTATTTGCAAGAGCTATGTCCTTACCTGCATTTATCGCTGCGATCGTAGGTCTTATACCTATCATTCCCACAATTGCAGTAACCAATATCTCCGAGTCCGAAAACTCTGCAATCTCTATAAGTCCATCCATGCCTGACACCACTCTGATATCCATATCAGCAAGTCTCTGCCGAAGATCCTCAGCATCACTCTCGGACCATATTCCAACAATCTGTGGCCTGAACTCTCTGGTCTGAGCCTCCAGAAGTTTTATATTCTTTCCGGCTGCCAGTGCCACAATATTAATATCCTTATTTGCTCTGGCTATCTCCAGTGTCTGGGTTCCAATAGAACCTGTTGATCCTATTATTGCAACATTCTTCATGATGTTCCTCCTATGTTGTCACACGGAATATAATAGGCAGTATCCAGCTGTTAACTGAGCACTGCCTATCTCTTCCCCGACAAAATACATTATCTTACAATGCACTTTAATACAACAGACATCTTACAACAGATATATCAATAAATAATAGATTATCGGTGCTGTAAATATTATGCTGTCAAATCTGTCTAATATTCCACCATGACCCGGAATTAATTTTCCGTAGTCCTTAATATTATTGTTTCTTTTTATTGCCGATGCAGCCAGATCTCCTATAACTGCAGGAAGTGCACCAACCGCTCCTACAACTGCAAATACTGCTGGTGCATAATTCATTGATTCAACGTAATTGTTGAATAATATGCCAAACACCACACCAAATACACCTGCGCCAACAATTCCACCTATAAGACCCTCTATGCTCTTCTTAGGGCTGAGTACCGGAGCCATCTTATGCTTTCCAAGTGCTCTTCCGACAAAATATGCACATGTATCATTGATCCATGAACTCACAAAAATGAGCAATACAAGCACGAGTCCGTGCTTCATATCCCTTATCAAATACACAAATGACAGCATCACACTTACATAAAAGAAATCCATAAAAGCTGCCATAATCTGCTTATCAGTGTATGTTGGAAACGTAAGTACATATACTGCCAGCATAACCAAAAGATATATGACCATCATCGGTAACAATATTTCCGTTTTTCCCATATATATGGCTATATAATATAACACTGTTGCAGCATAGCACACAATTCCTGGAGTCTTCCTGTTTATCCCATAAACTCTGAGCAACTCCATATTGCCTATCAGAGATACAAACGCCATTACTCCACATGTTACTGCGCCACCAAAATACAACGTGATCGCAAGTATCACCACCAGAACTGCGCCACTGATAACTCTTTGTTTCATATCTATAAGTCCTCCGGATTTTTATTTTGCATCACCGAATCGTCTCTCTCTCTTGTTGTAATATCTAACAGCCTCTATCAATGAATCCATATCAAAGTCTGGCCACAGAGTATCTGTAAAATAGAACTCAGAATATGCGAGCTGCCACGGAAGGAAATTAGAAGTCCTCTCCTCACCGCTGGTTCTTATGAGCAAATCAGGATCTGGGATTCCTGCCGTGTCCAGATAATTGCTGAACAACACCTCATCTATATCCCCACTGATAAGCTTTCCATTCTTCACATCCTCAGTTATCTTTCGCACCGCACGCACTATCTCATCACGTCCACCGTAATTGATTGCAATATGGAATTGGAGTCCTGTGTTTCCAGATGTCAGTCTCTCCAAATCGTCCATTTTCTGTACAATATCCCCTGGCAGTCCTTCTCTTTTGCCTATGAGATTGACTTTCATATTTGCATTATTGGATCTCTCCACACTGTCAACCAGGTACTTTCTGAAAAGATTCATTATGCCTGTTACTTCCTCAACCGATCTTTTCCAGTTTTCTGTAGAAAAAGCATATACGGTAAGATATTTTATTCCCAGCTTATCACAATTCTCACATATGGCTTCCAACGCCTTTGCGCCCTGGGCATGTCCATAATTTCTCGGCATGAATCTTTTCTTGGCCCATCTTCCATTTCCATCCATGATAACTGCAACGTGCTCCGGTATGTTAAGTATTTCTCCGTTAATCTCTCTATTCATATAATCTCCATATTTCACCTTAGAGATGCACCTTATACAGTCATGATCTCCTTTGATTTTGACTCAATAGCTTTATCGATCTGTCCCACATACTTGTCTGTAAGCTTCTGGATCTTATCCTCATTATCCTTAAGCTCATCTTCACTTATATCGCCATTCTTCTCCATCTTCTTTATTACATCATTAGCATCTCTTCTGATATTTCTTATAGCTACCTTTGCACCTTCGCCCTTTTTCTTAATATCCTTCACAAGTTCTTTTCTTCTGTCCTCTGTGAGCTCTGGGAAATTCAGAATGATATTCTTGCCATCATTATTAGGTGTTATCCCAAGATCTGAATTCATAATGGCTTTTTCTATCTCCTTGACAAGAGATGGCTCCCATGGTGCGATCATAAGTGTCCTCGCCTCAGGTACTGTTATATTTGCCAGCTGCTGCATAGGTGTTGGAACACCGTAGTACTCAACCTTTATCTTGTTAAGAATATTTGGATTTGCACGACCTGCTCTTATGGTTGCATACTCGGCCTCAAGATTGTCAACTGATTTCTGCATCTTCTCTTCATACTGTGTTAACATTATTAATCCTCCTGAAAATATATATTATTCTTGTTTATTATTCTCTACTCAGCATTCACATATGTTCCTGTGAATCCACCTGTAACAGCCTTTACGATGCTGTTCTCATCATTCAATCCAAAGAGCATCATAGGCATTTTATTCTCCATCGCAAGCACTGCAGATGCAAGATCAATAACCCCCAGCTTATTATCAACTATATCGCTCATCTTCATGGCATCATACTTCTTGGCATCAGGATTGATCTTTGGATCACTGTCATATACTCCATCTATAGCTTTACCTGAAAGAATTACATCTGCCTGAACTTCTATAGCCATGAGAACTGTCGCCATATCTGTTGAGAAATAAGGATGGCCTATACCACCTGCAAAAAATACGACCTCCCCCTGTTCCATATATGAAATAGCCTTATCTTTGTCAAACAGCTCTGTCATATTTCCACATACAAACGGAGTCATTATATGTGTCTTTATACCGCAGCTCCTGAAGCTGTCAGCCGTGTATATACAGTTCATCACAGTTGCAAGCATTCCTATGGAATCGGCCTTGACTCTGTCCATATTGTCTGATGTTCTTCCTCTCCAGAAATTACCTCCGCCAATAACGACACACACCTGTATTCCTTTATCAACTATCTGTTTTACCTGATTTGACACATCCCTTACTGTCTCTTCATCAAATCCATGTTTTTTATCACCGGCAAGGGCTTCGCCGCTCATCTTAAGCAGAATTCTGTCCATCTTCATAACTCAATATCCGTCCTTTGTATATTATATGTTTGGTTCGTACATTATCCTATATTCAGGAACATGTCCGCACATTCCTAGATAGTATATCACATAAGCCATATATTTCAAACAAAAAGAAAAGCCATATCTACATGATTTTGAAGATATGACTTTGTGTATTCATATATGATTCTAGTATCCACTGTCATCCGATTCTGTGTTCACTATGGAATCCACATCATCCTGAACTGTAAATGTACTGAGATCCAGCTGGTTCTCATACCCCGATGCCCACACTACGTTCTGGCTTATAGTCTGAACTGTAGTTGAAGGAGTATAATTCTGATCGTCAAACAGGAATCTGTGCAGTGCAGTGACATTGGTTGCAAGATCACATGCAACCACATAACTTACACCATCATCCATGGTCGGTGCTGCTATAGTAAACGGAAATCCTGTTGTTGTAGACAGCTTATAATCAAAGCATGACTTTGCAAGATTCATGATCTCTGACTCCGTAAGACTTGATGCTACATCATCAACAACCACATTGATACAATCCATCAGCTTTGATATTCCAGCTTTCTTGGCCGCCTCTATCATCTTGGATATGACTGTTCTCTGTCTCCATGTTCTTGTGATATCGCCCTCGTCTGTACTTCTTATTCTTGAATATGCAGTTGCCTGCACACCATTCAGATGAACCACACCTGTATCGTATACATAGTCAGAATATATTCCATTTACACCCATCTGCTCATCAATACACTGATTCAGCTTGTAAAGCTCCTCTTCTTTAAGCTCTATATCAATTCCTCCAAGTGCATCAATAGCCTCTGTCAATGCTGTAAAATTAACTGCTACATAATCTGTGATATTCAGATCCAGATTCTTGTTGAGCATATTGACTGCTCCCTGTGCACCACCATATGCATATGCATGGGCAGCTTTCTCATATGACTGACTGTCATTGCACAGTTCCAGATAAGTATCCCTGTAAACAGAAACAAGCTTTACCTCCTGGGTATCATTATTGATACTGCAGATTATAATACTGTCAGATCTTACTCCATCATCCACCATGCCAGAGTCTCTGGTATCTATACCAAAAAGTGCAATGTTGGTGTATCCTGTCATCTTCTTGACCGATGCCTCATCAAGGTCATCATTGATATGCGTATTCTTAAGTTCGTTATACTGCATCTTATTATATGTGTTGTTAATGTAAGCTTTTGCAAACAAAATACCTATAACAATAACCGCAACAATCTCTATTGCAAGTATGATACCCCATACTTTATTCTTCTTTTTTCGAGCTTTATCATTCATATTCTGTCCATCGATATCATCCGCATAACCGTCATCCGGATAGTTGGAATCATCTGCCTCCTCGTTTTCTGCGTCAGAGCTTTCTGCCTCAGGCTCATCCAAAGCTCCTGGTGCAAAAGCGCTGTCCGAATAGACATCCGCTTCTGAACTTTTATCATAGCTGTAATCATCCGCATCATCATCGTAGTTATCGTCATCGTCAAACAACATCTCACCGGTATAGTTTCTGTTCCTAACTGGCTTTTCGCTGTCATGATCGTAGCTATTATCATTATTTCTCATAATATTCTCCTAGATTACTGTGAAAGCCACGCAATAAGGGACTTTCTGATTTTTTACTGCTACCCATACGGCATATGCATTTTACTACAAAATATTGTCAAATTCAACGCAATACGAATAATTCACATTTTTTTAATACTCCGCAGTCAATTGCCCAGTACAAACTTATCAATAACAGGGACCAGGCCATCTTCATCATTTGAAAGTGTTATATAGTCCGCATGTTCCTTGACAACATCCTGTGCATTGGCCATAGCAACACCCAGCCCTGCATATTCTATCATTGTCAGATCATTGTATCCATCCCCGCATGCTATGAGATCCTCTCTGTCAAATCCCGTTATCTCTAATAATTTTTCCAGTGATGCAGCCTTGTGCACATCAGGCGGCATGATCTCCACAAAATATGGCTCAGATCTGAATATATTCACCTTGCTTCCAAATCGGTCTATAAGTTCCTGCTCTATAACCTCAGCCCTGGCGGGTTCCGCCGTTATTAGGCATTTGTTAAGAGGAAAATCTATATATTCCCTGAAGTTGTCAAGTCTCATGAGCTCCATATGATTAATACTGGCCTCAAATGTCATATACCCATCTATTGCTGTTCCGGTTATAACCCGTTCGCCATCATATGTGACCATGCCGCAGCCCGCTTTTACACAATAATCATATATCTCCCTGACAATGTCATTGTCAAGAACTGCCTGATACACTACTTTTCCTGTAGAATAATTCACGATACGGCCACCATTAAAAGCAAGAACATATCCACCAAATTCGTCAAGGCGTATCGTATCTGCAATCTTTCTTATGCCTGGCAGAGGTCTTCCGGAAGCTATAGCCACTATATGACCTTCCCTCTGTGCCTGAACCAGCTTCTCCAAAGTTTTGGGTGTAACCTCTTTCTCTGTGTTGGTGAGAGTCCCATCAATATCAAGAGCTAATATCTTTTTATTCATAATATCCTCCATGATCATCTTATGTAATTTGCCATGCGTTTTCATTTGTTATATAATAATAAATGCTTATCTTATCGACTAACATCATATATTGGAGAAACCACATGGATATTAACATATACGTTAACCAGAAAAAAATCAACCCTCTGTGTCAGAGGTCAATTGCTGAATATATCAAGAGATTGTCACCATACTGCCATCTGAAAGTAGTATGTGTACCGAATAAGATTAAATTCACATCAGGAAAAAACTGTATAAACTATGCCCTGTGCAATGACAACACCATATCATCTGAGGCATATGCATCCTCCATAAACACACTTACAACCGGGGGAATATCCAGAATCAACTATTACATCGGCTACGATGAGTCACTCTATAACAACATGTCAAGATTTGCAGTATGTACCATATCTCCTTCAAATGATATGTCTGCTGCTTTACTGTCTGAACAGATATACCGCGCATACACCATATTGAACAATATCACATATCACAAATAATATGAATTCACACCATTTCACCTGATATCAGCATGATCTGCTCAACCAAAGCTGCCCTCATGAGCTGATGCGGAAATGTCATTTCTGATACGCTCATTTTATAATCCGCTCTCTGTGTAATCTCCGGATCAAGGCCAAGCGATCCACCTATTACAAATGTTACTGTATTTCTACCCAGATTCTCAGCCTTTACAATTTGCTTTCTCAGATCCTCTCTGGTTGTCTTACGGCCTTCTATGCACAGCGCAATTATATATTCATCATTTTCTATAACATTTTTCAGTTTCTGAGCTTCTGTATTGATTATTCTGGCGTTCACTTTGTCACTCGCCTTACGAGGAATCTGTTCATCTGGAACCTCACATATGATAAGCTCGTCATGTCTGTTAACAGCCTTTCTGTCTTCCTCTATAATTTGCGTTAGATAATCTTCTTTTATCCTGCCAACGCATGCTATCTTATATCTCATATTTCCTCCGATCATGCCTGATCTGCCATCATCCGGTCAAAAATTTCCAACTCATCTTTTCTGTTCTTTTTAGTAAACATACTGAACAGTACACATACGACCATACTTATAACGAATCCCACAACACCACAACTCAGATCCAATTCCGTGACAAATGTGCTATTTTTTATAAACGGAGCGTAATTCCACGCAAAAAATGCCAGTATCCCAGATATTAATCCTGCATATATACCGGTTTTTGTGGAATTTCTATACATCAATGTGCACATGAGCGGTGCTGCCAATGCCGCTGCACACAGATTCCAGCTTCCTGCTATAACTCTTTCCCGACCATATTCTACAAAGTGCCCTATCAGGAATACTACTATCCCGGTAAACACAACCACACTTATATCTATAACAAGTTTTGTGGTTTTACCAGCTCTGTTTGTAGTTGGTATAAGTCCTCTTATATGCTCACATATATTTCTCATAAGCGATTCAAGCATTACAACAACTGCAATGATGAATACCATAAGTATCACAAATCTGCCTGCATATGCATATGTGGAATTTCCCAGTATACGTTTAAGCATGAGATTGTACACCTGAAATGAATTCATATATGGATATACGCTATCCGGATACAGCACTGGTACCACCAGAAGTGCAAGCATGCTGCTTAGCAAAACTGTAAATCCCTCAAACACTATCGCGCATATTCTTCCGGCATCAAGCTCTTTTACATCCCTGATATTGATGACTCCTTTGTACATGAGCGGCATGGCTATACATCCAAGTCCTATCCCGGCCATGGATATTGCTTTCCCCACTCCAAGTCTCTCTCCATCATAATACAGTATATTAAGGTATATACTTGTTCCACCGGCAAGACGTGCTCTTCTATAATTATTCAGGATCTCCCTGACATCCATCTTATAGAACACTGCCACGATCATGAACATACACGCCACTATAACCATGATGAACACAATAGTCTTGAATATTCCCATAAGTTTATTGTCCACCATAATTGTAGCCAATACCAGGAATGCCACTATGACTGCCAGACATATCGTCTCACTCATACCAAGGAAATACGCCGCAACCGACACAATAACCTTGAGCACTGACACAAGTATAAGTCCCAGTGTAAAAATCCACACAACTGACACCAGATCCTTCAATATCCACGAATCGTATCTGGCTGCAAAAAGTTCCGGGGCGTTATGGATCTTTTTGGGCGAAATCTCCGCATATGAATTCATTCGTTTTGACAAAAATATCCATCCTATGACATTCCCGGCGAACAGTCCTATTGCCACGAAGCACTGGCCTGCCCCATGAAGCACTATATTTATTGGAAGGAGAAAAATAACCCAGAGGATCACATCATTGGCACACACCTGTCCCGCAGTGGCTATTCCACTGGAATTTTTTCTTTTTATTCCAAATACTCTCTTATCACTAAATACAGACATATCCTGCATCTCCTATCTTTTTCACTGTCTCGCGCCTATTTTATCATAATTAAAACCTGACTGCCACTATCTTATTTATGATATACTAACCTCCATTTATTGTAACATTTGACGAAATGTTTGTCACTTTTGCATGTTTTTTTCAATAGTACAAAAACTATCCTTGTGATATAATCGAATTTAAATGGGCTATTTTACATCTTAATTACATATTTTTTACACATTACATAGGAGGACTATAATTGTGGATTTTTTTTCTATTTTAACATTGCTTGGAGGTGTGGGTCTTTTCCTTTTTGGAATGAATCTCATGGGTGCCTCACTCAAGAACCTGGCTGGTGGAAGTCTTGAAAAAGTTCTTGAAAAACTCACTACTGGTAAAAACCAGTTTATCGGTACCGTCAAAGGATTTTCCCTTGGTACTGCTGTTACTGCAATAATTCAGAGTTCAGCAGCAACCACTATTATGCTCATTGGTTTTGTCAATGCCGGTATCATGAAACTTGGTCAGGCCATACCTGTTGTATTCGGAGCAAATATCGGTAGTACAGCCACAGCCCAGATACTTCGTCTTGGCGACCTTGCTGAGACAAGTTTTTTACTCAAACTTTTAAAACCGTCATCATTTGCCCCTATTCTCATATGTATAGGTGCTTTTATAATTCTGTTCACAAGCAACAACAAAAAGCGTGATATCGCAAGTATTCTTGTCGGTCTTGGTATTCTCTTTCTTGGAATGAACACCATGGAGGGGGTATTTGCACCTCTCAAAGAATCAGAAAGCTTTCAGGACATTTTCACATCATTCAACAATCCATTATTGGGAATACTTATTGGTCTGGTCCTCACAGCTATTATTCAGAGCTCGTCAGCATCAGTCGGAATTCTCCAAGCCATATCATCCACAGGCGTTGTAACTTACGGAACAGCCATTCCTATTATTATAGGACAGAACATTGGTAAATGTATGACCATCATACTTGGTGGAATCGGCGCAAACAAAAAAGCCAAGAGAGTATCTCTGTCATATCTTCTTTTCAACATATTTGGTGCAGTATTTTTTGTAATTATTATATATGGACTTCAGCTTTTCATTGATATGCCATTTATGGATAAAGTTGTAAATCGTGGTAATATTGCAAATGTTCATTTCATGTTCAATTTCATAACAAGTTTGATTCTTCTGCCATTCTCCAATCAGGTAGCCAAAGTAACCGGAAAGATCATCAAGGACGACGAAGAATCCAAAATCGACAAAGAACTTGCAACGCTTGACCCAAGACTTATATCAACTCCTGCTATCGCTATATCACAGGCAAGAAATGTAATGTTCTCCATGGCTGACTGTATCCGTGAGAATTTTGCAATAGCATGCAGGCTTATATCAGGATATAATGAGGAAGATGCTGCCAAACTTGAGGAGAACGAAGATTTCATCGACAGATGTGAAAGTTCCCTTAATAATTTCCTGCTCAAAGTTACATCACAGAATAATATGTCCAGAGCTGAACGACTTGATGTATCTGAGCTCCTAAACAGTTTGAGCGATATGGAAAGAATCGGTGATCACTGTGAGAACCTGCTTATTGTATCAAGAAATATAATTGAAGAAAAGATCAATTTCTCTGAACAGGGAATGCATGAGATACGGACCGCACTCAAGGCAACTGACAATATTATAGATATGACACTCAGTGCATTTAAGGAGGACGATCTTCAGGCCATTTCCAGAATTGAACCACTGGCTCAGACTATAAGTGAGATCACTGAACTCATAAAGGATCACCACGTTATCCGTCTTCAGATGGGTGAATGTGGAATACCTGGTGGTTTTGCTCTTGTTGATATACTCACAAGTCTCGATCGTATCGGAAGCCACTGTAAGAACATCGGACTCCACATTGCCAAGAAGATCCGAGGAACACATATGGATGAAATGCATGGCCATATATATATTACCGGCTACAAGACATCAGAGGAATACAAGGCTCTGTATGTATATTACACATCCATGTATGCCGATCCTATAACGGAAGGTTTTGACGAAAGTTTGAAGCAGATACGTCAGAATATGATTGATACATCTGCCGACAGCGAGCATACAGACAGTTCTACTACGGAAAAGCAGCCTCCAGAAACCACTCCAGCTGATACAACTGCATTTTCTGACTGCGCTGCCACTGTCAAGAAGAAATCAACCGCCAAAAATAAAGTCTCTGAAAAACACGACAAGATAAAAGAGAAAATAAACGAGAAGAACAAAAAGAACTCTAAGAAAAAATAAATGAAACTGCAAAAATGATGCCCATAAATGACCATATAATATATACAGTCATCTATGGGCATTAAATTTGCTCTGACATCATACACGACGTCTGGTAAATACACAAAGAAGCTGCATGCACAAAACCAGAAATATACCTGTTGCGATATTTACACAATATATATATATTCCTGCAATGTACATTGCTGTCTCTATGCATAACCATATAGCTGAAACGACAATTGTCTTGATCTTATTCCGATGTTTCTCATCTGCTGTAAGCAGTTTATTCTTATTTTCTATCGGACTGACAAGTCCCACAATAACCGCTGCAGCCACAGATACTGGTATTAACGTAACTGTCTCCGGCATTACCCGGGGGACAAAGTACGATGCCAGCAATATGATCGTGGATGCCACCAGACATACAACCGGACTCTCAGCATGAAATCCTCCCGCATAGCGCCGGATTGTCAGGAATGTGCCCATGATAAAGAAACAGCAAAGCACATCTCCCATGGCAATTCCAAGTACGATAAATATCATAAGCGGAAAAAACATAAACATCAGACTATCAAGTGCATATTCGTAAAGCTCTGCATCTTCCTCAGATATCGCCTTTTTATCGATCAGCCATATGATCAGCTTTTTTTTCATTATCTATTCTCTTTCTTAAATCTTTCCATGCCCTTTGGCTCCTTTGGCTGATGCATAAGGATACATGATGTTGAGTTAGCTCTGAGCTTTAACTCCTCTGTAAGAATTCCTGAAACTACTGATGCGATCTTCCCTGTCTTATCTGTTCTCTTCATAATATATTAGCCCCTTTCAAAAAATTATGTAAGCGCTTAACATATACAACTGTACACCTGTATCTGATCAAAATCCATACAGTCTGCTCCAACGGTCACTTTTTCTGTCTAAGCGGTTATTCAGTATCGAAACGTGTAAAAATATTTTGTTTTGTCTCACAAATAACACTTTTTTATGTTCATTTTTGTAATATAATTAATGTATTGTAATTAATGTATTGTGCGGTTCAACAATATTCCAATTATCACACAACGTACTAAGGGGAACGATATGTCACAGATATTGACTTACATAATTACTTATTTTATTGAGGGCACAATAGCCTTTACCTATTTTAATTTCGTATACCAATCCAGGATCAAATTTTCAAAGGTAATACTGACAACATCCATATTCTACTTTTTACAGTTTTTATTATCATTTGCACATAATTTTGTTCTCAACGGAGCATCATTTTTAGTATTCAATCTGTTGATACTCCTTATATGTTTTGATGTGTCCATAGGTTCTGCACTATTTAATACAATTATGATGACCATACTCATGACTACAACAGAACTGATAACCGGCAATATAATTGGTGCTGTTTTTCCGTTCTTTGATGTCGCTGATATGCGTAATGAACTGTTTGTTTTATATCTGTTCATATGCAAATCTATGTATATATTTACACTGTACATATTGGCTAAACTTATGAATATATATAAAGAGCCACGTATGGTATATACTCTGGAGAACATACTACTGGCTTTCATACCTATACTTTCATTTGTAATTCTTATAATACTGTTTTATATATGCTCAAGCAATATACTTCCACGACTGCACGAAATTCTGATAGTGTCATGTTCTTTTTGCCTGATTGCTGTCAACATTCTTGTATTCTGGGTTCAGAATTACTCCAACAGCAAACATCAGGAAATGTTACGTCTTCAGGAAAATCTTCAGATGGAAGCCGATGAGGCCCATTATTATAAGATGCTGGAAAACCACGATGCAGAACAACGGATCCTGATCCACGATATCAAGAACCATCTGACTGCAATATCTCTGATGGCTCAGAACAACAAATCATCTGACATTGAAAATTATATCAAAAAACTTGAGTCAACGCCTGCCCTCAACACTAATTTTGTCCAGACTAAAAACACATATTTTAATATGCTTATGAGCAGGTATGTGTCACTATGCCAAAGTAAACACATACGACTCCATACAGATACACAGACATGCAATATCGATTATCTTGAGCCAGAAGAAATCACTGCATTATTCAGCAATCTTATGGACAACGCTGTAAGTGCTGCCGAGATGACCGATGACCCATTCATAGATATACGCGTTTCAGAAAAGGGAGATACCAACACTATTATATCCATAGATAATTCCTGTAATATCGCCCCTATATTTGACAGCAGTCATCTTCCTCATACTACTAAACCTGATGCCCTGCACCACGGAATTGGCACCAAGAGTATACAGAAGATAGTTGAATCACACAACGGTAATATTATGTATTCCTATGATGAATCAACCAGAGAATACCACACAATAATTAACATGTTCCACTGATCTTAATAACTTTCCAGAAAGGATACACTTGCCATGATATTTGCCATATGCGATGACAATCCGGATATTTGCATAGATATTAGAAATCATATAAACCGATATTTTAAAGCTCACGATCTTTCAATCCCACGATGTGAAATTTATCATTCTGGAAAAGAACTTGTTCAAAGCAAACTGACATATGATATTGTCTTTATTGATGTAGAGATGCCTGGGATAAACGGTATAAATGCATGCCGTATACTGTCCAAACGCAATAAACACACTCTGTTTATCATGGTCACTTCACATGATAAATATATAGATGATGCATTCAGCCTGCACGCATTTCGTTTTCTCACCAAGCCAATTGACTGGCCTCGTTTTGATAAGTGCCTTATGAATGCCATAAACGCCGCCAATACATACAATATAAAAGTAAACATTCCTCACGTAAACGGCCTTACAACTGTATACTTAGATGAAATTATAATGGTGGAGACATATAATAGAAAAACACAGATACACACCATTGACAAACCATACATATCTGCCAAGGATATGGTATTCTGGGAAAGTCTCCTAAATACAAGCGGATTTTTCTCTCCCACAAGAGGTTGTCTTATCAATATGGAACATGTCAAATTTATAGATAACAATGAGAATACCATCACTATGGATAATGGAAAGATTGTATATATATCCAGAAGAAGATCCAAAAGTTTCCGGGATTCATATCTTCTATACATAAAAAGCGTCACCTGATTTTTATGCCATGTGACGCTTTATTTATATATCAATCCTTACTATAATTAACTATCATGTATCCCTCTGCCATTGATATATGGGCATTTTCAGATATCAGTTTATTGCTGATACCCCTGCTGTCTCCTATCTCAAACTGATAATGCTCTACCGTATATTCAAAGCCCTCAAGGGTTACATCCTTAACTGCACCTCCATAAGGTATAAAAGATATATATTCAAACCCATCTATCTTGTTTATATACGCATCAGTGTTGATCATCGTTATAACATTATGGTCATCCACAATATATGCACTTACTTTTCTGTCAGCACACACCTTGAGAAGTCCTATATTTGCCATGGTATGATCCATCCTGGTCCCTGTGACACCTGATATATATATATCCGTTGCTCCGGCATCAATAGCATGTAAGATAGCTACATGAGTATCCGTTAGATCCTTATGTGTGTCAAGATCTACAAACTGTATAGAAGCCTGTTTTCTTGCCATCTTACGATATACTCCAACAACGATGGAACTTGCAGAATCAAAGTCCCCAACGATCACATCAGGCACTATTCCTATTTTATTGCACACCTCAAGGCCTTTGTCCACTGCTATAACTTTACTGTCCTCAAGATGTCTCTCAAGAATACCGTTGAGAGAATACAGATCAACTCTTCCACCGGCAATTATAATAAAGCTATTCATTATTTCCTACCTGTCTTTTCAAAAATCCTCAGGAAATCACAACTGTTCTCGTATGCGTCACCGCCAAATACCGCAGATCCGGCCACTATAACATTTGCTCCGGCATTTATCACACTTTCCACATTCTTAAGGTTAACTCCACCATCTACCTCTATATTGATATCCAAGTCTCTCTCATCGGCCATACGTCTAACCTCTTCAATCTTTCTCAGAGATGATTGTATGAATGACTGACCACCAAAACCTGGATTAACACTCATAACCAATACCATATCAATATCTTCCATAACATAATCAAGTACAGATACAGGTGTCGCTGGATTCAAAGCCACACCGGCTTTCATTCCAAGTTCTTTGATCTTCATGATTGTACTGTGAAGATGTGTACAACTCTCTGCATGTATCGTAACCCAATCTGCTCCCGCTTTCTTAAAATCCTCAAGGTATCTGGCAGGCTCGTCTATCATCAGATGGACATCGAATATCATATTCGTCTCCTTCCTCAGACATTTTATAACAGGTGCCCCAAATGATATATTTGGGACAAATGAACCATCCATAACATCCAGATGCAGTGCAGGAACGCCAGCTCTGTCAAGCTCCTTTATTCCATCTGCAATATGTGCAAAGTCAACCGACAAAAGTGAAGGTGAAAGAATCAGCATTACCATTTCCTCTTTTCTTTTAAATCATTGTATATCATTACATAATCATCATATCTTATACGGCTTATATCTCCGCATTCCACAGCATTCTTTACCAGGCAGTCAGGTTCACTGACATGATTGCACATGTTAAACCTGCATTTTCCTGTGTACACTGCAATATCAGGAAAATACTCTTTGAGATCCTGAGGCTCAATACCCTCAACGTGCAAAGAACTGAATCCTGGGGTATCCATAATGTATGTATTCCCCTCTACATGCATAAGCTCAGAATGTCTTGTCGTATGTCTTCCTCGTTTTATCTTTTCACTGATCTCACCAGTCTGCGCTTCGGCATCAGGTTTGATGGCATTGAGAGTGGATGACTTGCCTACCCCCGACGGGCCTGCAAAAACAGTAGTCTTTCCCTTTATAATATTGCGAAGTTCTTGCAGTCCTTTCTGCTCTCGTGCACTTATGAACAGCGTCTCATATCCACTTTTCCGATATGACTCACAGGCATCTGTGTAATCTCCGCTCAGATCATTTTTGTTAAAACATATTATAGTCTTAACACAACTCTTTTCCATATTCACAAGAAATCTGTCTAAAAGATTAAAATTAGGCTCCGGCTCATTTACCGCAAATATTATGATCGTCTGATCCACGTTTGCCACTGCCGGTCTTATTAAAGAGTTAAATCTAGGCAATATCTCAATGATATTACCTAGATTATTATCTGTATCAAGTATCTCTATATGAACGTTATCTCCAACAAGGGGCTTTATCTTCTTGTTGCGGAATATCCCTTTGGCCTTGCACTCATACACATTGCCATCCTGAGCATCCACATAATAGAAACCACCTATACCCTTGATTATTTTTCCTGAAACAGTCATATACACCTCTACTGATCCTCTTCCTGTGTAAATGTAGCTGACAGGCCACCTGTATTAAAGCTCGATGTGACATCTATGCCTTCACTGTCCGTTATGCTGACTGAAAATGTACCACTGTTCGTCTCAATACCTGTAAGTCCCTGAGCATCATCTATACTGAGTGGGAATCCTTTCTTGCCAAGTGAGCCACTGTATACAAGATAGCTCTCCCGGCCTATTGTATATGATATATTAACTTTTACATCTCCGAACATGTCAAAATCAAACTCTGTATTCGTAACAGATCCACTAAATGATACTGAATATGTTATAGTCTTAGGTCCCTTGCTTACCACATATGACACAGTTGCGCCCTCATCAAGTTCTGTATTCACTTCAGGATCCTGAGATATGATGTTTCCCTCTTTCACATTATCATCATATTCATAGCTTGCACTGCCAACAAGATTACATTCTGCAAGTTTTGCTTCAGCATCAGCCTCTGTCATTCCTGAAAGATTAGGTACTACAGCAGTCTTCTTTTCTTTTCCATTGCTTATGATTATTTTTACTGTGGAACCTTCCTCAACCTCAGTTCCTGCAACCGGATCTGTCGAGATTACATGATCCTTCTCCACATTGTCATCATATGCATAACCATGAGTAACCACCAGATTGGCTTCTGTGAGCACTGTTGTTGCCTGACTGTCTTCATATCCAAGTACATCAGGAACCTTTGTTTTCTCTTTTCCTGATGATATAACAATGGTTATCTTTGCGTCCTTTGCAATGGACACACCTTCATCAACACTCTGAGATACTACATAACCGCTCTCAACTGTGGCATCAGTTTTCTCTACAAACTCATAATTTGTAAATCCATTCTTCTTCATCTGCTCCTCTGCAGCAGTCTTATACAGACCAACTACATTGACCATAGGTACTGTTGCCTCTTCCGATGTGGTATTAGTTCCCTCTGTTGTTATGACATCTGTGCTCTTCTCTGTCTTCTTTCCGCCAAACAGATTCCAGCCCGCTATCTTTCCTATGAGAAGTATGGCAAGTATGGCAAGCACAGCTGCTATGGCTATACTGGAAACCATGATTATCTTCTTCAGACGAGGATCAAGATCATCGCCTTCTTCGTACTGCTCATCTACTTTATCGCCATCACCGTATGCACCCTCATCTGCATCATCCTCGTCATCGTCATCATCCGGGAACAGATCATCATACTGTGAAGGCTTAAGTACAGGTCTGTTGACCTGTGGCTCTGACCTTCTTGGCTTAACAGGCGGAACCTCAGCAGTGTCTGCTGTCTCAACCTGTCTTCCGGTCTTGATCATCTCCATCTCTTGCTTGGTCATCTCTATTGTAGGAGATGTAGGTACATTTGCCTTTGGAACCACTATACAATCAATATTTGGATTTTCTTTTACTCTGTTAAGGTCTGCAATCAAAGCATTCGCAGTGAGGTATCTTCTCTCAGGTTTCTTTTGAGTACATTTACGGATGATTTTTTCCAAACTGGTTGGAATATCCGGATAGTATTCTCTCGGAGAAACCATCTCACCCTGTATATGCATAAGAGCTATCGCAACATTATTCTCCCCCTCAAATGGTACATGACCTGTAAGCATCTCATACATTGTTATACCAAGCGAATAAATATCACTTCTCTCATCACTGAAACCTCCACGGGCCTGCTCTGGTGAAATGTAGTGTACACTTCCCATGGCATTGGTAGTTGTTGTGCTTGATGATGCTGCCCTTGCTATACCAAAGTCAGTAACCTTCAGAGTTCCATTATTAGCTATTATTATGTTCTGCGGCTTGATATCTCTGTGTATAGTATGATGCTCATGGGCAGCCTGTACGCCCTGGGCAATCTGTATTGCAAAATCTATGGCCTCCATAGGTGCTATCCTGCCATTCTTCTGTATATACTCTTTGAGGGTTATTCCCTCCACAAGCTCCATTACAATATAGTATATCCCACCATCTTCTCCTACATCATACACATTCACAATGTTAGGATGTGAAAGCCCTGCTGCCGACTGTGCCTCTATTCTGAATTTTGTAACAAAATTTACATCTGAACTAAATTCCGGTTTTAACACCTTTATAGCCACGTACCTGTTAAGTACATGACACTTTGCTTTATAAACTTCTGACATACCGCCAGAACCAACTAATTCTATGATCTCATACCGTCCGCTGAGCATCGTTCCCGGATTCAACATATATACTCTATTCCTCCCAATCTATGGCTATTACAACAGCAGATATATTATCTCTGCCACCATAATAATTCGCTCTTTCTACCAATTTCTTACCGGCTTCTTCAAGATCATCTGTCTCTGAAATGATGTCCCGTATCTCATCGTCCTCGATCATATTTGACAATCCATCTGAACAGAGAAGAATCTTATCATCAGCTGAAAGCTCCACCTCAAAAAAGTCTGGAACAACATCATCACCTATGCCAAGTGCTCTGGTTATGATGTTCTTCTCAGGATGGTTTCTCCCCTTATTCCTGTCAAGCTGACCATTCCTTATCAGTTCCTCAACCAGCGAATGATCAAGTGTCACCTGTCTTATCTCGCTGTTGACTATATATAATCTGCTATCACCTATATTGGCGACATACATAATACCGTCATCTATAACTGCAACAACAAACGTAGTTCCCATCCCAGCATAATCCTCGGGATCACTCAATGCGAGCTTATACACCTTATCGTTAGCATATATTATAGCTCTTTTGAGCAGCGACACAGGATTATTGATCTCACAATCCTTTATATACTCAGTTGCCGCTTCAATAGCTGTCTTTGACGCCACATCCCCTGCTTTATGTCCGCCCATTCCATCAGCCACAATATACAGATTCTGTATAGGTCCTATAGGCTGATCTGTAAAAAATATACTGTCCTGATTCATGGAACGCTTTTTGCCAACATCTGTTATTCCAAATGATTTCATTCTTATTCTCCATCATCTTAAAATCCGATACGCCACCTTGGCTATTTTATCACAATACACCAAAAAGGACAAGACGAACTATTCTCCTGTCGTCCTGTCCTCATTATTCTGCTCTTCATATTTTCTTCTGAGTTGTCCACATGCGGCATCTATATCCCTGCCCATGCTTCTTCTCACTGTTGCTGTGATCTGATTTCTCTCCAGAATATTCTTAAAACGTTCTATCGCTCCATTCTCGGCTCTCTCATACGATCTTTCTTTTATCGGGTTGACAGGTATAAGATTTACATGACAGTTTCGTCCCCTGATCAGATGTGCCAGTTCTTTGGCATTGTCCTCACCATCATTCTGCCCTTTCACCAGGGAATATTCAAATGTGATCCTTCGTCCTGTCTTCTCAAAATAATAATCACACGCATCAAGAACCTCCGCTATGGAATACCTGTTTGCTATCGGCATCAGTTCTCTTCTCGCCTGATCATTTGGAGCATGAAGTGACAGTGCAAATGTAATGGACAGCTCAAGGTCAGCAAGTCTCCTTATCTCAGGCACCAGTCCGCAGCTCGAAACCGTTACATTTCTCTGGCTTATATTCAGTCCGTTGTCATCCGTCAGCATATTTATAAATCTTATCAGATTGTCAAAATTATCCAGCGGCTCTCCAGTCCCCATCACAACCACATTGGATACTCTTTCCCCGGTTATCCTCTGTATTGCATATATCTGTGACAGCATCTCAGAGGCCTCAAGATTTCTTACAAGTCCCCCTATGGTAGATGCACAGAACCTGCATCCCATCCTGCATCCGACCTGAGATGAAATACACACCGAATTTCCATGTTTGTACTTCATAAGCACACTCTCTATTACGTTTCCATCATAAAGCCTGAACAGGAACTTATTGGTTCCATCATCACTGGATATAAGTCTTGTCACCACATCCACACCATACATACCATGGCTGTCCATAAGTTGTCTGAGATTCTTTGGAAGATTAGTCATCTCATCAGTTTCCTTCGCCAGCTTCACATGAAACCACTGATAAATCTGCTTTGCCCTGAATGCAGGCTGTCCCATACCGACAACCCAGTTCTTAAGTTCTTCCATATTCATAGATCTCAGATCCAGAACATTATTATCATCTATATCCATCATTTTATCCAACCCTAACTATCTTAAATCTCACTGCTGCATTACTCTCATGAACTTCGATATAAAGAAGCCATCACATTTATCCACACCCTGAACAAGAGTGATATATCCACTTGTTCCATCATGTCCCGGCACAAGTCCTGCCAGGCTTACAGGCTCAAAATCATGATTTTTCACAAACCATTCCGCATTGCTCTCATTCTCCGTGCTGTCTATAGTACATGTGGAATATACCAGCGTTCCACCAGGCTTTACATACTGCCACACAACATCCAGAATTTCTCTCTGCAATTTTGCAAGCTCATCTATACTGTCCATGTTAACATGGTATTTGATATCATTTTTTCTTCCCATTATCCCAAGACCAGAACATGGAAGATCAGCAATAACCACATCTGCCTTGCCAACAAGAGACTCATCAGGCACCCTTGCATCGTGAACCTGCACTGTTACGTTACCAATGCCCAGTCTTTCTATGTTATCCTCTATCAGCTCTTTCTTATTCTCCGTCAGATCACGGGATATCACTCTGCCTGTATGCCCTGTCAACGATGATGCATACATGGTCTTGCCACCAGGTGCAGCACACACATCCACAACAAGATCCCCCTTCTGTATGCCTGCCGCAAGAACCGCCAGGCAAGAACTCTGATCCTGAACTGTAAATTCTCCATCAAGGAACCCCGGAATTCTCCTCACATGATCATATCCACTTATGAGAAGTGAGGTATTATTGAGCTCTCCCCTTGTAACATTTATACCGGCACTGATAAGCTTTTTCTCAAGTTCTTCCACACTTATCCTGTCCGTATTTACCCTGACTGCGGTAGGAACATCCTCATATCCACTTGCAAGTATCTTCTCAACTGTTTCTTCGTCGTAATCCCTGCTGATGATCCGTATAATCTCATCGGGAACTGAATATTTCACCGAACAATACCCATACAGATCCTTGTCTTTATCCGGGTATTGTATGTTATTCTTATTCCTTGCAATATTCCTCAGCACACCGTTGACAAATCCTCTGAGATTGCCAAACCCATGATCTGCTGCCAGCTTAACACACAGATTACACGCCGCAGAGTCAGGTACCGAATCCATAAAGAACAATTCATATGTTCCCATCCTTAGAACACATCTTATAAGTGGTTTACATCTGTGGACCTTTGTTCTGGAATACTGATCTATTATGTAATCCAGCCGTATTCTTTGTTCTGTAACACCTTCCACCATTCTTGTTATATAGGCTCTTTCCTGTTTGCTCATGAACTGATTGGCTCGAAGTGCTGTTCCAAGAGCAATGTTTGAAAATGTATGATTTTTCTCTATATCTAGCAGGGTGGTGAGAACCACCTCTCTGGTATTATTATCCATATTATCTATTTCCTGTCTGTTATCAGATATGCTGTCCATCAATCAATTTGTTGCCGGCAAGGAATGCTGCTGTATCCATAGGCTTCTTTCCCTCTGGCTGAAGTCTCGTTATCTGAATGGCACCCTCTCCACACGCTATGGCAAATGATTTCTTTGTGACATTTATCACACTCCCGGGCTGCACACCTTCAGGCTTATCCACAACATTTGCACCATATATCTTGACACCCTTGCCATTGATCTTTGTAAATGCACATGGCCACGGCTGAAGTCCTCTGACAAGTCTCTCTATCTTCTCCGCAGGCTGTGTAAAATCTATATCTCCCATATTCTTTGTAAGCATGGATGCATAACAGCTGAGGCTGTCATCCTGCACTGTTCTGACCGCAGTTCCATCTTCAAGCTTCTTAAGTGTTGACAATATCAGCTTTGCTCCACACTCTGCAAGCTTATCTGTGAGAGATTCTCCTGTGTCATCTACAGTTATCTGAACAACCTCTCTCTCGATCATATCTCCAGTATCAAGCCCCTTTGCCATATACATTGTAGTTACTCCGGTCTCCTGTTCGCCATCTATGATTGCCCACTCAATAGGAGCCGCACCCCTGTACTTCGGAAGAAGTGATGCATGTATATTGACGCAGCCATACTCAGGTATGTTGAGTATACTCTCTGGCAGTATCTGTCCATACGCAGCCACAACTATCACATCCGGCGCAAAACTACGTATGATATCCACATTCTCCTGATCACGCAGTTTTACCGGCTGATATACAGGTATCCCATATTCCAACGCCTGTTTCTTTACGGGTGTTGGCTGAAGTGCCTTACTCCTTCCCTTTGCCTTGTCCGGCTGTGTAAAGCAGGCAACAACCTCATGACCGGCCTCCACTATAGATTTCAAAGCGTGCACTGCAAAATCAGGCGTTCCCATATATATTACTTTCATAGTCATTTCTCCTCGTCATCTATAGTTTCGTCTAGTTCTGCTCAACTTCATGGAGTCCGTCCTCAACAAGATCCTTGTACAGTTTTCCATCAAGATGATCCACCTCGTGACATATGGCTCTGGCAAGCAGTCCCTCACCTTCCACTGTAAACTCTTCCATATTCTCGTCATACGCTTTACATACGACATGCATCGGCCTCGTAACCGTTCCAAATTTACCAGGAAGACTGAGGCAGCCCTCCTCTCCTGTCTGCTCTCCGTCAGTCTCCAATATCTCAGGATTTATAAGACAGAGAGGATTGTCATCTCCTATATCTATAACTACTATTCTTTTAAGGATTCCAACCTGAGGCGCCGCAAGTCCCACACCGTTTGCCTCATACATAGTATCAAACATATCATCTATAAGTGTCAGCGTTCTGTCATCCATCTTTGCAACCGGTCTGCATATCTTTCTGAGTATATCATCACCATCAAGTCTTATGTTTCTTATCGCCATCTCTAAAAAATCTCCTTTTCTTTTCTATATATTTTTCCAATCTAATACATATTCATAGGATTAAAATCAAAGAACACGCTAACCCCAGCTTCTCCACTCTCCTTGAACCACTGCTCAATGCAATCCCTGATCTTAACCAGCACCATATAATCCTGATGCTTTATATATAACACCCGCCTGTACATATCCTTGATCCTTGATATAGCCGGTTCTGAAGGTCCAATAACAGACAAATGTCCTGTTTGCATATATTTTTCTCTTATAAGAGAATACATCCTATCCATTATATTGGCAAGCTGTTCTTCTTCTGCACCAACAGCCATTATTACCATCATATTCCACTCGGGCGGATATCTCATGAATGATCTGTACGCAGCCTCTGTTTCATAAAACATCTCATAATCCTGAGCCGCTGCGGCTTTGATAACATAATTATCCGGTTTATATGTCTGGATTATAACCTTTCCGGGGATATTGCCCCTGCCAGCCCTTCCGGCAGCCTGGGTAAGCAGGTCGAATGTCCTCTCTCCGGATCTATAATCTCCATTAAACAATGTCAGATCAGCAAGCAATATTCCCACAAGGGTAACATTGGCAAAATCGTGCCCCTTTACTATCATCTGGGTTCCTATCAGAATATCAGCCTCGCCTCTTCCAAATTTCTCAACGATGTGTTGATGGGAATTTTTCTTTGATGTTGTATCCCTGTCCATCCTCAGAGTCCTTGCTTCAGGGAAAAGTCTGTGTATCTCCTGCTCAACTTTCTCCGTTCCGACTCCATAACCACCTATAAGTCTTGATCCACAGGCAGGACATGATGAAGGTTCGGCCATGGAATATCCACAATAATGGCACATCAGGATACCATTTTTGTCTCCTGCAGCATGTCTCGTCATTGCCACATCGCAGTGAGGACATTTTACTGCCTCACCGCAGCTTCTGCAAGATACAAAACTGTTATATCCCCTTTTATTGATGAAAAGCATAACCTGCTCTCCCTTGCCCAGCCTGTCTGCTATGTCATATGATAATTCATCGCTTATAATTGATCTGTTTCCTCTCCTAAGTTCCTCCCTGAGGTCTACTATGCTTGTCCGTGCCAGCGGTCTGTCCTCCGCACGTTTTTTCATGGTCCACAGTCTGAACTCACCGGACAGGGCTCTTTTATAACTTTCCATCGAAGGTGTGGCGGATCCCAATATCACACTGGCTCCCTCCCGGCAAGCTCTCTCGATCGCCACCTCCCTGGCGTGATACTTTGGCGGATTATCACTCTTATAGCTTCCCTCATGTTCCTCGTCCATGATGATCAATCCAAGATTTTCAAATGGTGTAAACAAAGCCGACCTGGGGCCAATCACCACATCCACATCACCTTTTCTTGCCCTCTCAAACTGATCATACTTTTCCCCACTGCTAAGTCTGGAATTGACAAATGTAACCCTGTCTCCAAAATATCTCACAAAGTATCTTATTGTCTGATATGTCAGAGCAATCTCCGGAATAAGTACTATAGCCTGCTTGTGCTGCTGGATAACTTTCTGTATACATCTCACATACACTTCCGTCTTACCACTTCCTGTAACTCCATGAAGCAGATACGTCCGTCTGACCCCCTCATCGCAGTCATTGACAAATTCGTCCACTATACTTTGCTGTTCTTCGCTCAATTGCACATCTGAGCCATTATCTCCTGTACATTTCACATTTTCAGGGGTCACATCTCTATATCTACTGTCTTCGGTAACCAGAACAGTTCCTTCATCTTCCATGGAGTGAATCGTCTGGTATGATACTCCCAATTCGCCAGTAACTCTGCTCATCGGAATTATTTTTTCCTTTGCCAACGCTCTGATGAGTCTCAGTTTTGCCTTTGCATTTTTTTTGAGATATCTGTACTCACATCCATCTATATCGTCTGTCTTAAGCGCAACGTATCTTGTGACATCCGCCTTCACAGTCTTTCTTACCGGCATAACTGTCTGTATTGCATTGATCATAGTTGAACCATAATGTTCTTTTATCCACAGAGCCAGCGAAAGGAGCCTGCTCTCTACGGCAACGCCTTCTGTACATACGGATAATATACTTTTAATCTTGCTCGTGTCATATTCAGTTTTATCAGATAATCCTATCACATATCCCGTTCTTACACTGTTTCCTCTGCCAAATGGTATATTTACCTGACTTCCAATTTCTATCTGACCCTTCAGATCCTCCGGGATCTGATATTGAAATGTCCTGTCTATGGCCTCATGGGATATATCAACTATAACATCTGCATACAACATGATCTTTCTGTTCCTCCAATATCTGGCCGATCAGCTCCCGCTCATCCATGTGCACCTTACAACCGCCCACATCCTGATATGTTTCGTGTCCTTTTCCAGCTAATAATATAACATCCTTGCAATCAGCAATCTGAATTGCATATCGTATTGCCTCTTTCCTGTCAACTATCTTGACATATTTTCCTCCGGTACCGGCTATTCCGGATTCTATATCGGATATTATCGTCTCAGGATTCTCATTTCTTGGATTATCACTGGTAATAATTGTAATGTCTGCCAATTTTCCGGCCACACTTCCCATGCCAGCCCTGCGGTTCCTTGCTCTTCCCCCACCGCAGCCAAACAGACATATAATCCTACCGTTCGTATACTTTCTGAGAGTCTTGAGTATATTCTCCAGACTTGCTGCATTGTGTGCATAGTCAATATATATATTCAAACCCTTATACTTTGTAATCCGCTCAAATCTTCCCGGTATATTGATCTCACACAGCGCCGAATTCAATATATCTTCCGGAATCCCAAGCATATCACCAACTGCACACACAGCCACCGCATTATACACATTGAACATCCCCGGTACACCCAGTGTTATATGACCTATACCGGTTTTGTTTCCTTCAACTTCTATTACCGTTCCAATGCAGCCTCTGTCATTGTAATTTTCAACATGATATGCCCTGTAGTCGCCAACTATATCTTTAGCTGCTGTGTACATTCTTCTGTAATGCTTAACACCATATGTCCATATCGGTGTATGTTGCATTCTTGCCATAAAATAAAATTCAGGTGAGTATTTATCATCAGTGTTTATGACAGCACCCCTGCACATTCCCATCAGTGAACTCTTCCATCTTACATATTCCTCAAATGTAGCATGTTCACATTTTCCTATATGATCCGGTGATATATTAGTAATTATACCAATATCAAAATCCACACCATCTACTCTGCCCAGCATGAGTCCCTGGGACGACACTTCCATAACACATACTTCCACGTCATTATCTACCATATCCGCAATTTTTCTATAAAGACATACGGTTCCCGGGGTTGTATTGACTGCCGGACTCACAGTTACTCCGTCATCAATCTCAACCGTTCCTATCAATCCAGTCTTAACTTTGGCTTCCCTGAGAACTGATCTAAGCATATATGCAACTGTGGTTTTCCCCTTAGTCCCCGTAATTCCTATCATCATAAGTTTGTGGGATGGATAGTTCCAGAAATTGTTGCATAACTGTCCAATACCATCCCTGCTGTCTTCTAACCTGACAACAAATGAATTGCGGATATCATTTTCTGCATGCCCACCCGGTATATGATTATCAGCTGCTTCTATATCATCTGTAATAACTATCCCTACAGCTCCTCTGGCCATTGCATCGTCGATATAACTGTGGCCATCCGTAATAATGCCTTTTCTGCAAATAAAAACTGCGCCTTCTGTTACTTTTCTCGAATCGTCCACCAGATCCAGCACTTCAACACCAAGATCACCCATCATGAGTTTATAGTCGATCCCCGCAAGCATCTCCGAAGCTTTCATGAAAGCATCCCCCACAACTGAATAATTATTATATACATTATGTCAATGTCTGCTTGGTTGTGCGTCCGCTTAAAAATAGGAGGCTGTGCCAAACAGCGCCAACCTCCATACTTTAAATCTATCAATTTTATATATTACACTAATCCTCGTCAGCTCCTACAATTTTTACCTTGCCATGATACAGCTCATCAACGGCAATTGATAAAGGCTTCTTCTTTGGATCTGCAGCAACAAGAGGCTCCTGTCCATCTATGATCTCTCTTGCTCTCTTGGCTGTTGCAAGAACTATTGAATATCTGCTGTTTACCACAGGCTGTTCACCTGGCTCAACCTCTGCATTTACTACTGACATTAAATCTGTGTATGATGGATGTAACATAATATTAGATCCCCTTTCTTAAATGATTATTTATTTGCTTAATGTATTTATATCCTGTTTAATTTATCAGAGTTTGTCAATATCTGCAAGTTCTTCTTTAATTCCTGCTATATATTCCATCTGATTTTCTCTTCTGCAACTGTAACTTCTGATAACAGAATCCACTGTGTTGATACATTCCTCAAGATCGTCATTCACTATGACATAATCATACTTGTCCATATCCTCAGCTTCCTCTGTAGCCTTGCGCAGTCTCTTCAGAATTGTCTCCTCTGATTCTGTACCTCTTCCAGAAAGCCTGTTCTTGAGCTCTCTGATACTAGGTGCAGATATGAAAATAAGTAACGCATCCGGGAACTGTTTCTTGACATTAAGGGCACCCATAACTTCTATTTCAAGTATGATATCTCTGCCCTCCTCAAGGCTTTCCTCCACGTATTTCTTTGGAGTTCCATAATAATTCTCAACATACTGTGTCCACTCTATAAATCCGCCATAATCTATAAGGTTTTCGAATTCGGCTTTCTCCATAAAGTAGTATTCTCTTCCATTTACTTCGCCCTCCCTTGGTGCTCTGGTTGTGGCCGAAGTGGAAAGATTATATCCAAAATCTGACACAAGTCTCTTAACAACTGTTCCCTTTCCCACTCCTGAGAAACCCGATATAACTATGAGTGAACCTCTCTTTGCATTCTTGTCTGCCATGTTATCCTACCTCTGTCTGATAATTCTATTCCCGTTATTCCAAATTCTGTATCTGTTCTCTGACCTTTTCTATATCTGTTTTCAACTGTATCGCCCTGTCTGAAACATCCAGAGAATTTGCTTTAGAGAGTATTGTATTCGCCTCTCTGTTCATCTCCTGTGCTATGAAGTCAAGCTTCCTTCCAACGCTGCCTCCATCCTCAAGGATTTTTCTGGTGCTTCCTATATGACTTTTGAGTCTGACTGTCTCCTCATCTACGCATATCTTATCTGCATAGATCACAACCTCAGTTGCTATTCTGTTTTCATCTATTACAGGATTATCAAGCACTTCTCTGATCTTGTCAGTCAGCTTGTTTCTGTAGTCCTCAACAAGCGAAGGGGATATCTCTTCTATATATTCAACAGCTTCCTGCATTACGTCCAGTTTGGAGAGCATGTCATTCTTAAGATTCTCGCCCTCTGTAATCCTTGATCTCACAAACATATCAGCTGCCTCATCAAGAGAAGTCTGCAGGATCTTCCAGAGTGCATCCTGATCCACTGTCTTCTCTTCAACCGTAAACACATCCGGAAATCCACCGAGTACATCCGGTGTCACATCACACGACATACCAAATTCATCAGCCATCTCTTTAAAATAACTCATGTATTTTGCTGCAACATCCCTGTTATATTTCAACTTTACATTGTCCTCACCAAATTCTTCATAGGTGATAAACACATCAACTTTTCCTCTCTCGATATATTTCTTGAGATACGATCTGATCGTAGTCTCAAAAAAACTTATCTTCTTAGGAAGTTTTATATTTATATCACAAAATCTGTGGTTTACAGATTTCATCTCCACAACTATCTTATATGAGTCTGTAACTCTCTCGCTACGGCCAAAGCCTGTCATACTTTTTATCATATCTGTCTCCCAAATCATGTCATCAGATGCTATGCTGTACAACTCTGATAACAGATAATATATTATACTTCACACCTCGTCAAAAATCAATTTTTTATTGTATTTCCTTTATTCCCGTTATGTTCGGTTCTGACACCATAGAATAGTTGGTATGATAGATAACAAAACCAGGCTTTGCCCCTGCCGGCTTTTTGATGTTTCTTCTCTCTGTATAATCTATCTCAACCTTTGGTGCCGTCCGGCCTGATGAATAATATGCAGCCAGTCTGGCTGCCTCCTCATATGTAGAGTCCGGAAGCTCTCCTGCTCCTTCAAGTCTTACTATAACATGTGAACCTGGCATCTTCTTGGCATGAAACCACATATCACCGCCATTTGCAATTTTGAACGTGAGTTCATCATTCTGCAGATTATTCTTACCCACATACATATGAAAACCATCGCTTGAAATGTAATGAAGCGGCTTAACCTTCGCTGATTTCCTTTCACCCTTACGACCATATCTTCCCTTTATATATCCACAGGATATAAGCTCCTCTTTAACCTGTCCCAGGGAGTTCTCATCTATGGCCATGTCAAGAAATGTCTGAACGGACTGCAGATGTTCCAGCTCACTTCTGGTTGTCTCAGTCAACTCTGTAAGCGCCTCATAGGTTCTCTTGAGCTTGTTATATTTTGAAAAATATCTTTTCGAATTATCCATAACCGATATCGTCTTGTCAAGAGGTATCCTGACCATCTCATTTGTATAGTAATTAAGTGCCTCCAGACTATCAGCTCCCGGTTCTATTCCATATCCATAAGTATTGATCAGCTCTCCATA
>JAQYAS010000065.1 GCA_029338615.1 Clostridiales bacterium
TAAAGAGCATCAAGGCCACACCTAAGGAAACAGAGGTTATCAAGGGTCAGAAAGCTATATATGCAGATCTGGAGCTGACATATGTAGATGGAAGCACAGAGACTGTAAATGATGTTACTACTAATTTCTATACCAAAACACGGGATAAAATATCAATTACCTGTAAGTCCGGTGATAAGAAGTATAATGCACTTTACCTTCCTGTTGGAAAGGCAACGGTCACATACACAGCACCAAATGGCGTAAGTGCAAGCTATGATATTGAAGTCAAGAGCGTTGATGATATGAAGCTTACAGCACTTGCAGTTGGAAACAACAGCATAGAAAGTGGAATTGACAAGAATCACAGCAAATTCTACACATTTACTGCAACGAGTGATGGCGCTTTACAGATAAGCAAGTACAAGAACTTTGTAGTATATGAGTTGGATGAGGACGGTGATCTTCAGGTAACTGATGAAGAAAATCTTAAAGCTGGAAAAACTTATTATATTGCATTCTATGGCAAACTATATGATAAGACAGCTGGTGAGTATATATATGCATGGAATACGGATGTATCATTTGTATCAGCTATAGATACGATTGCAGTTAAAGCAAATGTAACAGATGTTGCCTATGGTGAGAATCCTGTTAATGCATCAGTAGATATCACATATAAGGACAAGACAACTGAGAGTATTCCTGTGGCTACAGCTACGGATGCATTCAGAACTCAGAAGGGACAGAAGATTACAGTAACATGTAAGTCAGGAGACAATACATATGATTATTATAATCTTCCTATTGGAATAGCAACGATCATATTCAGTTCATCAAATGGAGTTCAGGCTCAGTACGATGTAAATATCAGAAAACTGTCTGATATGGCCGTTGGGGATCTTAAGGTTGGCTCAAATGATATAGATGTAAGTGACAGAACCGTCGGATATGCATATTACAAGTTCACACCAGATGAGACGGCGAGATATACATTTTCCTCGATTAATACGACTTCGATATATAGAGAGGAAGTAGATGATGATGGAACATACATTGCTAAATATGTAGGTAGTTATGTAGGAGGAATAAGAGCAAGATTCGAGAAAGGTGTCACATATTTTATAAACCTTTATGAGGGTGGCGCTGATAAGTGGGGAGATATTCAGTATAAGTGGACACTTGATATCAGCATGCCCGAATCGGGAAAGATATATGATCCGGTTAGCTGGAAACTCAAAGCAGCTGCAGATGATATCCATTTCATGACAGGTGAGGATAGTGATAATGTAATAAATACTCTGGCTGAAAAGGCAGCAGTTCAAATTACATATAGTAATAATAGTACACAGGTGCTTTCAATTAACAAGTCAACGGATAGCTATGGTAACATATTGACATATAGTTATTACAAGTACAATGATGATACAGCAACCTATGATAAGTTATGGTATCTTCCATATAGTATGAAAAACGGAAAGTACAAGCTGGTAGAGACTCTCTGCACAGAAGAAGAGGATGCCATAGATACTCTTGGGGATATAGAGGTGTTATTTGAGGTCAGCGATGTTCTGGATCTTGTAAATGGAGATTGGGATATAAGCAAGGAACTTTCCATTACAAACGATAAGAACATATATGTATACAGACTGACCAATATTGGTGCTGCAGAATCGCTTACATTCAAGTCCAATACAAAGCTGAATGGTATGAGCTTGTATGATGAGAATGGCGAGTATGTAAGCATGGATAAGTATTTCTCAGCAGTATATGATTGCGCATACAGTGTGGATATCGCTGCCGACAAGACATATTACCTGCTCGTTAAGCCTTCTGAATCAAGTCCACTCAGCAAGATCACAGCGGTGCAGAATAATCAGGTAACAGGACTTGCGGCTACAGTTACACAGGATGAATACTGGTGCGAAATAGATCCTGTAGATCCGGATGGTATTACTACAGTGATCACATATGCGGATGGTACCCAGAAGACAGTCACCGGAACAGGTTCCGGCGTTAATCTGTCGATAAAAAATATTGGAGCCAATAATTATGCATCTATTGGTTCATGCATAGGAACTGCAGGTGAATATGCGATTACTCCAAGTGCTCCTAACATGAGCAAAGACTGCGATGTGAAAACTGCGGTAATAACAGCAAAGGCATTTGATGTAAATAAGCTTACTGAGTTTGATACGACCAATAAGCTTACGGTGAGCAATCCGTCTGATAAAATGCAGACACAGTTATATGTTCTTAAATCATCTGGCAAGCAGTATCTGAAACTTGATATAGATGGCGGTGTTGATGTCAGAGTGTATGAGTATGTAGGCTTTGATGATTGTTTTGACAGAGTCGGCTCGGAAAACAGAGGATATCAGCTGTACAAGAACTGTACATATGTAATTGCTGTAGATGTTCAGGCAAAGGGAAGTGCTGAGATAGCTGCAGTATTAGAGGGCAATGAAGCAAGTGTTGTAGATGGCGGTACACTTGTGGCTGGTAAGAATGTTGATGTAAATATCGATAATGCCGGAAACATTGTAAAATATGAATTTACTCCAGAGGAGAGTGCGGCATACGTTTTCCAGAGTAGTGGCAACTACGATACTTATGGATATTTATATGACAGCGATGGAAATCAGATAGCATACAATGATGATGGCGGATCAGGTAATAACTTTAAAATTGAGTATAGTCTGACAGCCGGAAGAAAATATATCTATAAAGTAAGAATGTATAGCGAATCTGAGACAGGCAGCTTTACAGTAAAGCTTGAAAAGAATGTAAGAAGGACTATAAAGAGCGCTGCAATTGACGAATACAGCAGTTATGTCAGAGACGACGAATATGTAGATTACTATATTGATATTATATACAATGACGGATCCATAGGTCGTATTAATTCATATGATAGTATACATAAGAGCAGTGATGTATATGGCAACACTTACCAGGTAGCAGTAACCATATCTGGTGAACCAGGAGAGAAGATCGCTCTGGTGGAGCTTCGTTACAAAAACTATGACTCCGATGAGTGGACTTATGTAGATGGGGTAAAACTTAAGGTCGGCGAATCACGCAAAGATACATGGGATGGTGAGCTGAAAGAGGGCGTAGCTTTCGAGAAGACTATAGATTCCACATGCTCAGGACGCTTTAAGTTTGTTCCTGAGACCAGTGGTTCATACATAGTTTCTGTGAATGGTTCGGTACCATACAGTATTAATGTCAAAAATGTTGATGATGATTGGTATGTGTACATGACTTCAGGGGCTTATGTGCTCAAGGCTGGATATACATATTCAATAGAAATAGATCCTTCAGACTATGAGGGTACAATATCAATCCTTGTGGTTAAGCCACAGATCATAGATTCTGTGGAGATCACAGGCTATGATGCCAAGATATATAACATAGGTGATGATGTATACAGCGAGAGACCAGTTAAGGCCGTAGTTAAGTATACAGATGGAACAACGGAGACGATCTCAGGTTCTACATCATTGAAGGATGGAAGAAGCGTAAGCTACGAGTGGAGCAAGGAAGATGCAGAAGGTGCCATGCTGAAGGTTACGGCAGGCGGAGTTACAGGATATAAAAAGATACCGTATACAAGCCTTGATGAGCTTGCAGCTACAGAATTTGTATCAGACGTTGCGACACTCAGCGCAGAGGGATCATATACATCTAATGATTGCAAGAATGTATACAAGGTAGTTATTCCTAAGGATGGTGTATACAGCGTAACCGGAGGAAGTGTAAGTGGCAGGATAGTACTTCACAGAGGAAATAACAGTGGAGTTACAATTAAACAAGGCAAAAAGTATTCACTCAAGAAGGGTGATATATGCTACATATGTATCTATTCAAATTATGAGTCAGATATCATGTTTGGATGTGTGGGCGACATCTCATGGGAGATTGTTACAGCACCTACATGTACAGAAAAAGGACTTAAGAGAACATGGAATGAACTTACAGAAGAGTATGAGAAAGAAGAGATTCCAGCTCTTGGACACAAATTTACAGATGAATGGACAGTTAAGACTCCTGCAACTATGACGTCAGACGGAACTAAGGTTCTTGTATGTGACAGATGTGATGCAGAGAAAGAAGACAGTGCCCAGACAATAACCAGACTCAAGTCAGTGGTACTCTCAACAAGCCAGTACACATACGATGGAACAGCCAAGAGACCATCGGTTGTTGTGACAGATGCAGATGATAAGGTAGTTGGTGATGAATATTATACAGTGTCCTATAAGAACAATGTGGAGGTTGGAACAGCTACAGCTACGATCACATTTGATGATGCTTATTTAGGAAGTGTTGATAAGACATATGAGATCGTAGACAGTGGACTTACATGGGAGATCACTACACCTCCGACATGTACTGATGATGGCCAGAAGAGAGCATACAACGAGGAGACAGGAGAGTATGAGTACGAGGTAATACCTGCAACCGGCCATACATACGGCGAGAAGTGGATAGTCAAGAAGGCTGCAACAACTGCTGAGGATGGACTCAGGATTCAGAAGTGTACAGTTTGTGGATATGAAGATACTGTAAATGCCCAGACTATAGCACAGATCAAGTCAATTGTTCTGGAGTATACAAGTGTTGCTGCTGATGGAACAGAGAAAAAACCGGCAGTTACGGTAATGGATACAAATGATACTGTTATTCCGGCAGCCAATTACACAGTTGCATACAAGGACAACAAGGAAGTTGGTGTTGCTACGGTTGAAGTTACATTTGCCGGTGATTATGCCGGAGAAGCTACGGCAACATTTGATATTGTAAGCAATGAGACAAGAGTAGTAGTTGTTGAGAAGGCTACATGTACTAAGGATGGTCTCAAGAGATATTACAATATCCAGACTGGAGAGATGGTCAAGGAAGAGAAGATATATGCATTCAACCATAACTTCTCTGGAATATACAGAACTAAGACTTCGGCTACAGCAGAAGCAGATGGTGTAAAGGTTGCTGTCTGCAGCAGATGTGGAGCTGAGGACAATACAAAGACACAGCCGATATACAAGATTGCATCGGTAATACTTGAGTATGAGAAATCTACATACACAGGTACAGAGAAGAGACCTGGCGTAATTGTAAAGGATTCACAGGGCAATGTGATAGATGCATCTAATTACTCGGTAGAGTATACGAACAACAAGAATGTGGGAACAGCCAACGCGGCAGTTACATTTGGCGGTGATTACTCAGGAACAGTTAACAAGACATTTGCAATTGTCGGAACAGATCTGAAGTGGGAGATAACAAAGGAACCTACATGTACAACAAAGGGCGAGAAGAGAGCTCTTAACCCAATTACAGGTCTGTGGGAGTCACAGTTCATACCGGCCAAGGGACACAGTTTTGGAAGTGAGTGGAAGCTGAAAACAGCAGCCACAACCACATCAGACGGTAAGAGAGTCCACATCTGTGGAACATGTGGAGCTGAGGATCTGGCAAATGCACAGTCTGTCAGCAGGATCAACACAGTGACTCTGGCATACAGCACAGTTACATACAACGGCAAGGATCAGAAACCGGCAGTGACAGTTAAGGATGCACAGGGCAAGGTGGTTGCAGCAGCTAATTATACTGTTGCATACAAGAACAACAGAAATGCAGGAACAGCTACAGTGACAGTCACATTCAAGGGTGACTATACAGGAACTGTAACAAGAACATTTACGATCAAGGCAAATGCTGTAAAGGTTGCATCAACTGCGATCAAGACCGTGGAGAATGTATCAGGCGGCGTGAAGCTCACATGGAAGAAGGCTTCCGGAGTGAACGGCTATTATGTATACAGACAGACGGGCAAGGGTAAGTTCGTGAAGGTCAAGACCATTAAGGGTGCATCATCACTGAGCTTCAAGGATACAGCGGCCAAGAAGAATGGAACTAAGTATACATATAAGGTATGTGCTTACAAGTCAGTTAGCGGCAAGACATATACCTCATCTTACAGTTCAGCAAAGGCAACATGCTATGTATCAGCACCAAAGTGCAAGAGCGTGTCAAATGTCAAGGGCAAGAAGATGAAGGTTGTATACAGCAAGAATGCAAAGGCAACCGGCTACCAGATCCAGTACTCAGTCAAGAGCTCATTCAAGGGTGCAAAGACTGTTAAGGTTAAGGGAGCCAAGAATGTGAGCAAGGTTATAAGCAAGCTCACAAAGGGCAAGAAGTATTATGTAAGAGTCAGGGGATACAAGGTATCCGGAGGCAAGACATATACTTCTGCATGGAGTGCAAAGAAAGTAGTTTCCATAAAGAAGTAGCGGATATATCCGTGTAAAACATATAGATCCACCACACAGAGTTTTTATACTTTGGGTGGTGGATTTTTTGCTTTGTATTGAGGCCTTAGTGGTTGCAAGGCTCATAACCAGGTGTTACTATAGAAACAGGAATTATGGACATTCATGATTAGGAGGGACATATGAGAAAGCTGAGAAAAACTATGGCGATCCTGCTGACCATTGTGATGATGGGAACCATGCCGGGAGCGGTGTCATCTATCACAGTGTACGGTGCACAGACCAGTGAGAGTGAGGATACGGCGACACTGGCTGCAGCAAGTGGTTTGGGAGTTGCCAGTCATACACAGGAAGAGATAATAGAGCATATTAAGGACAGCGGAGCACTTATTACAGATGATACCGTGTATAAAACTTCATATTCTTATGAGGAGCCTTACAGTGCGGGAGAACTGGATGAGTCAACGCTCAACAGCGGTATTGCGATGCTCAACAATATCAGGTATATCGCCGGACTTAATTATGATGTGACGCTTGACGATGAGTTCAATAAGGAATGTCAGGCGGGAGCATTGATAGGCAAGATATATGGAACGATCGATCATCATCCAAAGCAGCCTTCCGGCATGAGTGATGAGTTGTATCAACTTGCATACAAAGGCTGCAGTGAGAGCAATATAGCCTGGGGATATTCAACGTTGAACAAGTGTATAGTTCTTGGGTGGATGAGCGATGAAGACGACAGCAACATAAGCCGCGTTGGACATAGAGCATGGTGTTTGAATCCGACTATGGGTAAGACGGGATTTGGAGTGGTTGATAATTATTACAACATGCACTCATTTGACAGAAGTTATACTTCGTCAATTAAGAATATTTCATGGCCGGCTCAGAATATGCCTGTGGAATATTTCGAGAAAAATATGCCGTGGAGTATATTTACCGGATCCAGTGAGACAGCAGACAGCGTCAAAGTGACACTGACAAGACAGAGCGATGGCAAGGTATGGAATTTTTCTCAGGACAGTGCAGATGGATATTTCAGTGTCACTGATTATATTCAAAGCGGAACTATTATTTTCAGACCAAATGGTATAACCGGATACAACGAGGGGGATGTGTTTACAGTTTCTGTAACGGGAGTTAAGACTCCTCTTTCGTATACTGTCACATTTTTCTCACTTGGAAGTGATCTTGGGCATATTCATACATTTGGAAACAGCAGTTTTGTTGTGACGAGTGCAGATCTGGACGCGATGACACTGGAAGGCACTATGGCCTGTGACAGTTGTGGTCAGAAGTTCAATGCAACTGAAGGAACCATCACAAATATTCTCACAGAGAATGTAACCTGTGGATTCAAAGGATATGTTCAGTTTAAATTTACTGCAAAAGTATATGGTACACAGTGGAGTGGTACAAACTTTTACTATATCAATGGCCTTCCACACAAGTATGGTGATGTAGAATTCACATGGAATGGTACGGAATGTACTGCTGATGCCACATGTTCCAGATGTGGAGATGTGAGCAGCGAGAAATGCACGGTGACCAGCCGGACAACGGCTACATGTACAAAGGCTGGCAAGACCATATATACGGCAGAATATGATGGACAGACATCTACAAAGACAGTGGATACTCCGGCTATGGGACATTCATTTACAGATTATGTGTCCAACAACGATGCAACCTGCACGGCGGATGGAACAAAGACGGCAGTTTGTGATAACGGCTGCGGCGAGACAGACACGATAGCAGACGAGGGAAGCAAGGTAGAGCATAAATTCACAAAGTATGTGTCCAACAACGATGCGACCTGCACTGCAGATGGCACGAAGACAGCAGAGTGTGACTACGGCTGCGGAGCAACAGATACGATAACTGATAAAGGAACAAAGCTTGAACATGTATTTACAAAGTATGTGTCCAATGGAGATGCGACCTGCCAGAAGGATGGCACGAAGACAGTAGAGTGTGATTATGGCTGTGGAACCACTGATACAGTAGCGGATGAAGGAAGCAAGACATCACACAAGTTCACAAAATATGTGTCCAATGGAGATGCGACCTGTCAGAAGGATGGTACAAAAACAGCAGAGTGTGATTATGGTTGTGGGGAGACTGACACGATCACAGATGAGGGAAGCAGTACAAAGGCGCATAAGTTCACTAGGTATGTCTCAGATAATAATTCAACCTGCCAGAAAAATGGCACAAAGACAGCGAAGTGTGACTATGGATGTGGAACCACGGATACGGTAGTGGACGAAGGAACAAAGCTAGATCATAAATTTACTGACTATGTATACAATGGAGATGCGACCTGTCAGAAGGATGGCACGAAGACAGCCAGATGCGATTATGGCTGCGGAGAGACGGATACAGTTGTGGCTTCTGGAACCAGGGGATCTCACAGCTATGGCAGGTATGTTTCCAACAATGATGCCACATGTATGGCAGACGGTACGAAGACGGCAACATGTGCATACTGTGGAGCAAAGACAACCACCACAGATGAGGGAAGCAAAACAGCTCACAGATTTACTAAATATGTGTCCAATGGGGACGCAACCTGTGAAAGCGATGAGACCCAGACAGCTCAGTGCGATTATGGCTGCGGCACAAGAGATACCAGGGTTGTGTCAGGCACAAAGTTAGCCCATAAGTTCACAGGATATATTTCGAATAATGATGCTACATGTTCAAAAGATGGAACTGCTACAGCGGAATGTGATTACGGTTGTGGCAGGACAAAGACAATAGTAGATGAGGGTACAAGAAAGCCTCATACCCCTTCTGGTGTGTGGTCAGTCGTTGATAAAGCCACTGACAAGGCAGATGGAACTCTGGTGGACAGATGTACAGAGTGTGGACAGATTACTGAAACCCAGAGAATCCCGCAGATAGATAAGGTGAAACTTGCGTATACGATCTGTACATACAATGGCAATGCCAAAAAGCCGGGGGTTTCAGTATATGATGTGGGTGGAAATACTCTGGATAAGGCAAGTTATACGGTGAGTTACAAGAATAATAAAGCTTCTGGTGCTGCTGTTGCAGTTGTTACCTTCAAGGGAGATTATGCCGGAAGTATAACAGCTTCATTTGTAATAAAGCCGAAGTCAGTTCCTGTAAAAGCTGTTGCAAATACAGCCGGAGGTGTCAAAATCACCTGGAGCAAAGCAGCCAGTGGCACTGGATACATAGTGTACAGAAGTGTAAATGGAAGTTCATACAGGAAATATAAAACAATAAACGGATTGTCAACCACATCCATGGTGGACAGTGGGGCCAGAAAGAGTGGCGCCAAGTATGCATATAAAATATGCGTGTACAGGGCAGTAAATGGGCATACATATACATCTGCTGCATGTTCTGCAAAATCAATGTATTACATGGCTGCACCGTCGTGGAAATCGTTGAAGAATTCTTCTGCCAGAGCAATAACTGTAAAATATGGTAAAGCTGCCGGTGCCACAGGATATCAGATTCAATACTCAACCAACGGTGCTATGAAGTCTGCAAAGACTGTAAAAGTGAGTGGAGGTTCAAATGTAACAAAAGCCATAAGATCTCTCAGAAAGAATAAAAAATATTATGTGAGAGTGCGGAGTTTTAAGAATGTGGGTGGCAGAACTTATTATTCGTCCTGGAGTACAAAAAAGAGCGTAATAATAAGAAAATAGCAGGCAGAAAGCGTATCTTTAGCCATTGACAAACCGGGAATACTTGCTATACTAGTGAATGGATAGGTTCAGAAATGGCTTATACAGGCGGTTTTCTGGATCATATAAGATAAAAACGGTGACAGAGACAGTACGGAGTCTGCGAGATCATCAGCGAGCCGGGGGTGGTGCGAGCCCGGTGACAGTAGAGACTTTCGGAACATCACTCTGGAGTTGCAGACCAAAAGAGATTTGCTCAAGTAGGCTCTGACGTATTTCCTGCGTTAAGGGGAGCGCATATGTTAGTATGTAAGTAATAGGTGGTATAACGAACACAAAGCCCTTCGTCCTGATTACGACGAAGGGCTTTTTATATTTATCAAGAAAGGAAAGACGACATGTACGACAAGGTTTCGACTAAACTGGAATTCGTGAACAGAGAGCAGAAGGTATTGGACTTCTGGAAAGAAAATCAGGTATTTGAGAAGAGTGTTGAAGAGACAAAGGATCTGCCAACATACACATTCTATGATGGCCCTCCAACAGCAAATGGTAAGCCACATATCGGACACGTTCTCACACGTGTAATCAAGGATATGATCCCTAGATATCAGACAATGAAGGGACATAACGTAGTCAGAAAGGCCGGATGGGATACACACGGTCTGCCTGTTGAGCTCGAGGTTGAGAAACTTCTGGGAATTGATGGCAAGGAGCAGATAGAGGAATACGGACTGGAACCATTTATCCAGAAATGTAAGGAGTCCGTATGGAAATATAAAGGCATGTGGGAAGAGTTCTCAGGCAAGGTAGGTTTCTGGGCTGATATGGACAACCCATATGTAACATACCATGATGACTTCATCGAGTCAGAGTGGTGGGCACTGAAGAAGATCTGGGATCAGGGACTTTTGTACAAGGGATTCAAGATCGTGCCTTACTGCCCAAGATGTGGAACACCTCTTTCAAGTCATGAGGTTGCACAGGGATACAAGACAGTCAAGGAGCGCTCAGCAGTAGTAAGATTCAAGGTTATCGGAGAGGATGCATATTTCCTCGCATGGACAACAACACCTTGGACACTTCCTTCAAACGTAGCACTCTGTGTAAATCCAGATGAGACATACGTGAAGGTTAAGGCAGCAGACGGCTACACATATTACCTTGCACAGGCACTTGCAGACAAGGTTCTCGGCAGCCTTGCAAAGGAAGCTACAGACGATCAGGCAGCAGTTCCTGCATACGAGGTTCTTGAGACATACGTTGGCAGGGATCTTGAGTACAAGGAGTACGAGCCACTCTATGAGTGTGTAAAGCCTGTATGTGAGAAGCAGCACAAGAAGGGTCACTTCATCACATGTGACACTTATGTAACTATGACAGATGGTACCGGTATCGTTCATATCGCACCTGCATTTGGTGAGGACGATGCAAATGTCGGAAGAAACTACGATCTTCCGTTTGTACAGTTTGTAGATGGCAAGGGTGATCTTACTGAGGAGACTCCATTTGCCGGAATGTTCGTAAAGGATGCAGACCCTGAGGTACTGAAGGATCTGGACGCAAGAGGACTTCTCTTCGATGCGCCTAAATTCGAGCATGAGTATCCACACTGCTGGAGATGTGACACACCACTTATCTACTACGCAAGAGATACATGGTTCATCAAGATGACAGCAGTAAGGGACAAGCTGGTTAAGAATAATGACACTGTAAACTGGATCCCAGAGAGCATCGGTAAGGGACGTTTCGGCGACTGGCTGAAGAACGTTCAGGACTGGGGACTTTCAAGAAACCGTTATTGGGGTACTCCACTTAATATCTGGGAGTGTGAGTGTGGATGCAGACATGCTATCGGATCAAAGGAAGAGCTCCGTTCGATGAGCGACAACTGCCCTGAGAACATAGAGCTTCACCGTCCGTTCATCGACGCTGTAACAATCAAGTGTCCTGAGTGTGGCAAGCAGATGCACAGAGTTACAGAGGTTATCGACTGCTGGTTCGATTCAGGATCAATGCCATTTGCACAGTGGCACTATCCATTTGAGAATCAGGATATATTTGAGAAGCACTTCCCTGCTGATTTCATCAGTGAGGCGGTTGACCAGACAAGAGGATGGTTCTACTCACTTATGGCTATATCAACACTGCTGTTCGACAAGGCTCCGTTCAAGAACGTAATCGTTCTCGGACATGTTCAGGATAAGGATGGACAGAAGATGAGTAAGTCTAAGGGAAATGCGGTAGATCCTATGGATGCTCTGAACAAGTACGGTGCAGATGCCATCAGATGGTACTTCTACAGCAACTCAGCACCATGGCTTCCTAACAGATTCCATGAGGATGCGGTTGTTGAGTGTCAGAGAAAGTTCATGGGTACACTGTGGAACACATATGCGTTCTATGTACTCTATGCAAATATAGACAACTTCAACCCACTTGAGCATGAGCTCTGCTACGACAAGCTGTCACTTATGGATAAGTGGCTTCTGTCCAAGCTGAACTCAACTGTCAAGGCAGTTGACGCAAATCTTGGCGCATACAAGATTCCTGAGACAACAAGAGTTCTCGAGGAGTTCGTGGATGATATGAGTAACTGGTATGTCCGTCGTGGACGTGAGAGATACTGGGCAAAGGGCATGGAGCAGGACAAGGTAAATGCTTACATGACACTTTACACAGCGCTCGTTACTATAGCACAGACAGTGGCTCCTATGCTCCCATTCATGGCAGAGGATATTTACCAGAATCTGGTTAGAAATATAGACAAGGATGCACCTCTCTCAGTTCATCTGTGCTCATTCCCTGAGGTGGATGAGAAGATGATCGACCCAGAGCTTGAGGTTGCTATGGACGAGATCCTGAAGATCGTTGTTCTGGGACGTGCAGCAAGAAATACAGCAAATATCAAGAACAGACAGCCTATCGGCAAGATGTATGTCAAGGCTGACAAGAAGCTTTTCGGTGAGGAGAAGGCAATCATCGAGGATGAGCTGAACGTGAAGAATGTTGAGTTTGATGATGATGTAAGCGCTTACACCACATACAGCTTCAAGCCACAGCTCCGTACAGTAGGACCTAAGTACGGCAAGCACCTTGGCAAGATCAAGGAGCATCTGTCAGCACTGGATGGCAACGCAGCCATGGCAGAACTCAAGGCAGAGGGTGCTCTGAAGTTTGAGGCAGACGGAGAGGAGATCGTACTCACTGAGGCTGATCTTCTGATCGACATGGCTCAGATGGACGGTTTCGTATCTGAGGCAGACGGCGGTGTGACAGTAGTTATCGACACCAATCTGTCAGAGGAGCTTCTTGAGGAAGGATTTGTCCGTGAGATAGTATCCAAGGTTCAGACTATGAGAAAAGAGGCTGGATTTGAGGTTATGGACAAGATCACAGTATACGCAGACGGAAGCCAGAAGGCAAATGACATCATCGCAGCAAATGCAGATGCCATCATCGGCGATGTTATGGCAACCGAGATCATCACCGGCTCAGTTGACGGATACACCAAGGAGTGGAACATCAATGGCGAGAAGGTAACTCTTGGCGTGAAGAAGAACTAAATAGCAATTTTGCCCTTAAAGGGTTTTGAAGGATACATGACACTGGAAATCCGCAGCTGTGGTTTGCGGAATTCCATGTGGCGTGTATCCTTTTTTGCTATAATTATATTTTGAGCAGAAGATTATCGCTAAATTGGAAAAAATAGCTCTAAAGGTACAATCTTTTGGAGAATTGTATCTTTTAGGTGATCTCAAGAGGTGGGGTGATAATTTTGTTAGCTTTTTAAAAATAATAGTGTATGTAGAGAAAAATTATATGCAAGGGGAAATTTGTGCAAAGGGAATTACGATTTATTAAGTTTGTGTATGCGGGGTGTTGGGAGTATATTATTGTATGAATAAATCGTACAAAGGACTGCCATCAATATGTAGATTGGCCGTCCGTAAACCAAAGGAGACAAAAGATGATAGCAATTTTTATTGCACCTTTTTACATAGCGTTAAATATATATTTGTTCTGGAGAATAAAGGGCTGGGTACAGGCCTATTTCCCAAAACTCAAAGGCAGGAAGGGTTGGATAGTCCCGATAGTGCTATATGCATTTCTGGCGTCGGCGTTGGTGATCGCATTCTTCCTGCCACAGGGAAGATTCAGGCGAGGCATGAAGCTGGTGGGAAATTACTGGCTGGGTGTTCTACTTTATATGATATTTTTCATAGTGATAGCCGAGCTTGGAAGATTCCTTCTGCTTCATGTATTCAGAGTAAGCAAAGACAAGATATGCGTGCCGAGGGTTCGCAGGATAGTAGGCTGTGTGTGCGCAACACTCATCATGTGTATATCATTTTGGGGAGTGATAAATGCGAGACTTGTGCGGGTGACGCCTTATGATGTGACCATCAATAAGGAAGCACAGGACGAGAATGGTCAGAAGATGGATTCCATGAAGATAGTATTGGTTGCAGATCTTCATCTTGGATACAACATAGGCGTCAGACAGGTTCAAAGAATAGTGAATTCCATAAATAAGCAGGATGCAGATCTTGTGCTGATAGCGGGGGATATATTTGACAACGAATGGGAAGCCGTTGATCAGCCGGAGGAGCTTGAGAAAATACTCCGGGGGATCAAATCAAAGTATGGAGTGTATGCCTGCTATGGCAACCATGATATACAGGAGCAGATACTTGCTGGATTTACATTTGGCGGACAGAAGGAGAAGACCAGCAGTCCGGAGATGGACGAGTTTATGGAGAAGGCGGGAATCACACTTCTTCGCGACGAGGGAGTGCTGATAAACGATTCCATATACATCTATGGCCGCCGAGATGCCCACAGACCGGGAAATGGAGTCACAGACAGAGCATCCGCAGACGAGATCACGAAAAATGTGGACAAATCAAAACCTATCATAGTTCTCGATCACGAACCAAAGGAGCTTGAGGAGCTATCGTCGGCAGGTGTGGATATGGATCTGTGTGGACACACCCATGACGGGCAAATGTTCCCAGGCAACATCCTTGTGGCGATGATGTGGGAAAATTCCTGTGGTTACCTGAACGTTGACGGTATGCACAACATAGTGACATCCGGAGTCGGCGTGTTTGGACCGGATATGAGAGTTGGAACTAAAGCAGAGATATGCCCGATAACTGTGCATTTTAAATGACGACCACACCACATAATATTCCGCACACCGCCCGCATAACTTAATTAATAAAGGAAAATAGCCATAGAACCACAATACTCTGGACTTTGTGGCAAAAATACAGTAAATTTACGGGTATATAAACTGATTCGGGACAAAAATGAGGGGAGTACCGAGTCGGATAATACGGATAACCTGGAAAGAGGAGGCGGTTGTATGGAAAAGTTAAATGAGATCGTGTCGGCGGTGGATGGATTTGTCTGGGGACCGGTCATGCTGGTGCTTCTGGTTGGAACAGGAATATTCCTGACGATCAGAACGGGGTTCCTTCCCTGGAGGAATCTCGGCTATGCGCTGAAGAGTACACTTAGCAAGGAGGCAAGGACAAAGAGCAGAGGAACCGGAGACGTGTCACCATTTTCGGCACTGACCACTGCGCTTGCTGCAACCATAGGAACGGGAAATATCGTTGGTGTTGCAACGGCCATGGTATCGGGAGGTCCGGGAGCACTGGTGTGGATGTGGATATCCGCAGCATTTGGACTGACATCCAAGTTCTCAGAGTGTATGCTTGCTATTAAGTACCGTGAGGTGAATGCCAAGGGGGAGATGAGCGGCGGCCCTATGTATACTATGAAGAAAGCATTCAAGCATAAGAAGTTCGGTGCGGTGCTGGGCTGGCTGTTTGCACTCTTTGCAGTCATCGCTTCATTTGGAATAGGAAATATGACACAGGCCAATTCCATATCCGAATCTCTTGGCAGTACATTCAGCGTGCCTACATATGTGACAGGAATCATACTTACGGTTTTTGCCCTTCTTATAATAGTTGGAGGAATCAAGACTATATCTAAGGTGTCATCAGTTGTTGTTCCTTTGATGGCGATATTCTATGTTGTAGCCGGACTTATTGTAATAATCGTCAATATCCAGAATCTTCCGGCAGGAGTTGCCATGATATTCAAGATGGCATTCTCAGTCAAGGCAGTCGGTGGCGGTCTGTGTGGTACGATCACAGCAGCTATGATGAATGCCATGAGATTCGGTGTTGCCAGAGGAGTATTCTCAAATGAGGCTGGAATGGGCTCTGCGGCCATCACAGCGGCAGCTGCCACGACAGACAATCCTGTTCGTCAGGGTTACATCAATATGACTGGTACATTCTGGGATACCATAGTGGTATGTACCATCACAGGTCTCTGTATTGCATCATCGGGTGTGCTTGGAATTACTGAGAACAGTACAAAGGGCAGCTATCAGGTGAGCGGAACGGAGGTTACAGTGGAAGCTGTTGATTCTGACAACAAAACTACCACGACTGATTATACATATGAATTCACAGATGACCAGCTCATTATGACAGATACGGCTAATTCATCAAATACCTTGACGCTTTCAGTTCTTCCATCTGATGAACTCAACAAGGATGAGAATACAAAGCTTGCAAGTGAGCTTGCAGTTGAGGAGAGCCAGGCTGTCATAGGAAGTCTTACCGGTACATGGACCGATGCAGCCGGAAACCATTATACATTTGCTGAGGATGGAACATTTGCCTGCTCAACTGTTATAAAAGGTGCGGCTCTCACGATACTGTCATTTGGCTCTGCACTTGGCAAGATGGGAGGCTGGCTCGTAACTATAGGAATTGTGCTCTTCGCATTCTCCACGATCCTTGGATGGGAGTATCACGGAGAGAAGGCATTCGAGTACCTGTTCAAGTCACACAAGTACAATATGATATACAGGATAGTGTTCTCGCTCGTTGTATATGTAGGCGCGACGATATCACTGGATCTCGTATGGAACTTCTCAGATATAGCGAATGCGCTCATGGCGATTCCGAACCTTATCTGCCTGCTGGCATTAAGCGGAGAGATCGCAAAGGATATGAAGGAATTCCAGGCGGTTATCAAAGCAGAGAAAGCATCAAAGTAGAATATTAAGTCCGGGGACGGAGGGGGTTGGAATCTCCGTCCCCTTTTTTTATACTCTCTTAACCTAACTTTATACTTACTTTATTTTTTGTCCAAATTATGTTCATAAGTGATGGTTATTATATACGATAGATAGGGATGGAGGTGCCTGATCCCTCCGTCCCCATGAATGGATCAGAATACCATTACAGAGAGGTTGACATATATGAGCAGAGTAATAGGAATAGACTTGGGAACAACAAACAGCTGTGTGGCAGTCCTTGAGGGTGATCAGCCCACTGTCATACCGAATTCGGAGGGCGGCAGGACTACACCTTCCATAGTGGCCATCACAAAGAATGGAGAGAGACTGGTGGGTGAAGCTGCCAGGAGACAGATGACTGTGAATGTAGACAGAACTATCACATCCATCAAGAGGGCTATGGGAACGACGTACAGAAAGAGGATAGACGGTAAGGATTATTCGCCTCAGGAGATATCGGCCATCATACTTGCAAAGCTGAAAAGCGATGCCGAAAGTTATCTGGGTGGACCGGTATCTGATGCAGTCATAACAGTTCCGGCTTACTTTGACGACAGCCAGAGACAGGCCACAAAGGACGCCGGAAGAATAGCGGGACTGAATGTGCTTCGAATTATAAATGAGCCTACATCGGCGGCTCTCGCCTATGGTCTTGACAATGGCCAGGCACAGAAGATACTTGTATATGACCTGGGCGGCGGAACATTTGACGTGTCTGTTATAGAGATAGGGGACAGCGTCATAGAGGTTCTTGCCACCGCGGGAGACAATCATCTGGGCGGAGATGATTTTGATGAGAGATTGCTGGATTACGTCATCAAGACCTTTAAAAAGGAGACAAAGGTCAATCTGGCGAAGGATATCACAGCGTCCCAGCGAGTGAGGGAAGCCTGTGAGAATGCCAAGAAAGAGCTCTCATTTGCACAGTCGGCACACATCAATCTGCCATTTATATCAACAGTGAAAAATCAGCCGGTGCATCTGGATATGACGATAACAAGGGAACAGTTCAACGAGCTCACCTATGATCTGGTGGAGAGAACGGCGGGACCGGTTAATCAGGCTCTTACCGATGCAGGCATAACAAGAAATCAGATCGATAAAGTATTGCTGGTGGGTGGTTCAACCCGTATACCGGCGGTCGTGGACAAGGTTCGTGCCATAACTGGCAGAGAGCCTTCCAAGAATATGAACCCGGATGAGTGCGTTGCCATGGGTGCGGCGGTTCAGGGAAGCAAGCTCAGCGGCGAGCTTACCGTGTCGAACAAGGTGAATGACATTCTCCTCATGGACGTGACTCCTCTTTCGCTGTCCATCGAGACCCTTGGAGGCGTGGCAAATGTTATTATACCGAGAAATTCTGCCATTCCGACCAGGGCATCGAAGATATTTACCACGGCGGGCAATTTCCAGAGGGATGTCGAGATCAAGGTATATCAGGGCGAGAGACATTTCACGAGGGATAACAAGCTGCTGGGCAATTTCAGACTTAGCGGTATCAAGCGCGCCATGGCGGGTGTTCCTCAGATCGAGGTCACATTTGACATGGATGCAAATGGTATCCTCAAAGTTTCGGCGAAGGATCTGGGCCGTGGTGTGGAGCAGCAGATAGTGATCACATCAAGCACCAACCTCTCGGAGGAGGAGATCCGAAGAGCCAGGGAGGATGCGAAGAAGTACGAGGATGACGTGGCCGGAGCCAGGGAGTTCAGGGACATTATGAACGAGGCTGAGGCGTATGTATATAAGGTAGAGAATCTTCTTGAGACCAGGGGCGCACAGCTTGACAAGAAGGAGATGAAACGGATCAAGAGCGACTGCGAGTATCTGAAGAAGCTTGTGACACGAACCGATATGAATCATGTCGATGACGTGGAGATGGGCAGGATGAAGGAAGCTTACAGACAGCTTCAGGAGTCTGCAGAGAAGCTGGAGACAATGTAGGAAATTGTGAGGAGAATGATGATTATGAAAGACAAATTTATAAGATTTATGAGATCCAGGTACGGCAACGATCAGTTGTCATCATTTCTCACCTGGGGCGGATTGATACTTATGGTGCTGGATGCATTTATCAAGACAGGGATATTTTATCTCCTTGGACTTTTTATGTTCGCTTATGGATATGTGCGGATCATGTCCAAGAACTATGACAAGCGCGCGGCTCAGAACAGATGGTTTATGGAGCACACCGCGGGCGTGAGAAATATATTCAAGCGCGCGAAGAAACAGAAGGAAGCAGGCAAGGAATACAAGATATTTGTCTGCAGCAAATGCCAGCAGATGATCAGAGTTCCGAGGGGTAAGGGCAAGATAGAGATCAGATGTCCTAAGTGCGGCAACAGATTTGTGAAGAAGTCTTAGTGATGATGCGGACTTTAGATATTTTGAGTTGAAATACGGTGTGGAGATTGAGAGATGTTTGGATATATAGTGGTGAACCAGCCTGAGCTTAAGATGAAGGAATATGATGAATACCGCAAGTATTACTGTGGCCTGTGCAAATCCTTGAAGGACAGATACGGTGCGAGAGGACAGATAAGTCTCAGCTATGATATGACATTTCTGGTCCTTCTTCTGACGGGTCTGTATGAACCGGAGAAGCTTTCGGGCCGCAGAAAATGTATCGCACACCCTACATCGAAGCATACTTATGTACAGAACGAGTACACGGACTATGTGGCGGACATGAACGTGATACTTACCTATTACAAATGCATAGACGACTGGGATGATGAGCATATGTTTACCCGGAAGCTGTACGCGGATGTGCTGCTCGCCGGGAAAAATGGCAGGAGGCTCAAAGAAGATTATCCACAGAAGATCCAGGTTATAGCGGAGAACCTCAAGGCGATAAGCGAGCTGGAGGAGGCAGGATCTGATGACATGGATGCATTGTCGGGGCATTTTGGCAATATAATGGCAGAGATATGTGCCCCGAAACATGATGAGTGGGAATCATATCTCCGCACCATAGGCTATTATCTGGGCAAATTTGTCTACATAATGGACGCGTACGACGATATAGAGAAGGATATAGGTGCCGGAAACCACAATCCATTCGTGTGTAGACTTGCGCATGAGCTGGGTGTTGAGGTACAATCAGTGGGTGTGGATAACCCAATAGATCAGGGCAAATGGCAGGAACTTGCAGAGTGGACGAAGGATGTTCTGATGATGATGGTGGCACCACTTGCAAAAGAGTATGAGATGCTTCCTATTATTGAGAATGTAGGTATACTCAGGAACATAATATACTCAGGAATATGGGAAGCGTATTATGCAACTACAAATAGAAGATGCGGCGATGAGGAATAGATTATGAAAGATCCTTACGAGGTGCTGGGACTCAAAAGAGGTGCCAGCGAAGAAGAAGTAAAAAAAGCATATAGAAGGCTGAGTCGGAAGTATCATCCGGATGCGAACATCAACAATCCTCACAAGGATGAGGCTGAGGAAAAGTTCAAGGAGATACAGCAGGCGTACAAGTCCATAGTGAGTGGAGAGGCTGACCGTGCAAGTTACGGCAGTGCTGGTGGGTATGGAACTGGAAGCTCGCAGGGCTACGGCGGCGGTTATGGATCTGGCGGTTCTTATGGTGGAAGTTCTTATGGCGGTTCGTCAGGAGGCTACGGACAGTATGATGATCCATTTGGCGGATTTGGCGGATTTGGACCATTTGGATTCGGCGGTTATCAGAGACAGAATGAATACGATCCAAATGACAAGGATTCCAGGTATTTTCAGGCGGCGAAGAACTATATGAACAGCGGAAGCTATGAGGAGGCGAAGAACGTCCTTAATCAGATAGATAACCATGATGCCAGATGGCATTATTACAGTGGTGTGTGCAATGCCGGGCTTGGCAATCAGATAAGAGCCATGGAGATGATAAAGCGAGCGATGGAACTTGATCCGGGCAATCAGGAGTACCGACAGGCATATGAGGCCATCAAGAGCGGACGCCAGTGGTACATGGACAGAGGTGCCGGATATGGAATGGATATGCCAACTGGTGGAAAGTTCTGCAACAACCTTTGTACTATATGTACCCTCATGTCATGCTGCATGGGCGGTGTGCCTTGCGTGTGCTGCATGCCGGGCGGATACGGTAGAAGTTAGAAAAAACCCCTGGGAGTTGTCTCTCCCAGGGGGTTTTTATAGTATTTGTGTGACGCGTTTACAATATTCAAGTAATCATTGAAAACTCATGAGCTCCCAATTAATTTTGATATTATCAGACATTTATCGCCAATTAATGTAAAAAAACTGCAAATTCTATTTGACTATAGTCTAATTTTATGGCGCAATTTAACAAATTTTTCCTCACGTATTGTTAAAAAAAAGGGTTGATGATAGAATGAAACTGTGAAAATGGAAATAAAATATATCTATTTATCCAAGGAGGGAATGAATCAGATGAAGATGTTAGCAGATTTCGATAAGGAAGGCTTCAAGAAGGAAGTCATTACTAACGTAAAGACCCTTTTCCGCAAGCCTATCGAGGAGGCTACTCCACAGCAGGTATTCCAGGCAGTCAGCTACGCAGTAAAGGACGACATCATTGACAGATGGATTGCTACACACAAGGAGTATGAGAAGAAGAACGTCAAGACAGTTTATTATCTGTCTATGGAGTTCCTTATGGGTAGAGCACTCGGTAACAATCTTATCAACTTGACTTACTATGATGCAGTTAAGGAAGCACTTGACGAGTTAGGATTTGACCTGAACTTTATAGAGGATCAGGAGCCTGATGCCGCTCTGGGTAATGGCGGTCTCGGACGTCTTGCAGCTTGTTTCCTTGATTCATTGGCAACACTTGGCTATCCTGCATATGGATGTGGTATCAGATACAAGTACGGTATGTTCAAGCAGGGTATCAAGGATGGATATCAGGTTGAGATGCCGGATGACTGGCTCAAGGATGGCAACCCATTCGAGGTTAAGCGTTCAGAGTACGCTGTTGAAGTTAAGTTCGGTGGATATGTCAGAGTTGAGAACAAGAATGGCAGAAACTACTTTATACAGGATGGATATCAGTCAGTTCGTGCCGTACCTTATGACCTTCCAGTCATCGGTTATGGCAACAACGTTGTAAATACACTTAGAATCTGGGATGCTGAGGCAATCCAGGAGTTCTGCCTTGACTCATTTGACAAGGGTGAGTATGAGAAGGCAGTAGAGCAGCAGAACCTTGCAAAGACTATCGTTGAGGTTCTCTATCCAAATGACAATCACTACGCAGGTAAGGAGCTCAGACTGAGACAGCAGTATTTCTTCATCTCAGCATCAGTTCAGAG
>JAQYAS010000066.1 GCA_029338615.1 Clostridiales bacterium
ACTTTCAATATACCTATCTCGTTTATCCTGTCAAATACCGATGTTGTCATGGTATTACTTATTCCAATGACGGCTACCACAAGGGCTATCATTCCTATACCACCGAGAAGCAGCTGTATCATCTTGAGATATTTCTGTATAGTATCCAGGTATTCTTTTGAGTTTTCTGTCTGATATCCCATATCCTGAAACTTCTTTACCATGGCGTCCACATTATTTATATCGTCTACTGTTACGACCGCTGCAGTATACACGAATTCACGGTAACTGTTACCATTCCCATCGACCGGCTGACCGTAGAGTTTCCCATCTGCACTCACCATCCTGAGCAGACTTTTCAGTGAATCCATATCACAGTAGATTGTCTGAGACTTCTCACTGTAGTCTTCTGAAATGTCCACTGTTTCATCAGACTCCTCGTCCTGAGCTGAATTATTATCCTTATCTCCATCTGATAAAACCCCTGCAAGTTTCAGCTTGACTGTTTTTTCATTTTCTCCTACCCATCCGACGGTTGTGTCAAATCTCTTCCCTATAAGAGCGCCAATACTCTTCTTCTCCCTGTTCTCATAGCTGTCATATGTATTCTGATTGAAGAACAGCTTGCCCACGCTGCTGCCTGCGATCAGTTCTGGAGTCCTGGATGAATCTGCGTTTTTCTCTCCATATGAGAGATCCCAGCTTCCGAGCTCATTTTCAGGCACGCCTACAAGGTTTCCATAGTATTCATACTCCCCATATTTCATACTTACAGCAGCCTCATATAGTGGGTAACAACCGCTCACATTTGTAATGGATGCAAATGTATCTATTGTCCTGTCCGTTATCATTCGGTCCTTGTGTTTGCCACCCGCCTCACTGTACACCTTTATCTGGTTTACGCTTCCACTTGCCACAGCAGAATCTATCATTTCATTCTTCACGCCAATCCCCACAGATAAAAGTGCCACCACTGATATGACCCCTATCATTACTCCGAGAACCGTGAGAAATGTCCGGACCTTTCTTCTCTTCATATTCATAAGGCACAAATGCCATATCCACCTCATAAATTATTTCTCCTTATCTTTTCTCTGCTCTATTCCGTTCCCTTTTATCGGCACTTATCTGCTGCTTAAAACTCCTCCAGAATCTTCTTTTTTCTCTTGTGCCTTCTCACTGCACAGACCATCCCCACTGCTATAACAATAACCACAGCAGCTATTCCATATATTAATCCTCTGTTGCTGCTTTGTGAGTCATCCTTTATCTTCTCTACATTATCATATACCGGAGATTCCACTGTCACTTTGAATATGCCCTCTAACTCTGTCTCATTTCCCTCTTTGTCTTCATACGTAACTATCACCTTAGACATATCACCGGTTGAAGCGGTCGTTGACACGGCATTTGTGAGAATATCTATGCTTCCACTTTTACCAGTTTCTATGTTACCAATAAATGTATCCAGCTCCTCCATACTTTTGCTCTCAATTCTTGCCCTTACATTGTAGAGCATTCCTGCACCCATATTGTTGACGCTTCCAACTATCTCCACCGATTCTCCAAGTACAGCATCATCAGCCACATACAGATCGGTGATGGATGCCCTCTGTTCAAGCTTAACCGGAAGATATATCACATCTGTAGCAGAATACGGATTTCCCCATATATCGTCATATTCATTTACTACGCTGAGCTTATAACTCTTTTCCACAAGTCCGTCAGCAGCCTTAAGCCTAAATGTAAAAGTGTTCTCCTCTCCGTTTGGAAGCTCCTCCAAAAATCCATTGCCTGCACCTTCAGCGGGCACGATATCTCCTGTATCTGATGTGACAGATATTTTTAGATTATCTACATATCTGCTGCCGGTATTCTTTATCGTCACTGCAAGATCAAACGTCTGACCTGCAATGATCTCCTTCTGTACTATCTTATAATCCACGACCATGACCTTCGGCTGTGACGCTTTGACCACCAGATCAGACGGCAGAGATAATAAAAATACGATCAATGCCATTATGAAGGCAAAGCCTTTTCTCATTATTTTACGCAATCTTACTACAGTCAAATTTCTACACAAATTCACTTGTTCATCCCCCTTTGATCTACAATTTTTCCGTCCGCGATCTTTATTATCCTGTCTGCCTCCCTTGCCAGATCTATGTTGTGTGTGATGAGAACCAGTGTCTGATCAAGTTTCTTCACAGAGTCTTGAAGCAGTGTAAGAACTTCATTTCCATTTTTCGAATCCAGGGCTCCTGTTGGTTCATCTGCAAGCACAAGCGATGGTCTGTTTGCGAGAGCTCTGGCTATGGCTGCTCTCTGCTGCTGTCCGCCTGATAGCTGATTCGGCAGGTTTCTCCTCCTGTCCTTAAGTCCAAGCATCTCTATTATATGATCTATGTAATCTCTGTCAGGCTTTCTGTGGTCAAGGAGTATCGGCATCTTGATATTTTCCTCAACAGTAAGAACCGGTATCAGGTGATATGCCTGAAATACGAACCCTATCTTTCTTCTTCTGAACACTGACATCTCCTCATCCGTAAGCCTTGTTATATCCTTGCCATCTATGATCACATTTCCGCTGTTTGGAGTATCCACACCGCCCATGACATGCAGCATGGTCGACTTACCCGAGCCTGATGCCCCAACTATCGCAACCGTCTCTCCCTTATCTATCGTCAGGCTGACATCGTCAAGTCCCCACACCCTTGTGTCACCCTCTCCGTATATCTTTGTCACGTGTTCCATCTTTACTATTTCCATCCGTTATATCCTCCCATTCAATAAAATTTGAGCAGACGCATTTTACAAATGTATCAACCAACAACAACTCATGCCGTGGCTATTCCTCCAGACTGAGATCCTCTGCCATCCCCTGTGGCAGCCTCCTGAGCGGTGCATATATACTTCCAAATACAAGAACAGCCGATAACACAATTCCAATGACTATAGCCATGATCGAAGGAGCAAATCTCATCGGGATCAACAACCTTATAAAGTAATACTCCTCATAATACACCCCTGTTCCTACCACTATTCCTATCATGCCTGACCACACGACAGCCATGATTCCTTCCAGCAGAACAGTTTTAATAAGACGTTTTCTCGACATTCCTATGACTCTCAGCTGTGCAAATTCTTTCCTTCTCATGTGAAGATTTCCAGCCGTAGCATTTATGATATTCACAGCTCCAAGTGCAAATACAAGAGCAGCTATCATCAGTATGACCCTGTTAAAATTTCTAAAGCCCTGAAGCAGCCTGAGATTCTCCAAGTATACATATATATCAAAGTCTGTTCCATCATCGATGGCCAGTTCTGTATAAATATCATCGATGGCTCTTCTGTTCATGATCTTTGAGTCTATCTGATATTCCATTCCTGATATCTGATCCTCTGTATATCCCGTTTCAGAAAAATAATTATCCAGCGACGTATATACCTGCAGTTCTGATTCTCCGGTGATCTTATCTCCGACATCAAGTATTCCTTCCACAACGTATGTCTTGTAATGCCCCTCAGTTATAAGTCTCTCATATACTTCCTTTGCTATCTTCATCCGCTCTTTTACATCAGGATCAAAATTCTGATCAACAGTTTCACCATTGCTATCCGCATTCTTGTCGCCACCCTTTCTAGCTATTCCGGCTGACTCCATCGCTTTCCTGGTCTCAGAGAACAACAAGTCTGTATCTACTATATCTATAGTGTCTCCCACTCTGTAATCATTCAGCTTTATATGCTTTAGTGTCTCATACGTTACATCACCGTCCAGCAGCTCGTTATACCACTGGCTGCTTCCTGCGGTAACTATCACTATGCCCTGTTCGTCAACATCCACCGTACCATCCACAAGATACTGCTTCAGCTCATCTAGTCCATTTTTATCCAGTCCCCTGAATTTTATCTGAGATAATATCATCCCCGATGCCTCTGCCGGAGACGGTGAATCATAATTCTTTTTTATCGTCTCAAGATAATCTCCATACATGCCTGTTCCCTTGTAATCATCGGTGTACTTGGAGTACAGGCCATCAATATCTGTTACATACACATATGACTCATATACCTTTCTGGCAGCCAGCACATACCTGCTGTCAGCAAGTCTCTGCATATTCTCAATATCCGGCAGGCTGGCCTCAATAGATTCTATATCCTGAAACTGGCCAGGATCCCCATATACTTCAAGCTGATATGGACCGTATTTGCTGTCTAAATAATCAACAGCATTGTCCAGTGCTCCCGCCACACTCATCACAGCTACAAGCGCTGCTATACTTACCGAAAGCGAAACAACCGTCTTTACGAATCTCCCGCGGTTCCTGAGTACGCTTTTTCTTGCGTATTCACCTTCCATTCCAAAGATCCTGCCCATAAGTCCTCTGCCCCGATCCTTTATCCGACCGGTTTTTATCCTGAACTGTCCTCTGACCGCACTTATAGGTGTCATGCTCACAATAACCTTACAGTTATCTCTCATAACAAAATACAGATCTCCAAGATAACAGATGAGCACAGGAATAACCGGTACCAGATGATATCCGGCACTGACTCCTGTAAACACTCCAATTACAATGGTGATCAGTCCCCCCAGTATAATTCCTATTAGTATTCCAACACACTCAAGTATTGCTCCCATTAGATAGACTATTCTCTTGAGCTGTCCCTTGGTTGCTCCAATACATCTGAGTATTCCATAATCCTTTATCTGCTCCATCATAAACATCTGTACAGTGTTTCTGATGATCCCAACTGCAAATATGGCAAATATATATGCTATGAGAAGTATTGTCCATAAAATTACCATAAGCATGGAACCGTCTGTCGTTCCGTCCTGAAAATACAGCAGCGCCAGACCATCGTTCAGCTCCGCATTTATATCATATTTTCCTGCTATCACTTTCATATTGTGTTCCATGCGGTATGGATTATTTCCTGTGGCGTATATCGCATTCTTATACAACACCTTGTCTGGAGAATCCCCACTCCAATCAGTATATTCATATCTGCCTATATATGCCTTCTCTATCATCTCGTCAGCAGCTATCTGCTCTGCCTGGGACCTGCTCTCCGCCATTAACACAAACTCATAATCCCTGTCTTTGCGCTCTTCATCCCGGGCATGAAGGAGATAAGAATACGCAATATTAAGTCCGCCATACAACACTATCACTGTGATCACCACACCTATGATAGTGATAAGGCTTCTTCCCCTGTTCGCCTTCAGATATTTTTTTGCCAGATCTTTATAATCCCCCACTTCAGTTCCTCCCTGTATAAGCCCTGCCATACAAAAAAGATGGCATGCATCATCTCTTCATTCAATAATGATACTTTACCATCTCTTTCTTACTTTTCAGTGACTATATGATTTTCTTTTCTTACAGTTTAGTAAGATAACACCATTTCCGGGGACGGAGGTGCCTGACCCCTCCGTCCCCACAAGTCATTATATTATATATGTACAAATGTTATCTCAAAACGTGTATACTCGTTCAACACGCTCTTGACTGTTATCCTGCCTCCCATACCTTCCACGATAGACTTTGTGAGAGAAAGTCCGATTCCCACACTGTTGGGATTGACTTCCTGGTTCACTCTGTAAAACCTTTTAAATATATTTGGAAGTTCTTCCTCCGGAATTCCCATTCCATGATCCATGACATATATTCTCGCAAACAGATCATTCTGTTCCACGCTGAGACCGATCTCCGTCCCATTTTCAGAATAGTCCGAAGCATTCTTGAGCAGATTGATGATTGCCTCTGTCAGCCAGTCTCCGTCACAGTCCAGCTTTATGTTACTATCACACTTTATGACAACCTTCTGCTCTCTCTTATCAGTCAGATAACGCACTCCATCCACAGCCTGGGCACATATCACATCCATATTCCAACTCTGTTTCTGAAATTCTATCGCTCCTGCCTCAATACGTGCAAGCTTAAGCAGGGACAGCACCATCCACTCCATCCTTGAAAGCTGATTCTGAGCCTCTGTAAGCACCTGTCTTTTCCTATAAGGATCTGTGACCTTATCATCCAGCAACATATCCACGAATATATTGAGTGAGGCAAGCGGGGTCTTAAGCTGGTGCGATATATCTGATATTATATCTCTGAGAAATGTTTTCTCTGAAAGCTCCTTTTCCCTGCTCTCCCGCAGAAAAGACACCATCTTATAAAAATTCGTATATAATATTCCAATGGTTCCCTGCCTGAATTCCTCCTCAGTAACAATATCAGGAGAATCCATCACCTTCACCATCTTTTCAGATATATTCTCAACCTCACTATACACTTCATCTATGCGCCTGTAACCTGCTATGCCTGATATCACCAGCGCCGCCGCTATCATCACTGTAGATATGACCGTATATAGTACATTTCCGCCAAATGCAATATACAGCCACACAGCAAGTATCACAAGTGATACAATACCTATCCATACAAAGCTGTATATATATTTCTTTCTCTCATACGAACTCTTCATCTGTTAACCCCTGTTTGCTATCCCCCGAATTTCTGCAGAACCTGTATCCTACGCCTCGCACAGTCTCTATACAAGAAGCATCATCTCCCAATTTTGTTCTGAGCCTTTTCATATACACCGAAAGCGTATTATCATCGATCAGTACGCCATCTACATCGTATAGTCTGTCAAGCAGCGTTGCCCGCGAAAGTACGATTCCCTCATTTGCCACAAGTTCCTTTAAAAGTCTCAGCTCATTCTGCGTACAATCTATGAGCTTATCACCCTCATACAACCTGAATTCCGATATTACAAACCTGTGATTTCCAAAAGTGTACACATCACAGACTCCTTTCCCGGACATATCATATCGTCTGAGGTTTGCGGAGATCCTTGAAAGCAGTTCCTTCAGTCTATATGGTTTTGCAACATAATCATCTGCCCCAAGTTCAAGTCCCTGCACTATATTGATCTCCTCAGACATAGCTGTGAGGAATATTATCGGAATTCTTACTCCAATATCTCGCAGATATCTGCAAAAATCATATCCACTGCCATCCGGCAGCATGACATCCAACAATATAAGGTCTACAGTCTCTCCCATAAGTGATCTGGCCGACTTTATATTCATCGCATGCTTTACTTTATAACCCTCTGCCTCAAGTACGAACACTGTCCCCATTGCAAGAGCCTTATCATCCTCAACTAATAAAATAGTCTTTTCTGCCATTTTATTTGCGCCTCCGCTTATCATATCTTAAATCCACCATTCTTGTATGCATTTTCTGTTCCGGGATTGCCGTCATCACTCCCGATCTCCACAGAATGGTATTCTACATCTATTCATTTATGATAACACTCTTTATTCCTGCTACACTATTGAGGGCTTTCAGTATACCCGTTACCGCCATGTTGCAATTTTCTTCTGATACACCGCCAAGGTCAAGGTATATCATTATCTGGTCTTCACCCTTATATATATCAATATACCCCATATAGTTTTCTTCATCACCATTTTGTGAAGAATACCCCGACATCACCTGCTGGATCTCTTCAGCTTTCTCATCTGTCACACCGCCGTCAAAATACACACTATATAAAAAGCTCTCTCCGTCAAATCCTGCGACATGTGCCTCGTAGTTCAGATCAAGCTGATCTATTCCTAATATACTGTCAAAGTCGAATTCTCCATCTTCTCCAAATCCATCTTCGTCATATTCCCCATAATTATCTGCCATATCTTTATTATCCTCCCCTGTTTTCTTTTCTTTTTCTGCTGCCTCTTCTTCCGCTGCCACTTCCTCCGGTCTTCTCTCAAACTGCGCATATCCACTGTCATATTTTAGATATATGACATTCTTTTCCTCTTTGCTGATGTATATTTCCTGCCCGATTTCAATATCCACACCTGCTGCCGCAAAATTCTCTGCAGGATAGTCCTTACTATCGACCTTTTCTATTTCTCCCACACTCTCGTATCCTTCAGGCAGATCCTCATCTCTTCCGGTTGCATTGTAATAATAGATATACCCATCATACATAACCTGTGGCTGCTCTATCATTCCGCTTTCCACACCGGTCGAGGTCTCCACGCCATTTGTTCTTGAAACATTTCCCTCAGAACTACCGCAGGCAGTACATGCCATAATCGAAAGCGCCGCAGCACATATAAATATTCCTTTCCGTATCCCCATACAATTTTCCCCTTTTTAATACTTATTTATGGATGTTATTGTAAACCAGCTAACTGTATGTTCATATTAACATGGCTTTCCAAGCTCTGCCACATACATATTATTAAAGTTGTCACCATATGCTCACTTCCGTCCATCCATATCCTCATCCCGGACATATCTCGCATTAAACTCCATATTGATCTCACGGAGCTCCTTCTTCCCATCAATATAATCCTGGTACATCTCTGTGATACCACACATGCATCCGTCACAATAAGCATCCATATTTCCCAGAGAATCGGCAACTATCTGCTCCCGCTCCTGTCTGGTCGTATCCTTGATAAGATATCCCGCCATAAAAACCTCCTCGCAATAAAAACAGGCACTTGTAGTTTTCTGACGAAGAATATGAAACATATATACAAACAATAACGAAAGCGACCGATCTTCAGCGCTTACCTGCTGATGTGAAAGCCGCAGCGCCCTTATCGCGGCTGAAACATCACGCAGATGTAAGCCAGCTGAAGTGAGTGTAGCTGAATGTGTTTGTATATATGTCTTCATATTCAAGTCTAAAAATTACAAGTGCCGTCCGTCTATCTAAATTACTGTCTAACCTTAATGTGAACCTCACGGAGCTGCTGCTCTGTAACCTCGCCAGGTGCTCCACACATAAGATCCTGTGCATTTCCATTCATTGGGAATGGAATGACCTCTCTGATGTTCTCCTCATTTCTAAGAAGCATGATCATTCTGTCCACACCAGGAGCCATACCTGCATGAGGTGGTGCTCCAAACTGGAATGCATTGTAGAGTGCTCCGAACTTCTCCTTCAGATCATCCTCTGTGTATCCTGCAATTTCAAATGCCTTGACCATGATCTTCATGTCGTGGTTTCTTACAGCACCTGATGAAAGCTCGATACCATTGCAGACGATGTCGTACTGGTAAGCAAGGATATCAAGTGGATCCTTCTCATTTAACGCCTCAAGTCCGCCCTGTGGCATTGAGAACGGATTGTGAGTGAAGATGATCTTCTTGCTCTCCTTGTCGTACTCGTACATTGGGAAGTCATTTATATAGCAGAAACGGAATGCGTTCTTCTCGTTGAGGTCAAGTCTGTTGCCAAGCTCAACTCTGATCTGTCCTGCAAATGACGCTGCAAGCTCAGGCGTATCTGCGATGAAGAAGATAGTATCTCCGGCCGTAAGGCCTGCAAGCTCTGCGATCTCACCCTTCATATCATCAGGAATGAACTTGTCGATAGGTCCCTTGTATGACATATCATCAAGGATCTCCAGATATCCAAGACCGCCCATGCCGATGCTCTGTGCAAACTTGAGCATCTTCTCATGCTGTCCCTTTGAAAGTTTCTTGTGTACATTGATGGCACGCACTGTCTTGCCATGGAATGGCTTGAATGTACATCTCTGGAAGAAATCTGTGAGATCTATTATTCTGAGTGGGTTTCTGAGGTCAGGCTTATCTGTACCGAACTCAAGCATAGCCTGCTTGTAGCTAATGATAGGATATGGAGCCTGTGTAACCACTGCGCCCTCAGGTGCAAACTTCTCAAATGTTGCTGAGAGGACTTCCTCTCCAACCTTGAATACGTCCTCCTGTGTTGCAAAGCTCATCTCAAAGTCAAGCTGGTAGAACTCACCAGGTGAACGGTCTGCTCTTGCATCCTCATCTCTGAAACAAGGAGCTATCTGGAAGTACTTGTCAAATCCTGATACCATGAGAAGCTGCTTGTACTGCTGAGGTGCCTGTGGAAGTGCATAGAACTTGCCCTTGAACTTTCTTGATGGCACGATGTAATCTCTTGCGCCCTCAGGTGATGATGCGCAGAGGATAGGTGTCTGGATCTCAAGAAATCCCATCTCAGTCATCTTCTGACGAAGGTAGCTGATGACCTGACTTCTGAATATCATGTTGTCCTTAACCTTCTTGTTTCTGAGGTCAAGATATCTGTACTTGAGTCTCACATCCTCACGTGTCTCCTTGGATGTCTGGATCTCAAATGGAATCTGCTTATATACCTTACCTAGTATCTCTACAGTCTTCGCCTCAAGCTCGATAGTACCTGTAGGGATCTTTGGGTTGTATGTCTCCTCATCTCTGTGCTCAACGATACCCTCGATGGATACACAGTCCTCCTTTGTTATTCCTTCAAGAAGTGATGTGTCTCTCATTACCACCTGGAGCACGCCGTACATATCACGAAGATCGATAAATGATACTCCGCCATGGTCACGGATATTCTCTACCCATCCGGCAACCTTAAGTGTCTGTCCCACATCGCCCTCAGTGATCTCGTTCATTGTTCTGTTACGATAAATGTTCTCGATTGTCATCTGTTCTCTCCTTTTCTTTATTATTTGCCTGTGGCTTTTTATCCACATTGACTTTTTCAGGATTACGCACCGGCTGTTATTTCTCTTGCAAATAGAAAAAGCTTATGTTCATCCTGAATCAGATGCACATATACATATGCAAATATTCAGGACGAACATAAGCTCTCTCACCTTCATGTCCGCGGTACCACCTGATTTACTGTTATGCGATCTTCTATACAACATCGCATCCCAGTCCCTCTCAGTCACCTTGCTCATGACCTCTCTGCGTATCGTGCAGCTACGGCTCCCCTACTCGACATATAACACGTATCCCGCTATAGGCTATGTCTTTCAGCTTGCGGCTGGTAAAGTGTTATTCACATATATTCACTCCGCCGGACTTCCACCACCACCGACTCTCTGTGGGCGATAATCTATGCTACTTCTCTTCGTCATTGCCTTATATATGGCGTCAGCACATATCTGACGCCACATTATTATATTCTAGTGATTCAAGTTCTGTCAACTATATTTATGTATATTTCCACCATCATCCCACAATCTCTGCACCAAACGGCATGAGCGCCAGCTTGACGATCTTAAAGAACTGATTCCCAAGACATCCCATGATATCATCTCCTATCTGCAGAGTGCAGCAAGCATCTTGACTGCCGCCTCATACTCACTATTATCTCTCGTCTTCCGGATCTTCTTAAGAGCCTTCTCAGCTCCATCCACATCATCGAACAGCCTTGACCAGTAAGCCCACAGCTCCTTCATCTTGAACATCGTGTTGCCCCTGCCCACATCCGACTCACAGTAATTCCTGTACAGCTCATCGTGGAATGTGAAGAATCTGTTCCAGTCACATGTACTGTAGCCACTCACTCCTTTTATCCGCTCCGCCAGACAAGGATCAGCTATTATCCCCCTGCCTATCATAACCTTACTTATATCAGGGAAATCGCCCGTGAACCTTTCGTAATCCGCCACACTGTTTATATCCCCGTTGTAGCACACCGTATCTGTTCTTCCATATGAAACCACGCCTTCGGCAAACACTTCCATGTTTGGAGTATCCTTATAGAAATCTGTCTGTATTCTCGGATGTATGATCAACTCACTTATCGGATACTTCTTATATATTTCTATGATGTCCTCAAACTCCACAGAACTATCTCTTCCTATTCTAGTCTTTATAGACACATTCATCACGTCGGCGGCAAACACTTCATATAAGAATTTGTCAAGTCTCTCCGTATCATACAGCAAACCTGAACCTTTATATTTCGTTACTACAGTCTTTGATGGGCAGCCAAGGTTGATGTTCACCTCATCATATCCAAGTTTCTTTAAAAACTTTGCAGCCTTCACGAATCCCTCTCCGCTGTTGGTCAGAAGCTGCGGCACCACATTTATTCCCTGATTGTTTTCCGGCAGCACATCCCTTAGCTCCCGGTTTCTGAGAGGACGTCCTTTCGCCGGTGCAATGAACGGCATAAAGTATTTGTCAACGCCGCCAAAATATTTGCGGTGTGCATTCCTGTATATGTATCCTGTTATCCCCTCCATCGGGGCAAGATATATAAATCCATCATTGTTGTTCATATGTCATTCTCCTATTATAGTATATCATCCAGTACAGAATATTCTGACATATCTCACTCTGCAAACATGCCACCAAGCAAGTTATCGTATCAGTCACCAATATCTCGTGCTTGACTAGACTTTTTCTTGTTGTTCGCGCAAATAAAATATAGAGGCACTCATCATCCATCATGACAAATGCCTCTACATTATAAACTATATTGTTCTATTTGAACAGATTGGTAACAAACTGTACAAAGTCAATTCCAAATGACTGGAGGAGCAGCAATGCAAGCAGTATCGGTGCCACAAACTTTACCATGGCAATATAGAGTTTCTTTCTTCCAAACTTCTCGCCGTTTCTTGTGACCTCGTCTATAACTGTCTTTGGTTTTGCCACCCATCCTATGAGAATACATGACAGAATCGCTACAAGCGGCATGAAAATGTTGTTACTCAGGTAATCCATTACATCAAGGATCTGAGCTGTCGCTCCATTAGGAAGTTTAAGCTCAAAGTACCAGATGTTGTAACCGAAGCATACAACCAACATTCCGACAAACGCATACACTGTGGTTATGACCGCACTCTTCTTTCTTGTAAGATGGAACTTATCCATAAGTCCGGAAACTATCGCCTCCATGACTGACACAGAGGATGTGATCGCCGCAAATGTAACCATGATGAAGAACAGTGCTCCGATGACTGTTCCGACCTTACCCATGGCATTGAATACCTTTGGCAGGGATATGAACATGAGTCCAGGTCCTGCTGACATTCCTTCCGTTCCAGAGAACACAAACACCGCTGGGACTATCATCAGACCAGCAAGAAATGCCACAGCCGTGTCAAATATCTCTATCTGGTTGATTGACTTCATAAGGTTAACATCCTTCTTAACATATGAGCCATATGCAACCATGATACCCATAGCGACACTTATCGAGAAGAATAGCTGTCCCATGGCATCCATTACAACCATGAAGATATCCCTGAATGTCATTCCCTTAAAATCAGGAATCAAATATACCTTGAGTCCATCGATTCCAGTTCTGATCGTACCATCATCACCAGTATGCTTGATCGTCAGTGAGTAGATTGAAATTCCAATTATAAGAAGTACCAATATCGGCATGAGCACCTTGCTGAACTTCTCTATTCCCTTTTCAACACCACAGAATACGACAACACCTGTGGCCGTAAGGAATATAAGTGCAAATATTATAGGTGCAGTCTGGGCTGTTATAAATCCAGTGAAATAACCGTCACCTGTGGCAGCCTCTGTCTGACCTGTAAAATATGCTGTCATATACTTCAGGACCCATCCTCCGATGGTGCAGTAATATGGAAGGATTATGACCGGTACGATCCATGCCAGCCCGCCAAGCCATTTCCACTTCTTATGTATAAGACCATACGCTGTGAGCGGTCCCTGCTGAGTCTTTCTTCCTATTGCAATATCTGTTGTGAGCAGTGTGAATCCAAATGTAAGTGCCAGTATTATATACACAAGTATAAACACTCCGCCATTGTCCTTTGCCGCAAGATATGGGAATCTCCATATATTTCCAAGTCCTACCGCACTTCCCGCTGCTGCCATAACAAAGCCCAGCGTCCCCGTAAAATTACTTCTTTCCTTCTTATTCATAATCTACCTTTCTGTTTTTGCTTTTATTTTTTGCTGCCCAGTCCCCTGTCTGAACAGTTACTTTTTCTTTTGGCCTTCAGCTTTGCCGATGCTGCAAAGTATGCACGGCATCTAGCAGGATAATTTCTGAATGCGCCATATATATTATATAAATAGAATCCATATGTCAGGAATTTACCGGCAGGTCCTATCTTGTCCTTTAGCGTCTTCGGATAGTGCTTTCCTCCAACCACCGGATGATTGCCGTCATTTATATATTTTATTAGATCATCCTCAGAATGTATATAATCTGGAAGATATGTCCCTGCAAGTCCAACACAGCTCTCCTTATGAGCATCACTTCCTCCAAATACAGGTATGTCATAGTAAGCAGCAAGTCTCCTCGCCATCCTATTCCTCTTACCCGATTCGCAACAGTTATATCCCTCTATAAAATCAAAGTGCTGTGCATACAGCCTGTGTTCTATCATTCCAAGCTTCCTTGTACTTCCAAAACTCATAAACTTCTCTCCAAATGGGTGAGCAGGTCCAAGTATTCCTCCACACTCATGCACAAGCCATATAACCTTTATAAGTGCCATACCTCTGTGTTCAAACAGGTCGTATACCTCCTCAGGAGTATCCGATGGCAGTACAATAAGGAAATGTCCATAATCAAAAGTATCATACTCAATACCTCTTAGAACAGTAAAATCCTTAACCTTACTCCTCTGTCTGAAATATGCTCTGTATCCCGAATATGAATCATGGTCTGTAACCAGCATTCCGTGGAAACCGCGTTGCTTTAACAAATCAATATAATCCAGAATTTTTACTCTTGCATCAGGCGAGCCCTCCGCAGTATGACAATGCATGTCAAACCTTACTTTATTCATAAGATCATCTCCTTCTGAAATATATCAATATTCTGCCCCGTCTCCCAGCCATGTTACCTGTGACAGAGGCATGTATATAAACTCAGCCTTAGCCAGTATCTTATCGCGCTCAACATATGTATTCTCCCACATTCTGGCATCTGCAGAACTAGGTCGATTATCACCCAGCATAAAATAACAATTATCAGGCACCTTATACGGTCCAAACGACCTGGTGTCTGTTCTGGCCTCGTCACTGAGATATTCCTCATCCAGAGGAGTATCACTTCCGTCTATGTAGATCATTCCATCAATTATCTCTACAGTCTCACCCGGAAGTCCTATGATTCTCTTGATGTATATCTGCGTCTCGTCATCAGGCCACTTAAATATTGCTATATCTCCACGCTTAGGATCAGAGAACTTATATGTAAGTCTGCTTCCTATAATCTTATCATTAAGCTGTATTGTTTCAAGCATAGATCCAGTCGGAACATTGCAATTTAAAATAATAAAATGCCCCAACACAAATGCTATAACAACTGCGATTCCTACAGTTATTATACAATCTAAAATCTCCGCCTTATAATCCCGCTTGATATCTCTGCACCGTATCCTCATCTGGTGCCAGACTGCACCACCATGCTGCGAGTCCGATACGCCCTCATCTACAAAGCCAAACTTCTCATAGAAACCTATCATCTCAGGCTTACATGTAAGAACTACCCCTTCAAGCTTGGAACGCACTGCATCCTGCAGGACCTCGTTCATAACCTTAGCTGCATATCCCTGATGCTGATACTCGGGAAGCGTTGATACTCCGAATATCATCAACCATTTGCCTTTTCTGTCGTAATACTCCTCTCCGGAATACATTTCATCACACAGATTCTCTTCGTTAGTAGTTATTCCATTTATACCTGCTATTATTCTTCCATTCTTCTTTATGATCCAGAATGTATCCTTGTGAGTTCTGAGTCTTCTCTCTATAGATGATCTGTCCGCTGCATCTGCTGCCGAAAATGTCTGTTCCTCCAACAGGCACAACTGCTCCAGATCACGCTTTCCAGCTTGTCTGACCTTCATATATCATTACCTCTTATTTTTTTCTCTCGTATCAGTACGGCTGTCCAAAGCCTACACTCCATTATCTCACATTCAATTATCCTGTCAAGAAAAAAGGACACATATAACCACAAACGCTTTCCCATTTTTCAAGAAACATCTGCTTTATATGTGTCCCTTTTTATTTATATAGAGTATCTCCCGCAAGCGGGTCCTTCCTCCTTATGATATATTACTCAACACTATAGTTTGGAGCTTCTTTGGTGATATGAATATCATGTGGATGACTCTCCTTGAGTGAAGCTGCTGAGATCTTGACAAACTCTGCCTTCTCATGAAGCTCTTCGATATTCTTTGCACCACAGTAACCCATACCTGAACGAAGGCCACCGATGAGCTGGAATACAGTATCCTCAAGTGATCCCTTGTATGCTACACGGCCTTCAACTCCCTCTGGAACAAGCTTTCTTGCATTCTCCTGGAAATATCTGTCCTTAGATCCGTTCTCCATGGCTGCTATAGATCCCATACCTCTGTATACCTTGTACTTACGTCCCTGATAAAGCTCGAAATCACCAGGAGCCTCATCTGTTCCGGCAAACAGGCTTCCCATCATACATACATTAGCGCCGGCAGCAAGAGCCTTTGTGATATCTCCTGAATACTTGATACCGCCATCTGCGATAACAGGGATTCCAGCATTCATAGCTGCATCATATGCCTGCATGATAGCTGTGATCTGTGGAACACCGATACCCGCTACAACTCTTGTTGTACAGATAGAACCTGGTCCGATACCGATCTTAACTGCATCTACACCCATGTCGATCATGGCCTGTGCGCCTGATCTGGTTGCAACGTTACCAGCGATAACCTGAAGGTCAGGATACTTCTCCTTAACCATCTTGAATGTTCTCAGAACGTTTGCTGAGTGGCCATGTGCTGTATCTATAACTATCGCATCAACCTTGGCTGACACAAGCTCTGCCACTCTGTCAAGGATGTTCGCTGTACATCCAACAGCAGCTGCACAGAGGAGTCTTCCCTGAGCATCATGTGCTGAATATGGGTACTTGATCTGCTTCTCAATATCCTTGATAGTGATAAGTCCCTTCAGATGGAAGTTATCATCCACGATTGGAAGTTTCTCCTTACGTGCTCTTCCAAGTATCTCTCTTGCCTCGTCAAGTGTGATTCCCTCCTTGGCTGTTACAAGTCCTTCTGATGTCATGGACTCCTTGATCTTCTTGGAGTAATCCTTCTCAAACTTCAGATCACGGTTAGTGATAATACCTACAAGTTTGCCATTCTCTGTGATTGGCACACCTGAGATTCTGAACTTGCTCATAAGTGCATCTGCATCTGCAAGTGTATGGTCTGGAGATAAGTAAAATGGATCAGATATTACACCATTCTCTGAACGTTTCACCTTGTCAACTTCCTCTGCCTGTTTCTCTATAGACATGTTCTTGTGGATAACTCCGATTCCGCCCTGACGAGCCATGGCTATAGCCATTCTGTGCTCTGTAACTGTGTCCATACCGGCACTCATAAGAGGAATATTCAACTTAATCTTCTGTGTCAGCTGTGTTGTAAGGTCAACGTCATTTGGTAATACCTCTGAATAAGCAGGTACCAATAAAACGTCGTCAAATGTGATTCCTTCGCCAATAATCTTACCCATTTTCTTCTCTCTCTTTCTGTAAAATATTATATAAGAACGCTTCTGCGCTCATTATGTGCATCAATTAGCCTAAATAGAGAAAACACATCACCCAACACTTATCGCATTGGGTGATGTAACTTTTTAAACATGCTAACAAATTATAAACTGCTTGTCAAGGAAGTTCTGACTATCGTTTTTTCGTCTTTGCTTCCGATGACTTTTCTGTTGTTTTCTCAGTTACTGCCTCTGTTGTCGATATAACGGATTCTGTTCCAATATTTGTCTCCAGGACATCCGGATTCTTCGGATCTCCCTTATACACAAATGTATCTTCCACGCCAAAATCTATACTGTCATCTCCAACCTGGGCAACCGATATCTCCTGTCCGGCCTCGAAGGCATCTTCTCTAGGTAAAAACAGTGTATTTCTGTCAATATAGATAGTCTCACTCAGGAAAGCGTCATCTATCCATGCAAAAGTACATTCATTGAAATTACTTCCATGGATATAATACCCCTTGATAGGCTCCGGAGTAGTCTGCTCTGTACCATCTCCACCTGACTGTATCTCTGATCCGGATTCGTCTTCCTGACCAGTTTCCTCATCTGCCGGCGGCGTGTACACACCCTTTTCAACATGTGATATCCGTATTTTTTCTATTCCATATCTCATATTCGTCGGTTCATATGGCCATCCATCCGGATACATGTATCTTTGTCCATAGAGCATATCATACTCTATATTCTCAAGTTCATCATCGTAATTTTCATCACCTGGCTTATACTTCGACTGGAACTTCTGTACATAACTCTTGTCAAATCCGACCATATCAAAAACTTTTGTGCTGAGCTGATATGCCTCTATATCCTCGTCCTCAACAGGAAAATCCTTCATATTGCTCCACACAAAATACTCAGTCTGATACAGGTTTCCATTCTCCACATCATCATCTGTGAGTTCAAATCCCGGCAGATGATCACCATACATAACCAGAACCACAGGCTCACTGTAGAGCTTGAGTCTCTCTATAAGTGCTCCAATGAATTCATCCATCTCATGAAGCTGATTGCAGTAATACGTCCACTGAGTATCCAGATCTTCATCACCAGTTCCGGCAACCTTTATAGGATAACTGTAATTCTCCTCATCAAGCTGTGACGGATATCTTCCATGTCCCTGCACACTGACTGTAAATATAAAGTCCTTTTCAGGTGTATACGAGAGAGTCTTCATGATCTCACCCGTCAGCACATCATCCTTCTCCCAGTTTTTCTGAGTATACTTAAGATTGTACATATATTCCATAGGGGTAAATGTATCAAATCCCATATTTTTGTACACCTTATATCTATCATAAAATGTACCATCATGATTGTGCATGGCATGGGTTGAATAACCGGCATATTTAAGCTGTGTTGCCATCGACTCTATCGTCTGTTTTCCAAGTATTGTCTTATACGGATATTCCCCGGCACCAAAATACGCCACATTGAACCCAGTCAGCACTTCAAACTCTGAATTTGCTGTACCTGCACCTATAGCTGGCATCGTAAGGAATCCCGATGTACATTCCTCCTTCAGCTTCGTGAAATTCGGAATAGGATTCTCACTGAATGTAAGATACTTTACATATGACGGATCCATAAACGACTCCAACTGTACAAATATGACATTTGGGTTCTTATCCACATATGTTGCGCCTGAAGGCTCCACTGTATCCAGATCATCCTTTATGTTCAGCATTTTCTCTTCGCTGTAGTCAGATGGCTGACCGATTCCCACGTCCACAACACTGTTGGAAAAGCAATATACAAATCCATAGTTTTTATATGCGGTGGCAAGGTTTGCAAAATTATCAGATATAGTCTGTGCATTGAGTGCAATCTTTGTAAAAAGCATAACACAGCAGAATGTAGCCACGATAAATACCGTTGTACGGGTTCTGTAAATATTGCCTGTAACCGTTGGTGACTTTATAAACAGAACTATCAGGGCCGCCAGGGCTGCAAAAAGCAAAAAAGCTATAAGAATTATCTGCCACGCTTCAAAGTACTTATCAATAATTGTGATTGTATTACGCGCCATAAGCATATCTATGGCTGAAAACGGTGTTATTCTGAATCCCAGGACGACACAGTTGGTAATTCCAAGTATCAGCCAGGCAAACGATATAACACAATATCCAAATACTCTTTTCCTCATGAGTAACGACAATGTAAGTGTGAAAAATATGATTGAACAGTTATATAAAAATATCAACGGCTGATTCCACACATATGATATTGCTTTAAATACAGAATGTCTTCCCAGAGATTCCAGTACCACATCCAAAACAATCGCAAGTACAAGACAGATAAAAACTGCTGAATGATGAAAATTTTTAAGTCTCTCTTTCATAATTTAATTATTACCTCATAAAAAATTCATGATCTGTGTCTAACAATTGTGATGATTATATCACTATAAGACAATTTATCAATAGTAAATTTCTCTTAATTATTTATCAAAATATGTATAAAAGATATGCAAAAAAATTCGGAAGCCCTGATCACATAAAGGCTTCCGATTAATTAACAAGAGCGCGAGACGGGAATCGAACCCGCGACCCTCTCCTTGGCAAGGAGATGCTCCACCGCTGAGCCACTCGCGCTTATTTGCTGTGTTTCTCACAACAATACTGATAATATCATACCGTTGCTGAACTGTCAACACTTTTTTAAAATTTTAACAACAGGCCAAATCACATATGGAATTGTCCAGAGCGCGAGACGGGAATCGAACCCGCGACCCTCTCCTTGGCAAGGAGATGCTCCACCGCTGAGCCACTCGCGCCTGTTGTATTTTTACAACAATATGGATAATACCACATCAAAGCCAAATTGCCAATAATTTTTTGAAAATTTTTTACAATTTTTTCAAACTATTTTTTTGAGCCTTCAATCTATTTTTTTCACGGTGTATCCAGCCTTCTCTACACATGCTTTAAGCTCATCATCAGACACTTCTCTTCCAAGCTTCACAACCGCATGCTATTTTTTCAGATCCACCTTTGCATTGACCTGCCCAAGACTGTTAAGTTCATTCTGTACACGGTCTGAACAGTTATGACAGTGCATCCCTTCTATGTATATTGTCCTCACTGCCACTACTTCCTTAATATGGTCTCCCTTCACCTTAACAGAGCCTCCGCCGCCACAGCAGCCTCCCTCTCCTTTAAAATGTTTTGCAGAACTTATGACCGCACCCACGACAATTACGGCCAGAATGCATATTACAAATATTGTTCCACCCATATCTTGTTCATCTCCTTTGAATCTAACAGCATGTTTCACAGCCACACGGCTTAACATTAACACCTGTCACCATCTGATTCTCTATATATCCGCCTGCCATGAGCCCGGCCCTTATTATTCTGTTCCACTCCTTGGCTGTGAGTTCAATGCTTGTGGAATCATCAAGATCAATAACACACGCATCCTCTATTCCACAGTTCGGACCACATGCAACCTTATACATATTTTTTCTGTTGATCGCACCTATCTCTTCCAGAGTATTTACCATTCTGTATACGGTTGCAGATCCTATTCTACTGTCCTGCTTCGCCGCCTTGTAATATATTTCCTTACATGATGAACATTCTTCTCCCAGAATAATGTCCAATAAGATCATCCTCTGCCTGGTGATCCTGCATCCCCTCTGTCTGAGCCTGCTTATCACCATCTCCTTCTGCATCTCTGTCCGCTAGATACCTGTATCGTCTATATTCTTCTTGTCCATCTCCACTCTTTCGCCAGTCACCATACACGCCTCCTTAAAGTAATAATTGATAATATTATCATCAAAGGTTAGTATGCACTAACTTTTATTAGTTGTCAATAACAAGTTAGATAAAACTGACTAAAAATATCATTTATCCATATCATCAAATGTGATAACAGCCTTAAACAGATCGCCATCTATGCTGATTGAAAAATCAGCTTTCATAAGAGTACACAGACTGTTTGCTATAGAAAGCCCCAAGCCGCTGCCCTCTGTATTTCGCGAACTGTCCCCACGGACAAATCTCTCCATAAGCTCATCACTTGACACATTTAAAGCCTCTCTGGAGATGTTCTTGAACTCAATTCTCACTGAACCAGTTTCATGGATCACAGATGCATACACCCTGGTTCCAGGCATTGCATATTTGCTTATATTGGCAAGAAGATTATCAAACACTCTCCACAGATGCTGTCCATCAGCCCTTATGACTGCCGGCACCTCTGATCTTGTGAATACAACCTTAAGCCCGGCATTTGCAAGTTTATCCTCATATTCTGCAACAGCCTGCTCAAGCAGCATATTTGCATCTATATCTGCCCAGTTTATCTGGATATTGCCGGTGGATGCCTTAGAAGCCTCAACAAGATCTTCTATGAGTTTTTTCAGTCTCGCGGACTGCCTTGAGAGAACTTCTATATATTCCTGTCTTGTCTTCTCATCCATATCGTCCTTCTGCAGCAGATCAACATAGTTGATTATGGAGGTAAGCGGGGTCTTTATATCGTGGGATACATTTGTTATGAGTTCTGTCTTCAAATGTTCACTCTTCATTCTTGCCTCAACAGCCTTTGACATGCCGTCTCTTATTTGATTGAGATGTTCACCGTGTGCGCGGAATACCCAGAACATTTTGCTTGTGTCCGCTTTCCTGTCAAGATTTCCCTCCGCCATCTCTTTAGCACATTTGTAAAGTTCCTGTGTCTGAATGATATATGCCACTATCCCGACTATGCACAGCCATTTTAAAATGATATAAATCACTACCCAAAGGAGGCCTCTCATGCTGCCTGCCGCCAGAATTGCCACAAAAATTATCTCTACTATAGTTATACCTATATAAGCCCATATGCCCTTCTGCGTCAGGGACATATGACTTTTCACATACCTGAAACAAGCTTTCGTCTTTCTTGCTATCCACTTCAGTGCGCGGATTATCAGGCAGTCTGCCAAAAATGTTCCCGCCTTCACCTTCGCAACCATATTATTAAAGAAAAATAACGCCACAGAATATAGACATGCCACCGGCACCAGAAACGCAATGTACTGTATATTTTCTGATACAAATGTGTAGTTCCTATACTGATTCACACACATGGATGCAATACCGCTTTCAACGCAGATCCCTACCGCTGCAGCAGCAGAGCATACTGCCATAGCCAGCACAAGCTCCGTCGGAGTCCTCTCAAATCTACCGAGTGTTATCGTCTCCTTCCCTGTCTTTACGCCGGCGTTGACCATTGAAAATATTGACATGACGATGCACAGCAGCAACATGACTGCAAATCCTGCCAGTATCCCCTTACTCTTCGTATTCCATATTCCAATGTATTGAACCATTTCCGGATTTGACGCTTTGATGTTGTCTACAGCAGCCGTCACATCCACATAGCACTTTCCCGTAACATTTATAAATGAATATGCATCATAGCTTAGCACAAGACAGTAGCAATTCCCAGATGAACTGCCAATCTCGTCTATGTCATCAAAATACAGTTTTTCAACTGAACTCGGGTAATGATCTCCATACATGATATCCTGTGTTGTGATAGACTTGCCATCCGCTGTCAATACAGAATCTGTATCATCCTCCACGGTATTACTTTCTTCATATTCTTCATTATAATTGTATTCATCATAATATGGATCATCATTCCCCAGCATAGCATTGATATACTGCTCACCCTGTTCCATATCACCTAGATTGTTAAACACAATATATCTTTTAACAGGCACTTCTATCGTGCTGTCATAATCATTTGTATATATATTGTCGTCCAGCCGGGCTTCGTCATTTATCAGCTTTATATTTCCGGTCGTTACTTTTATCTTTCCAGTATTTGCATTTGCATCATCACTGCAGGCTGCCGTCAGCATATAGCCGATATCGCCTCGTTCGCTCATATCCGCATACCGGTATGACGACTTGATCGCAGATGTTGTATCCGAATTGGTCAATCTCCGGAAAACATCATCCGCGGTTATAACCATATCTCCGTTATGATCAGCGCTCACGAGCTGACTGTATGTTGTGAAGCTTTCCATCTGTGACCTTGTCTCCTGGATGTAAGCCTTCACCTTTCCGGTAAGCGCCTCATTTGTGTCCTCCACATAATCATTTACAAGCCTCTCATACGGCGTCGCGCCCTGATCATCATCACTGTACACTCCAAGGTAGCTTCCCTGCAGCACCAGACCGCCTGTATACAGCGTTCCATATGCCAGCACCGTCACAAGAATATATATTCCAAGTTTAAAGAACACATTTCCTCGTATCTTATATATTGCCTTATCCACTATTTGCCCTCCATTCTGTATCCTCGCCCCCAGATAACCTTTATGTATCTCGGATCCGAAGGATTTATCTCTATCTTTTCTCTCAGATGTCTTATGTGTACTGCAACAGATCCTTCCGCTCCCATAGGATCCTCCTTCCACACTGCCCTGTATATTTCTTTTGTAGAAAATACCTTTCCCACATTCTGCATAAGAAGTTTCAGGATGTCATACTCCGTCGGGGTGAGGGGCATAAGTTCACCATCAAGTGTGACCTGTTTGGATTTGTCGTCAAGTTCTATACCTCCGATAACCAGCTTATCCTTTGGTGTTTCTCCGCCTCCCAGCTGCATGTAACGCCTGAGCTGGGACTTTACCCTTGCCAGAAGTTCCACTGGATTAAACGGTTTTGTCACATAGTCATCTGCGCCGACCTCAAGTCCCAGCACCTTGTCGGTATCCTCACTCTTTGCCGTAAGCATGATAACCGGCACATTGCTGCTCTCTCTTATCTTTGCCATGGCTGTTATACCGTCCATATGCGGCATCATGACATCCATGAGTACAAGCTGTATATCGTTATTATTTACTATATCAACCGCCTCCATACCGTTGTAAGCTTTATACACCGAATATCCGGCTGTCTTAAGATATATCTCTATAGCTGATACTATATCTTTTTCATCGTCACATATTAATATATTGTACATTTTTTCATGACCTCACCTTTTTCGTATTTATTCTTAGCTTACCACAATCACCTCCTGTTCTCAATTATCGTCATACTGCCATTAAGAAACAACCATTATAAAGTTTAAGATATCTTTAAGACTTGCCATTATTTGTGTTATACTTAGGAGGCGGTCTGTCATTGCAGATGTTATAACGCAAAATATATCACTATATAGAAACGGAGTTTTATTTATGACCAAAAAAGACGTACTTGAGATAAGACACCTGTTTGCTCCAAAGGAATGCTCCATAAGCAAGATCCGCGGATGCTACGTGGACGGAGACTGCAACAAGGTGGCGACCATCAACGAACAGTTTCTCACCATGCCGGAGGAAGAAACATACAAATATTTTGAAATCCTGAAAAAGACTTTATCTGGAAGCATTGGCAAAAACCTTGTGACAATGCCATTTCCAACCTCACAGGAATTTGACGGCGGAACGCAGGAATTTCTGAACAGGCTGAGAAAAAGCAAACTTGAGGACGATGATCTCGTAAATGAATTCTATGACAAAGTCATCGAAAACTATGATTATACCGGCAATTATCTCATTCTGCTCATACACGATACCTATGACGTCCCGGGTAAGACTACAGACGGCATTCTGATGGATGATGCTTCCGATGAGGTATATGACTATATCATGTGCTCCATCTGCCACGTCAACCTGTCCAAAGCCGGACTCAGCTACTTCGACATGGACAGCACATTTCACAACAGAGTACGTGACTGGGTTGTGGATATGCCGGACATCGGATTCCTGTTCCCGGCATTTATCGACAGAAGCACAGATATACACAATGTCCTGTACTACACCAAGAAACCTGAGGAGCTTCACGACAGTTTCATAAGCAATATACTTGGCACCTCCCTTCCTATAACTGCGGGAGAACAGAAGGACGTATTTCAGGAGATTGTTGCTGAGACTCTGGGAGATGACTGTAATTACGATATGGTAAGAACCATACACGACAATCTGAACGAGATGATAGAACAGAGAAAGGACAGCCCGGAACCGCTCACTCTCTCCAAAAACACTATAAAGAACCTGCTGACAGAGAGCGGGGTATCAGACGAGAAGATGGCAGACTTTGATGCCCACTATGAGAAGGTCACCGCTGCGGCAGCGCCGCCTGAACAGGCATCCGAGAGCCCAGAGGATGAACCGGCCATAGTTGTACCGCGTGAAAAGTCAACAGTCATGTACGCGGCCAATGTTGCAAACACCAAAACATTCGAGGTTAAAACCCCTGATGTTGTCATTAAGGTCAATCCTGAGAGAACTGACCTGGTGGAGACCATGGAGATCGATGGAAGAAAGTGTATCGTCATCCAGATATCCGATCAGGTTGAGGTGAACGGAATCCCGATCAACAATAATTAAATCATTTACAGTAAAAAACAGGAACTGCTCCCACAGTTCCTGTTTTCATAATATATATGCAATTTCTTATTTACTATTGCTTGAGCATCTTTTTTTTCTTCAATATCAAAGCTGTCACAATACTTATAATGAATATTATACCGCACACTATCTCAAACCCATACGGTACATTTGCAAACGGCATCCACTTCGTGCCCACATTCATTCCATACACACCCGATATGACTGTTGGCACAGCCATTACAATAGTTATGGCTGCAAGAAACTTCATGGCATTGTTCAATCTATTGTTGATGATCGTGGTCATGAGCTCCCTCGTACCACTTATGATATCTCTGTATATCTGTGTCATCTCTATAGCCTGCTTATTCTCCACCAAAACGTCGTCAAGCAATTCCTTGTCCTCCGGATACTGCTTGATCCTGCCATATCTGGTCAGCTTGTCGAGGACTACTCCGTTCGCCCTCAGTGACGTAGCGAAGTATACAAGGTTGGACTCCAGCTCGTGAAGATCTATAAGATCTGTATCCTCAGTCTCATCCTGGATACGCTGCTCTATGAGGGTTCTCCTTCTGTCCATAACTCTCAGATAATACTGGTATGTCGTACAGTTTCTGTAGAGTATCTGATACATGAACCTCATCCTCTTCTTGGTACTGAATTCTCTCACCTTGCCCTCCATGAACGCCTCAAGTACCGGTGTCTCCTCAGCACATATGGTGATGATACAGTCTGCAACAAGTATGATACCAAGAGGGATTGTGGTATATGCCTCACGTTCATTTCTTATCTCTATAGAAGGGATATCCACGATTATCAGTGTGTAATTGTCCTCCACCTGAACACGCGAACTCTCCTCATCATCCAGGGCGGCTCTGACATCCGCAAGATCTATCTCAAACCTCTCAGCAATGCTCTTACTCTCATCTATAGTCGGCTTCGTCATAACTATCCAGGCGCCAGGACCGTATTCCTGAATTTCACTCAAAATTCTATCATCTGTTCTGTACAGCGTGATCATATCTGCGCCTCCTGTCACATAGATTACAGCATGCCTCAAATGCACATTACCGCCTGATAATATTAACATAAAAAACACGGCCTTTCAACAAAGTTTTGTGTAAAGACCGTGTAATATCTATGTATATAATCCGTCGCTTTTATCGCGTCTGCATGTACGTTCATCCTGTACTAGTCAAGAGCCTTTCTGTGTGCTACTGTAACCGTCTCCTCATAGCATGAGAAGGCATCCTCGACTTTCTTCTGGTCAGGCTTCTTTGTAAACAGGCTCACAATAGGAACTATAATGAGACCGCCCACCATTGCAACTGCACCGCAGTTGATAGGTGACTGCATAACTGCAGGGAACTTGAACAATCCCCATGTATTGCTTATGAAGTTCAGTGTCATGATTCCTGTACCCCATATAAAGCATGTCCAACAAGCCGCAACTGTAGTCTTCTTCCAGTATAAGCCATATAAGAATGGAGCAAGGAACGCACCTGCTATGGCTCCCCATGAAACTCCCATGAGCTGTGCTATAAATGTGATTCTGCTTGAGTACTGAACGATTGCTATCACAGCCGATACGGCAACAAACATGACAAGCATGATCCTCATGACAAGTATCTGCTTCTTATCCTCCATCTTAGGGGCGATAACAGGCTTTATAAAGTCTATTGTGAGTGTTGAGCTTGATGTAAGAACCAGTGAGGAAAGTGTGGACATGGATGCTGAGAGCACCAGTATCACCACAAGTCCCATAAGTGCAGCCGGAAGCTTCTCAAGCAGATGTGGAATAATGGCATCAAATCCCTCTGTAGCAACATCGGTTCCTGTCAGTCTTCCAAAGCCGCCGAGGAAATAGCATCCGCCGGCAACTATTGTCGCAAACAGTGTCGACACAACTGTACCCGTCTTGATAGATCTCTCATCCTTGATGGCATAGAACTTCTGTACCATCTGTGGAAGTCCCCATGTTCCAAGGGATGTCAGCACGACAACACAGAACAGATTGAACACATCAGGTCCCAGGAATGATGCAAATACCCCCGGTGTATCCGACACCGCAGGATCATTTATCCTTGCAAGGCTGTCTAGCGCGCCTGTGAGTCCGCCGTAATTGTTAAGTACCGCATATATGACTGCCACGATTCCCACCAGCATGATGAGTCCCTGAATAAAATCGTTGATCGCAGTGGCCATGTAGCCTCCGACAATTACATATATTCCTGTAAGTGCAGCCATAACAATTACACATATCTTATAGTCAACATTGAATGCCATTCCGAACAGTCTTGAAAGTCCATTGTACAGAGACGCTGTGTACGGAATGAGGAATATAAAGATGATAATTGACGAAAACAGCTTCAGCGACTTGCTGGAGTATCTCTTCTCGAAGAACTCCGGCATGGTTCTCGTATCAAGCTCCTGTGTGAGAAGTCTTGTACGTCTTCCAAGAACGACCCATGCCACCAGCGAGCCAAGCAATGCATTTCCAATTCCTATCCATGTGGAAGCAATTCCGTACTTCCATCCAAACTGTCCGGCATATCCAATGAATATAACAGCCGAGAAGTAAGATGTTCCATAGGCAAATGCCGTGAGCCACGGACCAACGCTTCTGCCTCCAAGAACAAATCCATTCACATCCTTTGTGTGTTTTCTTGAGTAAAATCCAACTCCAAGCATGATTGCAAAGAAAACAACAAGCATAATAACTTTGAGTACCATAGTATCCTCCCAATACATTTTTCGCATCTCTTATCCGTTCTGCCACTTCTTGCACAGTCCACCGATCTGTCTGTATCCACTTTATTGCGTTGAAGTGTGTCAACTTTAAAGTTTTGCGGTTTAAATTGCTACGTTTGATTATAAGTTATCCCCCTGTCATAGTCAAGAAATATCAACAAAAAAAACAGCATATGATCTCTGCTTCCATAAGCAAAGTCACATGCTGTAGTTTCTATATCAAGACCTGTACCTACAGTGCCTGTCATTTACCTTCAATACCCATACTTTTCGCATAATCTACCTGTAATTCTTGTACATAATATAAGCAAAGTATGCTGCATATACAACAAGCATCACTATACCACCCGACTTGGTGAGTTTCTTCTTTCTCACACTGCACACCCACAGAAGTACCGCTGCCACGATTGCCATGATTCCGTCCACAAGGAAGTTTTTCTCAAACTGAACCGGCGTTATGAGCATCGTAGTTCCGGCAACGAAAAGTATATTGAATATATTGCTTCCAACTATATTGCCAATAGCTATATCCGTCTGTCCCTTCTTCGCCGCTGTGCATGATGTCACAAGCTCTGGAAGGGATGTTCCGAATGCCACTATTGTAAGACCTATGAGTCTCTCTGTCATACCGAGTTTTCCAGCTATATATGATGCCGCATTTACAGCGAAATTACTTCCGACCACGACCAGTGCTAATCCTATGATTATAAACAATATCAATCTCGGTGTCTTATCCTTCTCCGTAATCACTATCGAATCACTCTCACTGTTTCCCTTCTTTGCACTGATCACCAGATACACCAGGAATCCAATAAACACGATATAGAATACCACTCCCTCAAGTCTGCTGAGCACACCGTCAAAATAACCCATGCCGAGTATCATGATCGACGCCACGATAACAAATGGTATATCTATCCTAAGTGTATTTTTCTTTATAGGAAGTGCTGCTATGAGTGCTGTAACACCAAGAATCACCAGTATATTTATAATATTGCTTCCAAGTACATTACCAACTGTGATTCCTGCCCCCTCAGGCGAAAGTGCCGCCTTTATGCTGACAGCTGCCTCAGGAGCACTGGTTCCCATAGCAACTATTGTCAGGCCGACTATCATCTCAGGTATGTTACATTTGACCGCTATCTTGGATGCGCCATCTACAAATACATCCGCTCCCTTTATCATAAACACAAATCCAAGTACAAGGAGAAGTATCTGTCCAAGCATTTTTAATATTTCCATATATTCCCTCCATCGTATATACAAGTTTCTTTAATACAATACCATATCACCCGATATAATGCATATTACAGTTCTCTTCTGACCATTATCATTCCCGCAACACTGTCAAGTAATTCCTCGATTCCAAGCCCCTCTGCCTTTATATTGATATGGCAGTACTTCTCATAAAGCTTTGTCCTCTCATTATACAAATCTTTCAGAGTCTGTCCATCCTTCAGCACCACGCCTCTTCTCTTGATATTGCCAAGTCTGTTCGCTATCTCCTCATACGGAAGATTAATATATATAACTGTATCCTCCGCCATGTATTTCTTCATGGCCTCAGTACAGTACACAGCGCTTCCACCTGTGGCTATGACTGCATGTTGGTCTGTGATACCCTTGTTCACATCATTCTCTATCTTTAGGAACCCATCATCGCCATACTTTGCTATGATCTCCCTGAGCAGCATTCCCTGACTGTTCTGTATGAGAATATCTGCATCGATGAACTTATAACCGAGAACCTTTGCCAGGAGAACCCCTATAGTGCTCTTGCCCGCTCCCGGCATGCCTGTAAGTACTATGTTGTTCATTTCTCTTTTACCTCCGGTATAACTGATACTTCGTCCTTGAGCGTCTTGAGCACAAAATGTGTCTCAGTTGCAGACACTCCTTCATATCCCTTCACAAATCTATACACCTCGTCCAGACCTGCAGCGGAATCAGTCACTATCTTCAATATAAAGTCAAAATCTCCTGTCATATAGAAGCATGCGACTATGCTGTCATTTGTCTGTATAAGCTGTGCAAATTCATCGTAATATTTCGGATGCTTCAGTCTCACTTCCATGATGGCTACCATCTCATTACCCAGCTTTTTCTGGTCAACCTCAATTGTGTATCCCTTTATTACCCCACTGCTCTCCATCTTCCTTATTCTCTCTATCACGGCCGAGACAGAGAGATTGATCTCCTCACTGATGGCCGATGCTGTAAGTCTTGCATTGTCCTTCAGGCATCTCAGTATCTTGTAATCAATATTATCCATTAATTCAACCTCTGTAAAATATAATTAGATTGCTCCCAAACATTTTAACACAAACACCCACAGAGTCAACGTCACCGACGATAATAATGTGGATAAAACGATAATATTCGATGACAGCACATAATCATTGTCCATGTTCTTCGCCATGATATATCCCGACACAGTGGCTGGTGCCCCAACCATTATGAGTATGGCGACAATCTCACTCGGTCCAAATCCCATTCTTATTGCAACCGGAAGAAATATCACAGGAAGGATTATAAGCTTTATCACCGTTACCACTATTGATGGCTTAAGCCTGGTCAGAGCCTGCTGTGAATCAAACCCCGCACCTATAGCTATAAGCGCTATCGGGGTTGCAGTCTGAGCTATGTAATTGATGGTTCTTGTAGGTATGGCAGGTATAGAAATATCAAATACGGAGAACGGTATTCCTATCAATATTCCAATTATTATAGGATTCTTCAATATGTTAATAAACGCCTTTTTGATACCCGCTGTTCCCCTCTGTCTGTCGTTCCCGCCAAATGTCAGAGCTATTACAGATATAATATTGTACATCGGCACCGCTGACACTATCATGAGAGGCGCCATGCCCGAGTTGCCACAAATATTCTCCACAAATGCAACGCCGAGAACCGCAGCACTTCCTCTTGCTCCACCCTGCACAAATGCACCGATCATGGTTCTGTCCTTACAGTATATCAGTGCAAACACCCATACCAGCCCAAACATTATGATCGTTCCAAAGAAGCAGAACAGAACAAACTTTACATTAAGGTCGTCCAATATGGATGTCGTTGCAATATCCCTGAACAGCAGAACCGGAAGGGCTACCTTGAACACATATTTATTCGCCACGTTGGCGAACTCTTCTGTTATAATATGTATCTTCATCAGAAACCATCCCAGAAGTATCACCAGAAATATCGGTATCGTTGCATTTATGCTGAATATAAAATTATCCATTACTACACATCCTCACAATTTTCAATTTTTTTCAAAATACCTATTGACTTTCGCTCCTATAATGCATATAATGCAAAAGTCGGTTTGATGAACAGGCGATAACGTCTGATTCAATATAACACATCAGCAACTGATTTTCAAAAAAAAATTAAAAAAGTTGTTGACAAACAATACCGACTTATGTATAATAGGTTTTGCGTTGGTCGCAAAGGACTAACGGGGTGTGGCTCAGCTTGGCTAGAGCGCTTGATTTGGGATCAAGAGGTCGCAGGTTCGAATCCTGTCACCCCGACTTATAATCCAAAACACTGTTAAGCATTATGCGGGTGTAGTTCAATGGTAGAACACTAGCCTTCCAAGCTAGATACGTGGGTTCGATTCCCATCACCCGCTCTTTATTTTCGCTAATATACAGCGGGAATTGATATGTGTCCGTAGCTCAGCTGGATAGAGCAACGGCCTTCTAAGCCGTGGGTCGGGGGTTCGAATCCCTTCGGGCACATTTTTTTATCTTAGCTACTACTACTGTTAGCAGGCTAAGATATATTTTTATAAAATAACATTTATTTTATAAGCCTATGGTGGGTATGGCGCAGTTGGCTAGCGCGCCAGATTGTGGCTCTGGAGGCCGAGGGTTCGAGTCCCTCTATCCACCCTATTCTTTATCGCGTATGTAAGCGATGCTATTGGGCTATCGCCAAGCGGTAAGGCACAGGACTTTGACTCCTGCATCTCGCTGGTTCGAATCCAGCTAGCCCAGTTTTTTAAAGTCCTAATTATGGGCCATTAGCTCAGGCGGTAGAGCACTTGACTTTTAATCAAGTTGTCCGGGGTTCGAGTCCCCGATGGCTCACTACTCCCTTCTACATATGAAGGGCATTTTTTTTGCGGATATGGCGGAACTGGCAGACGCGCTAGACTTAGGATCTAGTCCTTCGGGGTGCAGGTTCGATTCCTGTTATCCGCATTTTTTTGAACTGATCTCTGTAGCAAAAAAATACGTTCTATCTCATCTATGGCATAGGCCATCTGATAAGATAGAACGTATTTTTTGTTACAGACGACTCATATTACTCTGCATCTGTTGCAGGTGTAGCAGTATCAGCTACTGGCTCCTCATCTGCGTCTTCCTCATCATCGAAGAAATCATCGTCAAAATCATCATCGAAGTCATCATCAAAATCATCGAGGAAATCTGGTGTGAGATATGAATATACTGCATAAGCAATTCCTGCAATAGCGGCAACAGCACCGATAATCACAAGAATAACAAAAAGTGTGCTCTTAGCCTTCTCTTCTGTTGCATCGCCCTTTACTAAAATTACATCACTACTCTTCATCTTTACAATCCACCCTTTCTTAACCCTTAAACGGGTTTCATTATATTATATTGATTTGTAGGAAAAAACATACATCAATGCCTTCCCACCATGTAACAAAATTATATCATACAGGTATAATTATTGCCATACATAATTTATAAATATTGTCCAGATTTACTATTCGCATTTTTTCAACTTAGCAAAGGAGGCAAACATTCTCCTGACTCCGCATCTGTCAAAATTGACGGTCACCTCATAATCCTTATCTCCTTTTTCAAGATTCTCCACTGTTCCTGCACCAAACTTAATGTGTCTGACTCTGTCACCGACTGCGTAATCAGGCTTTCCCACACTGTTGACCACGAATGTCTTGCCAAACGACGGCTGTGACGATGGTTGTACAGGCTTATTTGTATTATATGGATTCTTATATGACCCATACGTTGTTCTCCCGGCATTCCTTCCTGATGAATGACCATCCATTCCTCGATTGTAACGATCAACGTTTTCGTTCTCACGCCTGCGAGCCATATTTTTCATGTCTGCCTCATGTTCAAATAAAAGTGGGGGGATCTCTCTGACAAACCTGGACACGTCACTACAGGTTCTATTACCATGCATCATGCGCTCTCTGGCTGCACTGAGGTATAGTTTCTTCATGGCTCTTGTTATACCCACATAGCACAGCCGTCTTTCCTCCTCAAGTGCATCTGGATCATCGGAATTAAGTGCCATACCGCTCGGGAATATACGTTCCTCCATACCGCAGATAAATACATATGGGAATTCCAGCCCCTTTGCACTGTGCAGAGTCATAAGCTTAACCTGATTATCATCCTCATTCATGGAATCCAGATCCGAAACAAGTGCTATCTCCTCAAGAAATTCGCTAAGTCCTGCTTCTTCGTTCTCCTCCGTGAATTCTACAACCTTGTTCCTTAGCTCATCTATATTCTCCAGCCTTGTCATAGATTCCTCGGTATGTTCCGCTATAAGTCCTGCCTCATATCCGGTATCCTCCAGAATCCTGTCATACACTTCATCAAGCCCCTCTTGCTCATCCAGCATATTTCTAAATGATTCTATAAGTTCCGCAAATGCATGTATTTTGGCTGCTGTTTTGGGTGCCATTCCCGGAATATCCGACGCTTTTGATGCCGCCTCCATCATAGATATTCCATAAGCATCTGCATACGACTCCACCTTGCTCAAACTGGCCTCACCGATACCTCTCTTTGGGACGTTAACTACTCTTCTGAAATACAGATTATCCGTTGAATTATTTATAACCTTCAGATAAGCAAGTATATCCTTTATTTCTTTTCTGGCATAGAAATTGGTGCCGCCATATATCCTGTACGGGATATTTCCATATACCATCTTCTCCCCGAGTATTCTCGACTGTGCATTAGTCCTGTATAGTATGGCAATATCCCTGTACTGAACGCCCTGTCTTACCAGACTCTTTATACGGCTTACGACCATATCGCCCTCTACATACTCCGTATCACACTGATCAAATGAAATCTTTTCTCCAGCTTCTTTGTCGGTCCACAGGGCCTTATCTTTCCGTCCCTCATTATGCTGAATAACCGCATTTGCCGCTGCCAGTATATTGCCACACGACCTGTAATTCTGTTCAAGTTTAATAACTTTCGCATCCTCATACTCACGCTCAAAATTGAGTATATTTGTTATATTTGCCCCTCTGAACTTATATATAGACTGATCATCATCTCCGACCACGCACAGATTTCTGTATCTTCTCGCCAGCATCCTAACCATAAGAAACTGTATGTGGTTAGTATCCTGATACTCATCCACCATTATGTATCTGAATCTGTTCTGGTATATCTCCAGGACATCAGGGTTGTGCTCAAACAGTTCAACCGTCTTGTATATCAGATCATCAAAGTCCATGGCATTATTCTTCTTCAGACGAGACTGATATTCTGTATATACATCCGCCACCTTAGTTGCTGAATAATCACCTGAACTTTTCTTTGCAAATTCATCAGGCGACAGGTATTTCTCCTTTGCATTAGATATAGCTCCCATAAACATCTTCTCAGGATATCTCTTCGGATCTATCTGCAGATCCTTCAATATACTTTTTACAGTGCTTTTCTGATCATCTGAATCATATATATCAAAATTCTTACCATATCCTATCCTATCAGCATATCTCCTGAGTATCCTGACGCACAGAGAATGGAAAGTGCTTACCCACACTCTGTCAGCACCATCACCAACTATAAGATTTACACGTTCACGCATTTCCTGTGCAGCCTTATTTGTAAATGTGATCGCCAATATGTTCAACGGGTTCACATTCTCATGTTCCATAAGATACGCCACCCTGTGTGTGATAACTCTGGTTTTACCACTTCCTGCTCCTGCAAGTATCAGCAAAGGCCCATCAACATGCTCGCATGCCTGCTCCTGCATATCATTTAATCCTGCCATATCATCCTCCTGTAAATATCATCTATATACAATAAAACGCTGTTACAAATATACCAAACATATGTTTTATTCCCATTTGCTTAGTATAACATAACAGCGTTTATTTGCAAGAATTATCCTGCCTTATAATGATTTTTGATTGTTTCTGAACTAAATCAGCTTAGCTCCACAATTGCCACAGAACTTAGCTCCATTTGTCGGAGTTCCACAATTAGGACAGAACTTAGGAGCAGCTCCACCTGTAGTCTGTGTAGCGCCTCCTGACATCTGATTCATTGCGCCACTCATCTGGTTCGCCATTGCTACGCCCATCTGCATTCCAACCATGGCATTGGCCATACTGGCGGCATTGCTGCCCACTGATTCTCCATGGCCACCCTTTGCCATAGAGTCAACCATGTTGACCTGCTGGAATTTATTCATATCACCAATCATTGAATACTCAGCTGCCTGATCTGCGCGCTTCTGTATATTCTCCGGATATGTAAATTCACTGATTCTGAAATCTGTAATTGTAATACCGATTCCAAGAAGCTCCATATCCAGATCTTCCCTGATGCCCTTAGCTACATCAGTGGCATTGGCCATAAGATTGAATACATCGCCTCCAACTTTTGTTATCCATTTCATGAGCAGTCCATCCAGAATTCCCCTTATCCTGTCTCTTATATCATCGACCGTGAACTGCTGCTTTATTCCGGCAATTTTCTCTATAAGCACATTGTAATCATCAATCTTGAATGAGAACTTACCATTTGATCTGACAGGAAGTCCTCCCGGAAGTCCCGGTGCCTGAAGTCTTATTGGTGAGCTTGTTCCCCAGTTACATGTAAACTCTTTTGTGTTGACAAACAGAACCTCTGCACGAAGTCCTGAATTGAATCCAAATTTGAATCCTTTCAAAGTAGAAAGGAATGGTATGATCTGAGAATCTATTGTATAACTTCCAGACTCTGTAAATATACCTTCTACAGCACCATTATACAGGAATATCGCATCCTGACCCGGCTTGATTATAAGCTTTGAATCTTTCTTGATCTCTCTGTTAGTCCATTTCCAGAAGATCACATCATCTCTGTACTCTTCCCACTCTACTACATTTGCAAACTGATTTGAAAATAATCCCATCTATTGAACTCCTCTCTATAAGCTGCACTATAGATTACTGTAATCCCATCTTGGCCTTAAGTGCTGCCAGTTCATCCTGAACATCTGCATCAGGTGCAGCGTCATATTTGCTTGCAAGGTCATCTATCGAATCCATACCTGAAGAGTTGAGCTCACTCATGGCATTAGCCTTATCAAGCATAGCATCTGCTTTCTGCTCCATTCTCGAAAAAGCATCCAGTGATGCCGATGAATCGCCAATACCGCTCATCATCTTGTTCATTCTCTCCTGTGTCTTTGCGACCTGAACCTTAGCCTTGATAGTTTCTTTTCTTGCATTGAGATCACTTACATCCTTTGTAAGTTTGTCATGCATCTGCTTCATCTTTGCAGAATTAGCTGCTGCCGCATCATACGCCTGCTGAATTGCAACCTGCTTCTGTGTAAGCTGGTTCTTCTTCTCCAGGAATTTCATTGCATCGCCCTCATTGCCTGCGACAAGTGCCTTCTCTGCATATGTCTGCATCTTTGCTATCTCAGCATCGCACTCATCAAGCTGTCTCTTACATCTCTGCTCCTCTGCCATAACTGTGGCAGTCTCTGATTTTACTTTTCTAAGATCCTCCTGAAGATCTCTCATATACTGATCGATCATCTTCTCCGGATCCTCTGCCTTATCAAGTAATGCATTGATATTAGATGACATGATATCCTTAAATCTCTTTAAAATTCCCATAACTTTTTACCTCCGCGTTTGTGATATTTGTGTGTTTCTATAATATTAATGCCGTCTCTCATCGATGACACCAACATTATATTCCTCCATTCTGCTTTTATTCAATCTACAGCATGAATTCTTCCCATATCATATAATGTGGTTTTAGATACGTTACCCCCTGTAAAATATCTCTCATCGACTTTTCCAGCTTTAACATCCATTACTTGCGCGTTCCCCGAATATAAGCCAGAGCTTTATACAACTCCATCATTGATATCATCATACTCATCTGACATACGTCCGCCTATCCTGAAATCAGATTTCCTGTCACTTACTGATTCAGCTCCCTGTGCACTGGCATCTGTTATTGACTCCTCCAGTCTGACCGGTGTTCTGTCTCCAAATCTGCGCTTCTTATTCTCCGCATCCAGATCTTTTATGACATGTATAGCTGAATCCACCTTCGCCTCTTCCTCACTCTGAACCTTAACCGGCTCTCTGGACGCCTTGACCTTTATTGGCTCAGCTTCTTTCTTATCATCAAAGTCAAATTCCCACTGAACCATCTCCGGTTCTCCGGAATTCTTCTCCTTATGTTCTTCCTTTGCTTTGTTCTTCTCATAGTAAAGCTCATTTGCCAGAAGCTGGCTTATCTCAAGGATATCTGCATATCTCTCCTGTTTTTTCATATCCATGAGGCCTTCCATGAGTTCTCTCTTGTTATTCTCTATGATCTCCGATTTCTTTCGAAGCGAATCCAAAACTCTGTCATTCTCCATACTTATCATATTGTATGCCTGGTTGACAGTTTCATTGATCTCCATTAGCATCTCATTGGTATATATAATAGATGCCGCATATATCTCATTGGCAGTTCGCAACGCCTGCCTGTCCTGCTTATTAAGGCTCTTGACCTTGCGGTCCACCGCCAGAGGGCTTGGCTTGCTGAGCCTGATCCTTGATGCAGTCTCTTCTGCATCCGCAATAATCTCGTCAGCCTCCTGCTCCGCCTCTTTGATGATCTTGCTTCTCTTATCTGTAATCTCATGATAAGCCTTAAGCTCCAGATCTATCGTGGTCTTAAGCTCCTCTACTATCTCAAGTACTTCTTCTCTATTTACCAAAACCTTACCAGCTGCAAACGGTACATTCTGTCCATCTTCAACAAGATCCTGAATCCTGTCAAGCAGCTGTTTAGCTTTTCCGTTCTCCATAATTGTGCCTCCGTACAAACTTTTGCAACACATTCATATACGCGTGTTTTATTTTATCATCTTTCAAAATCCTTTTCAACAAAACGGCATAATTTATTTCATGTTATAGTGCTGTAAACATCCATCAGTCTATATCAGGCTTTAAATTATCCCGGGGTACCCCCAGAAAATCCTGTATGAGATGTCTTGTGAACAATCTTCCTTCCTCACTCTCAAAATATCGTTCCGGATGCCACTGAAAAGCCAATATACTCATAGTTGGAGAGACAAATGCCTCCACTGAGCCATTGTCTTCATCTACCACTATGGGATAAAACAATGTAGACAGATTTTCCAGATATACACAATCACTGTGAAAATTGTTGATCTTAATATACCTGTCTGTCTTAACAATTCTGGCCATATGATCCGTTCCCCTCGGACGCGGGACCTTAAACCTTGCAGAATAACATATTTTTCCTCCAAACAGTGCATTGAGATACTGCATTCCTCTGCACACACCAATAATCGGTATGTTGTTGTGAACGCAATACATGATCAGCTGCTTTTCCATAGCATCTCTGCGCGGCTGTAATTCCGCATTATGAGGTTCCAGGTAGTAACCCGGATGCAGCGTGCCACCACCTGTCACTATAAGGAGATCGAACTGTTCGTCCACCACATCATCAAAATTTCTTGTAAAATTGGAAACTGGTCTCAGCTTTATTCCAAGGCTCTCATAAAACTCAACATATGCAGCTTCCAGAACATCTGTAGACTTACCATACATGTTGTGTCCTTCTCTCTGTGTTATCAACGCATGCAGCATGTCCTACTCTCCTTTCTGTATTCTTCCATTCTTACAATCCAGTGTGATCATGTGCTGTTTCTCCACAAAATTGTAAATGCAATCTCCGCAGCCTATTGCTGCAGGTATATTAAACTCCGCACATCTGATAGCCATATGCGAAGCAACCCCGCCGTATTTTGTGATAAATCCTCGTATACCCTTTGCAAATATCCAGTCGTATCCGGGATCAGCTTTTGGAAGCACTACGATTTTATCCGCCACATCTGCTATGTCCTCATGATCTTCCTGTTCATAGTTCTCCAGCAATATAACTTCTCCCGTAACGCACTCGGATGTTATGAAGTTTGGTCTTGCCTCCCATATCTCTATATAACTGAGCTGACTGCTATTATATATCACATCGGGCAATATGAGCATAGAATTAGTATGATATATGTTTTTATTAGCAGCTATGATCTTCTCCCATTCATTTTTTATATCAGCAGTCGGCCTGTTCACAAGCACCTGAATATCTGATACATCCAGATATGCCATATCTTCCTTGCTTATTCCCAGCTTATTTCCTATATCTATAAGAATATCTATTGCAAGGCTGAGTGTTTTGGTGAATTCAAATTTGAAAAACTCTCTTTCTTCCATGGAGTCTTTGAGGAAATCCACAAAATCTCTGATATTTACATAAAACCCAATGTCATCCAATGCATCCATCAACTTTACCAAATCCAGCGGATTATGCTTCAACTCCTCTATAGCCTGTCTCTGCCTTCTGGCAGCCGCGCTTCCTTTCGACAGGTCAAACTGTCTCTGTGCATATGTCTCACAGGTTATATCATATGTTCCCGATCTCAGATGTCCGTATTTCTCATCAAATGTAACTCTCGTTATCCGTCCATCCACAAGGTCCTGGAAATCCGAATCATATTCAGATGCCACTGTATATATCGACATCATAAAGTCATCTATCTCTTTATCTGTAAAATATCCCTTGTATACCAGTGACCTGCTTATAGACTTGGATATAAATGCAAGTCTTGCCTGTCTTGCAAATTTGGGCGTTCCATAGTGTTTTATGCTCTCTATGAGCTGTACAAAATACTGTATAAGAGTAACCACATCGTTATCTGCCATCAGCCAGTTGCCCCTTATATTCTCCCTGTGTACCCGGAGACCATTAAGGGATCTGAGATCTTTCATCCTGTTACGTTTGAAATTACATATGACATTATTGGTGAGATTAAACAACGAATCAGACATATCTTCTATCTCAGCGCGTGTGAATCCATACTTTCCAAGCTCAGCCAGCTTATCCTCAGTCGCAAAATCATAATCTGAAAAGACCACCTCAAATTCTATCTTATCATGCGCAGTCGGATCTGCCAAAAGTTTTTCATCATAATATGCCAACAGCTTCTGTTCCAGTCTTGAATCTACATCGTCAGGCATGAGCCCCAGGAACGATTGCTTAAGCGATATATAAGGTTTGTTTCCTATCTTATACATCAGATCTCCATCCACTTCCTTGTAACCGATATAACTGAGGCCCTGATTCCACGCAGATGACGTTATTATCTCCTTGTAAAGTGAATAATCAAGCGGATGCGGATTTTCGCCTATGATTTCTGCCGGATTCCAGAATGCCATATCAGACAAAATTGTATTTCTGTCTCTCAGTTGATCATCTATGGCAGCATACTGACTCTCAGCCTTCCGTACAGCATCAAACACCTCTTCATCAGTTACATCAGTTCTGAAGCCATTGATACTGGCTGCCAATGGTCTGAGCTGAAAAATCGTCACCACATTATGTGGATCTATGGCAAATTCCACATCCAGCGGATAATCCGGGAACATACCTTCCAGCTCTCTCATAGCCTCTATCAATACCCACCAGTGTTTCGGCACACTATCTGCCTCTGCATTTCTGAGTATATATACAGTTTTTCCTCCGCTTCCGCTGGTTACCGCATCTGTTGAATCCACATCATACGTAATAACATAATATGGTCTGTCTCTTTTTATCTCCCTTGAAAATATAACGCCACTGTAGCTGATCTCACCCACCTGTGGCTGTATCAGTACCTGCTCATCATCCACGTTTTCCAGATCAACCCTATATGAATCCAGAACCCGCTCTATAGCTGTATTTACCGCATACTCATCATCAGCCCTGATATTCAATATACTCTCATAATGTCCTGCATTGGATTCTGTCATCCCATCCTCATTGGAGCTTGAACTTCTGACCACTATCATTCTGCTTCCAAATCTGTCTGAGATTCCCCGTACAGTCTCCCGGGCTTGGTCCTTCATATCTTTTCCTGTTATTATGAGAATATCTTCAACTCTGGACTTTGTTAATCTGCCATATAACTTGCATAGCATATCCGCTTTAGAAATCTTCATGTCTATCCTCCGGGTTAACTAAAATAAGCTGCACCTATAGTGTATACTAAAGTGCAGCTTACATCATTTGGTTCCAATATGTAATTTTCTGTTCTGAGATCCTGTGAACTACTTTAATGTCAGCAGATCATCTACAGACTTTCTTGGTGGCATATCTGGTGCAAATGCCGGATATCCCATCGCAACAACTGCTGCCACGGTCTGTCCTTCCGGTATTCCTACAATCTCTCCCACCTTCGCATCATCAAATACTCCCAGGATAACTGTTCCCACACCCTTGGCATGTGCAGCAAGACAGAATGTTTGTGTTGCTATACCAGCATCAAACATCTCCCACCCGTCTTTCTTACTTGTGCTGAACTCTCCGTTCTTCTCATATCCGCAGATTCCATCCTTCTTTGTGATCACCATAAGCTGTTTTGCTCTGCTTACGGTCTTCTGATTGAGCGGAAAGTCCATAACACCCTCTGCTGCAATTCTCGCAATTATGTCAGAATCCTCTACCAGGGTATACCTTATAACCTGTGTATTCTTCCATGAAGGTGAATATGAAGCCAGCTCAACTATCTCTCTGACTGTCTCCACAGGCACCATCTCGTCTGTGTACTTTCTGACGCTTCTTCTTGTCTTAATGCATTCTATTGCTTCCATACCTGCCTCCTTCTTTCCGCTCCATGTCAGAGCTGTGATCATCATATGAGCCCTTCTATATACAGGATTCCACTTGTGAACTTATCTCCGACATTATTCACGTAATTTCTATATTCTTTATAGTTTATATAATACTTCTTTCCCCATGAAGATACAACCAGATATTCCTGTCCTTTTATCTCTCTGACTCCAGTTACGACTACGTAGTGGGAATGTACATTCTCTCTGATAGACTCCTTGAGTGAACCGTCCTTCTCTATATATAATGATATACCCTTCTTTCCGAAAGGATTGAAACGGTTCTGTCCTATAGCCAGTATGACCGGTTTGTTCTTTCTTATAAGATGCCTTATATCCTTCATCATTGATTCATCTGACTGAAGCACCTTCCATCTTGCCTTAAGTCCAATATCATTGAGCATAAAATATCTGTTCATTGTATGTTTCATAGCGGTCCCAATTATACCATTATGCATAAGCATAATCACATAATGCATATAGAAAAACTTCACATATTCCAGATAATCATGCTTGTTATAGAGTCCCTTTGGCTTATTTATCTTTCTTATTGCATCTGTCATCATGTTTGGGTTCTGCTCTGCCAGATATATACTCAGATCAGCCATAGCGATAACTCCGCAGCCAACCCTCTGCATCTTTCTGGACTGTGACCAGTTCTGATTGCCGCCATAACTCACAAGATTCAAATTTTTAATCTTTACATAATCTTTATTTGTTAAAAAAACGTCGTTCATAATTGTCCTCTCCAAATATCCTTCATCACATCACAACATTTTCCTTATAACACTTAAAGTATAACACGAATGGCAATTAACATCAAGCATTGTTAACTGTATTAAGTAGTATTTAAAACTACATTGTCCATTTTTATTTTTTTCTTTACTTTTTCTCACCGATTTGATATAAGAATATATGAGTTGGATAAGTGATCGCGGCTGCATTTATGCAGGTGAGGAAAGTCCGGGCTTCACAGGGCAGGATGCCGGATAACGTCCGGTGGAGGCGACTCCCAGGCCAGTGCAACAGAAATATACCGCCATCTTAGATGGTAAGGGTGGAAAGGCGAGGTAAGAGCTCACCGCTGCTGTGGTAACATAGCAGGCTCTGTAAACCCCATCCGAAGCAAGACCAAATATAGTCTCTCTGAGGGACTTGTGGAATGATACAGTTGCCCGCTGCATTCCAGGTAGGTTGCTTGAGATTTATGGCAACATAAATCCTAGATAGATGATCACTCCAGACATAACCCGGCTTATAGTCCAACTCATAACAAAATACGGAGACAACACAATCTGTGTCGTCTCCGTATTTTATTATGTACATTTATTTAATTTTATATTCTGAAACATCCGCCGCCTATAAATTCACGAAGTATGGAATTGGCAGGAATGTATTCCGTGTCAATATCTTCAAACAGATTTACAAATCTGAGCAGCCTCTGTGCATCTTCATAATATTCAGAATCAATTCCAACATTACTGAGAAGTGGTGCAGCAGCACTCCTGAGCGCTGTATATTCATAAAGAAGTCCTGAATTAAACATGACATCCGCTTCACTCTCGTATGGGAATATATATTTTTCCTCACCACGTCTGACTGAGGCCCACATAGACAGAGTCTTTTCCACCCCATTCCCCCTGGTTCTGTTATCTCTGACTATTCTTCTTATCAATCTGCTGTCTATAGTGGATACCTTAACCGGTTCACCGGCCTCACTGTCCACATACAACTGATTTAACGGACTTATATATATCTTGTACTTATCCGAATCTCCAAGCATGTATGTCATCTCAGGATTAAGAGAATGTATCCCCTCCATGATTACTACGTCCTCATTGCCAATCTGCAGATATTCTCCATGGTATTCCCTGACTCCCTCCCTGAAATTGAATACAGGCAGTTCTATCTGGCTGCCTTCGAGCAGCCGCACCATATCTTCATTCAGTTTTCTGAGATCCATAGCCCCGAGGCATTCAAAATCATAATTACCATCCTCATCCCGCGGATTATCTTTTCTATCAACAAAATAATTATCTGCTGTTATGACATGCGGCCTAAGCCCCATCGCCCGAAGCTGTATACTCAATCTATGGGACAAAGTTGTCTTTCCTGCGGATGAAGGGCCTGATATAAGTATTACCCTTCTTCTCTCATCTGTTATCCTTCTGGCTATTTCATATATGCAGTTGCTCTGCATTGCTTCGCATACAAGCACAAGTTCCACGCCGGCACCTGAGCGGATCATATCATTCAGTTTCTCAACCGAATCTATCCCCACTTTTCTGGCCCACTCCTTTGCGGTTGACTTCAGCGATGTAATACTTTTTTCCGAATCACCCATATGCCAAATCTCCTATATATCTTCAAATACGTTCAAGTGCCATCTCTATGCATTGCAGTTCATGTTCCAGTTCGATCGCTCTCTGTCTGGAATTATCTGTATCTGCTCTCCTCAACCTGTCAAGAATAGCCTCACTGCTTGCATGATTTTCCAACAGATATTCTTTTAATACAGGACTGTGTCCCTCTATCAACAATCTGCCATATTTGTAGTATATTTCCAACATGTCATCATTATGACTGCATTGATCCGGATTCTGTGTCGTTCTCACATCCATAACAACATAATACTTGCCTGCATCTTTGAGCATGCACTCTCTCTGTATCACCCATCCATGAGAATGTATATATCTCCTCACATGCTCTATCTCTGACTGAGGCTGCAACACAAGCTGTCTCGTCGTTCTCACCACATTTTTCCCATTTTCCAGGATATCCGTGATAAGCATTCCGCCCATACCGGCTATAATTACAGATTCAGCCTCCCCCTCATGTATAGTAGAAAGTCCATCACCCAGTCTCAGATCTATTCTGTCGGACATATTCCATCTGGCTATATTATCCCTGGCTATAGCACACGGACCGGTTCTAACATCAGATGCTATGACCCGGTCCGCCTTGCCATGTGCCACAAGGTATATGGATACAAATGCGTGATCGCATCCTATATCACAGACGGTGCCACACTTCTCCACCATATCAGCAACCGTCTGCATTCTTTGTGACAATTCTATATCTTTCATAATGCAATCTCCATTAGTTATAAAGGAAATCCTTGAGCTTCCTGCTTCTGTTAGGATGTCTGAGCTTTCTGAGAGCCTTTGCCTCTATCTGACGTATTCTCTCACGAGTTACATTGAATTCTTTGCCAACCTCCTCAAGTGTTCTAGGTCTTCCATCATCCCAACCGAATCTGAGCTTGATAACCCTCTGCTCACGCTCTGTCAGCGTACTTACCACTTCGTCAAGCTGCTCATGAAGGAGTGTCTGGTTAGTTGCCTCAACAGGTGTAGGAATACTCTCATCCTGGATAAAATCTCCAAGATGGCTGTCCTCCTCCTCTCCTATAGGAGTTTCAAGTGATACAGGCTCCTGTGCTATCTTCATGATTTCCTGCACTCTCTCTTTTGGAAGTCCCATAACTTCTCCAACTTCCTCTGGAAGTGGTTCTCTTCCAAGTTTCTGCAGAAGATCCCTGCTCACTCTTGTCACCTTGTTGATAGTTTCCACCATATGAACAGGTATACGGATCGTTCTTGCCTGATCTGCTATGGCTCTTGTTATAGCCTGTCTTATCCACCATGTGGCATAGGTTGAAAACTTATATCCTTTTCTGTAGTCAAACTTCTCCACTGCCTTGAGCAGACCGAGATTTCCCTCCTGTATAAGATCAAGGAACAGCATTCCACGGCCCACATATCTCTTGGCTATACTTACAACAAGTCGCAGATTAGACTCAGCCAGTTTCTTCTTTGCAGCCTCATCGCCAGCCTCCATCCTCTTGGCAAGCTCTATTTCTTCCTCTGCACTCAGAAGAGGCACCTTTCCTATATCCTTCAGGTACATCTTTACTGGATCCTGGGTTGTACTTGATATGTCACCTGTATCCGTAAAGTCAATCTTCTCTACATCCTCTCCCTCAGCTATAGCATCATCATCGAGAGCAGGCTCTTCTTCCTCATCCTCTGTTATCTGGAGTATATCCACTCCATTCTTCTCAAGGAATGTAAATATCTTCTGCATTGTGTCCAGATCCAGAGCTACCTCTTTGAGATCATTAAAGTGCTTGATGAGCTCTGTATCCTCTATAACATTCTTCTTGCTGTGAGCTATCTCCAAAAGATCCTGTAGCTTTGCATTAAACTTGGCGTTAACTGCCTCATCTGTGCTCACACTGATCATGTTCTTGTCGTCGTTTGAATTTGTCATATCCATTGTACTCATCTTATTCCTCCACTTATTGTAATATTACAGATCATATTATCACCCTGATCTTCTCTATCTTTTTTCTCTCTTTTATGAGTTCCTGCACTCTCTGCATATCGTTTTCTTCTTCAAGCTGCTTTTTTATACTGGCCAGCTTGATCTTCCGAACAACCTCAGTGACAGCGTTGCAGGCTTCCTCCTCAGACATATCTATCATCAGATCCGTCTGAAGCATTTCCGCCACAAGTCTTTGTTCTTCCACATCCTGGAATGTATTGACCACAATTGCCGGAGTAACTTTTCCTGTTTCCCTGTACTGATCAAACAGCTTTGCTGCAACGGTTCTGTATATTCCTTCCTCAAAGTCTTTCTCATTTACCACATCAGCAAGCTGTGAAAAAAGCTTTGGTTCATTTACCAGCCATGTGAGAAGAAGTCTTGCAGTCTTATTGCCATTTGCCCCATGGGAACCTGACGTCCTGCCCGGTCGTTCATCAGACTGTCTCTGTTCTTCTAGACGCTGTTGCTCTCTTGTGACAACCTCAGGCTTAGCTGCCCCGGCCACTCCATATCCATGAACCTTATCCGCCAGAGCATCCCTGTTGATAGAATACTTTGCTGCTATGGAATCTATATAATTATTTCTCTCCAGAACATCTTCAATATATGAAAGTTCCCTTGCGATCTGGTTCTGGAATTTCGTCCGTTCCCCGGGATCGCTCTGGTCATATTCCTCCGAGTAAATACGTGCCAGGAACATCATCCCGCTCTCCGCCTTCTGGATCCGAGCCTCAAAAGCCTCGCTTCCAAGATTTCGTATAAATTCATCAGGATCCTTATACGGGCGCATATTGATAACACGCACACCCACGCCAACCTCTCTGAGTATGGCTATAACCTTTTTGGTCGCGGCCACTCCGGCTCCGTCACTGTCATATGCCAGATACACTTCATCTGCATACCTCTTTATTATGTTTGCATGACCAAATGTAAATGCAGTTCCAAGTGATGCAACCGCATTATCGAATCCGGCCTGATGCATGGATATAACATCCATATATCCCTCACAGCATATGAAGCCTTTTCTCCGGCTTCGTCTTGCTATATTCATAGCAAACAGCGTATGGCTTTTATCAAATACTGCCGTATCGCTGGTATTGATATATTTGGGCTTTCCATCCCCCAACACACGGCCTCCAAATGCAATCACTTTGCCATTGATATCTAATATAGGAATCATTGCTCTGTTCCAGAACTTGTCCACACCACCATCACGTTCGCTGATATCCACCAGACCTGACTGTTTGAGCTGCTCATCCGTATATCCTTTGCTTCTCATATATCTGTACAGGTCATCCTTATATATATCTGAATATCCCAATGCAAATTTATTGATCGTATCATCCGTGAGTCCTCTTGTATCCCGGAAATACCCATATGCCCTCTGTCCATTCTGGCTATGCTTCAATATATAATGGAAGTATGCCGCAGCGGTTTTATTCATCTCTTTCAGAGTTATCTTGTACTGCTCTCTTGAACGTTCCTGTGCACTCATGGACTTTTCCGGCAGTTGTATACCAGCTCTCTCGGCCAGCCGCTCCACTGCCTCAGGGAAATTGAGGTTCTCATATTCCATCACAAATGTAAACACATTGCCGCCAACACCACAGCCAAAACAATGATACATCTGTTTCTCTCTATTTACTTTAAAAGACGGAGTCTTCTCATGATGAAAAGGACAACATGCCTCATAGTTGCTTCCTTTTTTTCTGAGACTCGCATAGCCTCCAATGACATCTACTATGTCATTGCGCGCCAGTACCTCGTTGATCACATCATCCGAATAATACAATTCGCCGCCCCCTGTATCTTTCCAGCCATATCACACCTTCCACGACTTTGGTATGTATATACCCTTGAAGGTTTCTATGGCATAATTATCTGTCATGCCTGCTATGTAATCACACACAACAGTTCTGGGATCCTCTCCCATATATATCATCTCCACGCATTCATTTGTCAGTCTGCTGGCATCCTCAATGAAATACTCGTAGAGTATTCTAAGCATCTTGTCCGCTTTAAGTTCTTCGCTCTTGGCTATAGGGTTGGTATACAGATATCGGAACATATATGCTCTGAGTTTCCCCAGTGCATCACCGATATCAGGAGACATCTCCACCTTATCCTTTCCCATGCTTGTATTTATCACATCATGTATAAGGCAGTTAAGCCTTGCTCTTGTATTCTTACCCAATATATCCGTTATATTCTCCGGCAGATCCTCCTCCCGGAGTACATTTCCCCTTATGGCATCATCTATATCGTGATTGACATACGCAATCTTGTCCGCAAGTCTCACACACTGGCCCTCCAGGGTATGTGGTGTACATGACGTCTTATGATTCAATATTCCGTCACGCACCTCCCAGGTGAGATTCAGACCTTCACCGCGATTCTCAAGTTTCTCAACAACCCTCACACTCTGTACATTATGGCTGAAATTATTCCCTGCACATGATGCCAGTGTTCTCTCTCCAACATGTCCAAATGGTGTATGTCCAAGATCGTGGCCAAGTGCTATGGCCTCCGTGAGATCTTCATTGAGTCTGAGTGACCTCGCTATTGTTCTCGCAATCTGCGACACCTCAAGAGTATGTGTAAGTCTGGTCCTGTAATGATCATCTCCAGGCGACAGAAATACCTGTGTCTTATGCTTTAATCTCCTGAACGACTTACAGTGCAGAATACGATCCCTGTCTCTCTGGTACACCGTTCTCAGATCACACTGATCCTCCTGTCTGTCACGGCCTCTTGACTTGTCGCTGAATGATGCAAACGGACTAAGATTCTGATGTTCACGCTGTTCCTGTTCCTCTCGTATTGTCATATATTCTCCTATCCACATATACAAACAAAACCTAACAGTATCTATTCCAAATCATATCTTATTAACACACATCTTTATTATTCTGTGTTTTTTTTCATAATCCTTTTTTTATTTTCATTTTTTCATTATTTTTGCATTTTATATGAATATACCAAGAAAATATACTTTAAAATACACTTAGAAATTCACTTGGAAATGTAACTGAAATGCATTTGGAAATACACTTAGAAGTACACTTAAAAATTTGCCTGAAAAGTATATCACGATAATAAACAAAAAAGTGTATGTCATAATGGCTATGGCTGGCATACCATTTTCCCATAGCCATTAAGAACATACACTTTTAATATTTTCATTATTTTTTCTATTTTTCTATTACATTGCCTAAAATTACACTATAGACCTATCATATTCTTTTCACCATACTAATTCTTGCCAAATCGAGCCTCATCCTGAACTATACTCACTTCACTTCCGTCCCTGGCATCGATCATGATAAGCTGTATTGGATATGACTCATCACTTCCCCTGTCAGTATCCAACTGGGCAAAAGCATACACCGGTATCGCCTCATATTCACCATCGCCGATCTTCGTTCTAAAGTATGTCAGTCTGACATCGTTGAACTCCACCTTGTTGTATCCTCTGTAATCAGCAAAATGCTCCGGCATACATTTCTGCAGGCTGTCCACTGCGTCTTCCCAGTTTATAAGCGTTACTGCCTGAACGGCATCCTCATCTGATCTCATAGGCCATGTACATATAAAAGAGACCAGTCCGTCACTGTCAAAGGTTATAGTATACTCCGACTTTTCCATATAGTAATAGTTATCCGGATTGAAATTATCCTCATTACTCTGATGAGATATAGTGTCAACACCAAATGCCTCCGGCTGATATAGTGGCTGCCCTGTCACCGCCGCTCCAAGTTCGACAGAGTATCCGTTCTTCTCATATCCGCACGCCTCATCTCCGCCATTTGCATCATAATATCCATATTCTCTGTATATCTCATTCTCGGAAGTCATTGCGACATCCTTAAAGCCCCACTTTGCCATGTAATCCATAGCTTTAGCCAAAGCCTCGTCCTGGCTCAGTCCGCATTTGTTGTCTTCATCCACGGCTGCCCATATTGGAGAATTTCTGTTGATGGCATCAAGTTCTTCACTGTCATATGTCATGTATGCCACAAAAGTTGCTCCCAGTTTCTGCATATCCTCCGGCACTTCTTTCGCAGATGCCAGCTGCAGCTCAAACCCCTCATCCGTGGACCATGACTGATCAAAGAAGTACAGTATGTACTCTGTGCCATCAATCTTCCCGATAAAATAATCTTTACCGTAGTCGACCACTGCCCCTTTATCAGCAAAAATCGCATCTCTCTGCGCCTGGCTCACTTCATCCTTCAGATCATAAGGATACTCAAACACCCCTTCTTCTTCGTCAAAAATGTTCTTTAGTATCCTCTCTCTATCAGCCGCATCTATCTTTCCCATAGTAAATTTCTTTGTATACATCTTGTCCGTATCAGGGATCTTGATCTTATCAGTTTTTATACACGCCGACTCGACGGTCCCACAGTCATCCGACCTGATGTCAACGTCTGCGCTGACAGGTATATCCAAAGCTGCTGCAAGACCTCCCACACTGTCTTCTCCCTCGGCTGTATTTAGTGCATCACTTCCGCCGGTGTATTCCTTCACATCATCTCCCTCTATAACAGATACGTTTATCCCATCATCATTTTTTGTTGTACAGCCAACGAACGCAAGTGCCATACACATTGCCGCTGCACAAACCAGAATTCTTCGTCTTCTCATATTTTTCATAATTACTCCTTCCCTTATCCGTTAGGACTCTCCACATATTTCTTTCATTTTCCTTTTTCGGGTATAACCCGAGTATTTATATATCACTCTGCATCTCCAAGGTATACCGACACATAGTCAAACGATTGAGAATATCCGTCATCACTGGATACAAACATATATGAATCGTTGATCTCGCTCTTATCAACAAGGAAATAGACTTTTAGATCATGCTTTTCACCATCCTTGTCAAGCACTACCGCCACATCATGCACATCTGCCTTCTGGCCATCGATCTCTACATATGCAGGAGATACAAACGTCATCTTCTGACTGTTCTGTGCACTTGCATCGTAACCGGCATAGTAATAATTTGTAGTTTCCGGAGTCTGCAATTCTTTTGATCCGTTTATTTCCCCCCTGTCGAGGTAAAAATCAAGGACATTCTCAGCGTTGTCAGCGCCCTCTGCCTCTACACCCTCATATGTCATATCCACAACTACCATGCGTAGGCTGCTATCGTTGCAGTCATCCCAAGTCGAGAACGTATCATCCGTGGTCTCCTTAAGTCTCCTGCATCTAACTGTCTTAAACTTACCATTTTTATCAACAAATCTACTGTCAATGTCGCCAAACCAATAGGTTATGTCGCTCTCAGGTATTTTGCATGTATTGTCATATACCTTTATACCGTTGACTGTCATCTCATATCCTGCTTTGACAAACTTCTCATTCACATTTACGATTGTGAATCTATCCTTAGTCTCATCTACAAAGCTCTCTCTATCATTCTCCGCATCTGCATCATCCTGTACATCATCTTCAACCAAAGTCCATTTTGCAGGGTCATCTCCTATTTCCTCATTGATCGACATTCCTGCTATCACTTTGCTAAGATCTGCTTCAGTTATCGACCGTCCTACATACATAGTTACGATCACCGAGTGTTCTTTGACAGGAATATACGCCAGCCTGTTGAAGGAGTAGTCCACACCGCCCCTCTCAAAAAGCTGATACTCATAGTCACCTGCTTTTAATGTCTGAGCCTTCCCAACATCCCGGTTCACCACATCATACGATTTGCCATCCCACTCTGATGCTGCAACAGATATACCCATATCAAGTTCTCCATCTGTCACATCATATTTGTTCTCCTCCACCTGAACCATTCCAGCAGGCAGATAGCTGAATTTTATCTCCACATATCTCCTGTCAGGATCAACAGAATATGTAAGTCCGTCACTTCCCACCTTTGAGTATACTTTTTCAGAATAACATTCATCTGGGATATTTCTCTTCTCTATATCTGACATATCTGCCGTATCTGCCGCTGTAGCATTTTCCCCTGACATGCCTTCCTGTGAATACCCTTTCTCATTCATCTGAATCGTTACTGTAGCCGTATGTCCGTCCCGACTGACTGTGAATCTATATACCGTAACGGCTGCATGGATCGACACCGGCAGCAGTACCACCGCACATATTAAAATTACTGCCACCTTGGTAAATTGTCCAAACCCTCCATAATATTTCTTTTTACTTGTCTGATCCCCAGACTTCTCAACCTCCTTTATTCCATCCAGTATCCTCTCTTTTCTTGCCTTGTATTCCGCAGAAAATTTATGCACATCCTCTTTGTCATGTATATTATTATTCTCCATACAGCATCATCTCCTTTACAATCAATTTATGAGCCCTCTTGATCGCTCTCTCGTATTTCTTCCTCACAGTACTCTCCGACATATTCATGACAGCCGCCGTCTCTCTCACGCTGAGCTGCCGCGCTGCCCTAAGCCTCAGCACAAGAGCGTCATCATCTGAAAGTTTGTCCAGAACAGAGTCTAATATCTCCCTGTCCTCCACATCCTCCGTCATTTCCCGATGACCAGCAGTACCTCCGCCCTGCCAGATCATATTCTCAAATGCATCTTCGGATAAAGCATCTCCCGGAAATGTACACACAGTCTCCGCATTCCTTTTATTCTTTCTGTACATATCTATAGAAATGTTTTTTGCGATCCTAGTTATATATGCCGTTCTCTTATCATCAGCCATCCTTCGCACAACATCCCTGTGTCTGATTATTTTCAAAAAGGTCTCCTGGACTGCCTCCTCTGCCTGCCATGCATCTCCAAGTATGGCATTTGCCAGTCGGAATATCTTCTGCTCATACATGTCGTAATATTCTTCTATAATCTCACTGTCTTTTCTATCTTTATGCATAATCTTCCTGTTCCTTTTTCGTGTGTGTCCACATCCCCACAATACATTATCATAAGTCCATCTTTGCATGTCATTTGAACGTTCACTATATATAACGGATAGCTTACCACAAATGTGACATATATTTTTATTTTTATATCACCTTACACGCCCAGCCCCAGCAAAATTAATATAAAAAAGACAGATACCTGTCACCATACATTACCGGTAACTGATATCCGTCCTTTTTCATCATTTTACATCTTTTATTATATTATGTCTGTATTTACTTCATAAGCCCCTGATCGTTCAGATCCGTAGCCATATCAAGAAAACTAAAATTCTTCCATGTATCATCCTTGTAGACGATGCCACCCTTGTCATCACAACTGTCTATCCACTGCTGTTTTGTCTTTTCAAGCTCTGTGTCGACCTGCGCCTCTGCAGACTGATAAGCAAAACTGTCAAGCAGATCACTGTCATGGTCTGAGAGTACAGCTATGGCATAATATGCTGTCTCCGCCTCATACACCTCTGTACACTGCCCGGCAGCAAGCTTATCCATCACTTCATTCATATCATCTGCATAACCGCCGACATAACTCTGTTTCTCCTCAGAATAGGCATCGACTCCATACTTCTTGGCTGTCTCCTCGGCATCTGCCCCTGCATTTATTTCCTTTACAGCAGCCTCAGCCTTGGACTTCATATCCGCAAGCTCTTTGTCATCAAGCTTTACATAATTGCCATTATCATCCGTCATCGGATTGCCATCGTCGTCAGCCTTTACCTTCGGGAATGTAATATAATATATCTTCTGGAAATTATAATCCTTATACTGTTCCTTCAGATCCGCTGTGAGTTTCTTTCCGAGTTCATTACGAGTATTCGTCTCAATCTTGTTCATTATGGAAGTATCATTGAACACGGAATCTATGAGTTCATCACTTATTCCATACTTCTCCCTCACTGACTTTGGTACGTAAGTTGTAAAGTTCTTTATGAGACTGTCTCTGGTGTTTTCATCATCTTCAGTGAATTCCATTCCGGTATCCTTAGCCGCATCCCCTGCCATCTTGGTCTCCACTATATTGTCGATAACCACCTGTTTGTATTTATCCTCATCCTTCTGGATTTCCTCATACTGAACAGTTCCAGATAAGATCTCAAGTATACTGTAAAGCATCAGTTCATCTTTGCCTATCTCGTACTCTCCGACGGTCATAACCGCTCCACTGCTCTCTCCCTTTGTATCTGACTGTGTTGCTATGCTGCTCGTCTTTTCTGATTTGTTGCCGGTGTTGCTGCTGGATGAATTACATCCGGCAAGCACAGACAGCCCAAGAGCCGCTACACATAAGGAACTTATCAATCTTGTTTTCTTCATAAATATTGTCATCCTTTTATATATTGTAAATGGAAAACGTATATCACCACAATCGTCCCCACAGACCATGGCTCTATACTTATCACTTATTTTCACCCTTATTCACTATCTCTCTAAAAAGTATACCTACTCTGTTCTCTCTTCATCGTCCGATGAATTGATCTTCGAGGTATCTATCAGATGTCTGGATATTTTTCTGTCATCAGTATCCTCTGCTTCATCATCCTCTTTCACATCTGCGTCACTCTCATCTTTATTCTCAATTTTGTCGTACAGCTTATTGACAACCATAGAACTCGCATATGCAAGGACTCCTATAAATATCAAAAGCCACAGTACCCATGAGTAATAAAGTATCTTATTGTTTGACGCATAGAGCGCTACAGGAAGCACCCATATGAAAAACAGATAAAACCATGATCCTATATTGGCTACACTGATCAAAAATGAATTCTTTATATAATTACCTGTGGTATTCTCATATCTGGCCACCATCGGAAAAAGCATCGGAAGCGTAAAGCTCAGGAACACAGCCTCAAGTGCCATAAGTCCCAACATCAGCGCATATCCCAGCCCTGTCATGGAGTATGACAACACATATTCCACATACATTGCAGCCAAAATTGCCATTATTACAAGCCACACCTTTGTAGCCGGCTTAAAATTCTTCTTAAATGCAGACCAGTAACTCTTCCACACCGGTCCCTCCTGGTCTTTTACAAGCTTTGTTGTAAAAGAATACATTGCGGTAGTTGCCGCGCCTATGGTAAAAATGGGAATACTTGTGATTATAAACAAAATATTGATTATAAATAAGTCTCCGAATTTCTCCAGCTTCTGAAATATATTTGTTTTGATATTTCCATTCTGTGCCATATGTTCTCCTCAAAAATACAAGGCACACAATTGCTTGTGTACCTTGTGTGATAAATATTGTATATTGTTGCAATTAACCCTTTACAGCTCCACTTGTCATACCAGCAACGATATTCTTTGCCAGACACAAGTAAACTATGATAACTGGGAGGATTGAACATGCGATGAACATGTAAACCTGACCCATATCAAACTTAAGGAAGTCAGCTCCACGAAGAAGTGCTATCAGGATAGGCAGTGTCTTCTTGTTGTCTTTCTTAAGAATAAGAGCTGGTGTGAAGTAGTTATTCCAGCTTGAAACGAATGAGAAGATTGCCTGTACTGCGATAGATGGCTTCATAAGTGGAAGCGCTATCTGGTTAAAGATACGGAACTCTCCTGCACCGTCTATACGTGATGACTCAAGCAACTCCTTCGGAAGTGCTGCATCCATTGACTGCTTCATGTAGAAGAATACTACAGGAGAAGCAATTGCAGGAATGATCAGCGGAATGAAGCTGTTCATAAGTCCCATCTTGTCAACCAACTGAACGAAACCTAATGCAGTTACCTGTGTAGGGATCATCATGATTGCAAGAATGAATGTGAATATTGCCTTCTTCAACTTGAAGTCGTATGCATATATTGCAAACGCTGTTACTGTTGAGCAATATGTACATAAGAATGCTGTACATGCTGCTACTATAAAACTGTTAAGCAAACCTGTAAATATAGGCTGTGTTCCATGAATAATGTTCTTAAAGTTCCTTGCAGCATACTTACTTGGGATCATTGTGAATCCTCGGTTAAGTTCGGCATTTGATCTTGTTGCATTTATAAAAAGTACATAAAACCAGAACAAGCATAAGATGGTGATAAGTACGAATACTATATAAGCAATTATTCGTCTTGTCTTGACTGGCAAACCTTTTTCTTTCTTTCCGTCCATATTCATCCCCCTTTCTACTTCTCGGTCTGCTTATTCATTTTGAATACAATCATACTCAAGATACCAGTTATAACGAACATGAATACGGAAAGGGCACCACCCATACCATAATTCTTACTGAACAAGTGCTTGTTCAGGGCCATGATAAGTGTCATGGTTGTATTCTTTGGTCCACCAGAACCATTTGTCAGAATCTGTGGAACATCGAACATCTGGAGACCACCTATAAGAGATGTGATCATAACATATACTAAGATAGGTCTAAGTATAGGTAATGTAATCTTGAAGAATACCTGATTAGATGTTGCTCCATCCACCTCAGCAGCCTCATAAAGTGAAGTATCAATTCCCAGCATACCTGCCAGAAGAAGAATTGTTGTATTACCAAACCACATCAAGAAGTTCATGAATGCAACAAGAGTTCTTGCAGATCCGGTATGTCCAAGGAAATCATATGGACTTCCCTCTGCTACCACGCCCATACTCTGAAGCATTCCATTGATAGGGCCTACCTTTGAGAACAGTGCGAAGAATAACATTGCAAAAGCTGATGCCATGATCAGGTTTGGCAGATAAATAACTGTCTGGAAAAACGCCTTACCCTTAAGCTTCAGACTTGGGTTAGCAAACCATGAAGCAAGGAGAAGTGATATAAGAATCTGTGGGACGAATCCCATGATCCACATGATCATTGTATTTCCAAAATATGTCCAAATACTTCCGTTCTTGAACATATTAACATAGTTGTCCAATCCCACCGGTTCAGGGCCAATCTCCATAATTCCATCAAAGAAGTGCTTAAAGAAACTGTTATAAATAGTTGAGCACAGTGGAATTAACTGGAAAATTATGAAAACAACCGCAAACGGAATCAAGAAAAAGTATCCCCAACGGTTATAGCGTACTATGTTGCCTTTTTTACTTTTCATTCTATAACCTCCCTAGTAAAGTCTGTATGAACATAAAAAACGTGCCTGTCTGGCACCTGCCAGACAGGCACGCGTATAATACTATGCTTGTGTTATACAGACCTAATATTGATTACTCTACTGTGATTGCTGGGTACTTTGTAGCTACATCCTGCTTGAATGCCTCAACAGCCTCATCATATGTTGCGTACTGACCTGAGAAGTAATCCTTCATAGCCTTCTGGAATGACTCATTACATCCCTGATCGTAAGCTGAGATGTTAGAAAGGTCGATCTTCTCAACACCTGCGCAGAACATACCGATTGGGTTCTGTCCGCCAAGTACTGCATCACCATATGATGTATCAGCAGCCATAGCATCCATAGCTGGCTTGTTGTTTACGAAGTCGTTATCAGCCTTAACTATCTCTGTCATGATATCTGTATCTGTTGTAAGCTTTCTCATGATATCAGCAACAAGTGTTGGGTTATCTGTACCTGTAGCGCCGCAGATCCAAGTACCGCCCCAGAAGAATCCCTGAGGTCCTGTTGTTGCGCCCCAACCGCCTGCATGTGCGATTGACTTTTCATCATCAGCTGCCATTGAGAAGTCGATCATCCAAGCTGGTCCGAAGTAAGCAAATACCTTTCCGTCTGGATAGAATCCAGCCTTCCACTCATCGCCCCAAAGGTCGCCAGTTGTTGTCTGACCAGCATCATATGATGCCTTCTCTGCATCTGCCCAAGCCTTGAACTGTGGATCGATGTTGAGCTTGCCATCCTCAACCCACTTGCTTGATACGTTGTTTGAATATACACGGTATGAATCGTTAACTGTTGCTGTGAGCTTGTAACCCTTAGCTGCTAACTCTGTACCTGTTGCATAGAATGTATCCCAATCTGATACGTGCTTCTGAACCTCATCAGGATCGTCTGATCCCCACATATCCTTTGCGATCTCTCTGTTGTAGATAAGAACACCAGGACAGCCCTGCCATGAAACACCCTTAAGTGTTCCGTTTGAATCTGTCATAACGTCCTTTGTGTACTGATACTGATTTGCCAGTTCGTCATCAGTGATACCCAGATCTGATACTGGCATTGTGTAATCTGTATCAACATACTTAAGTGCGTAATCAGCCTCTACGAGGAACATATCGATCTTGTCATCAGCTGATGCATCTGCCTGCTTAAGTAACTGCTGATCCAGGTTATTCTGGTAAGCGTTGTCATCTGAAGGAACGATTGTCCAAACAACATCAACATCACCGATCTTACCATGTGTTCCATCAACCTCTTCATATCCTGGATAGTGATCTGTAAGTCTTGACTTAAACTCCTCATTCCAAGCGTAGATGTTGAGAATCTTGCCCTCATCTGTGCTAACTGTTGCATCTGAAGCATCCTCTGATGATGCATCGTCTGATGATGCTGCTGCCTCTGTTGTTGCGTCGTCCTTTGCTGCCTCTGTTGTTGCGTCATCCTTTCCACCACATGCTACGAGTGAAAGACCCATTGCACATGCTAATGACAGAACTAATGCTTTCTTGAATTTTCTCACAAAAAAACCCTCCTTAAAAAAATATTCTTTTTACTCAAATGTGGCAACTTGCCAAATCATTGTCTGACCAGTTAGGCGACTGATTTTTGACCATTTGTCAAATTAGCCAACTTTTGAGTATCTCTTTATGAACCGGATAAGCAATATTGCTAACAGTTCATTACCCATTTTCTATCGCTGTTCCTCAGCGACAATGTTATTATAGGTCATAATAGACAATAATGCAAGTCCTTTTTTCGCTTTTTTATGGTAAATTTGTAACTTTCTCCGTCAAACAGCCATATCAATTCCTGCCATTCGTATATCCTTGTATCATTTGTGCTATTTTTTGTGGATTATATACAATCAGGCGATCCGGTCCGGATATTTCGTCCACCGTGACATTGCTGTGTGCTTTCAGACTTTCTCTGTAATTTGTGTTGTAAGTATCTGCAGGGTCAGCATCACTCTGGGACGCAACTTCCTCATACATCTCCAAAGCATCTTCATTCTCATGCAAATACGGATCCTCATACGGATTACAATATATCAGATACATCTTTACCGCTTCCGGCCATCCGGCCTCATTAACCTTCTTGCCATTTTTCACAAGATTCTTATCCTCATTATACATACCCTGAGTATACAGATTTTTTGCTATCAAAGCATCTCTCCTGTCCATCTGGTCTTTCGAATACAGGTTATAATCATTATCAGGGAACACACTGTCGGATAATCTCTGCCCTCCTATATTTACCAACTTCAACATGATCTTATTGCTCAATGAGCAATAAGCATTATCATCGAGATTCGTATACTGCTCCGGCAGATACATCTGCAGGCCTATGATTGATTCAACCTCATCCGGATATGTATCAGCCCAGTCCAGCGCCAGCATGCCTCCGCTCTGAATAGCCGCCAATATATATGTCTTTCTATTTGTCACCGCTTTAACCGCACTCCTCGTCTCCTCCAGCATGGATTCTATATCCTTGGGGGCATCCCAGTCCTCACTGTATCCAACACCGCTCCTGTCCACATATATGATCTCATAATCCGAGAGTTCATCCCAAAGAGGCTCAAGCGCAATCGAGTCATCCACCGTTTTGTTCGAGTGAATAAACACTATAGCGTGCTTTGCACTCTCATCTCCCCGATGCACCACATGGATCTCATGTCCATTCACCTCAACCATCTGTCCCGGAGGTGTAAGATATTTCTCTTCTTCCTTTAATGCATTCTTATGCTTTACATTCGCATACACAAGCACACACGCCATGGCAACAACTACAGCTGCCAGCACCGCTCCCATAACTTTAAGGATCAGCATGCTGTACCTTCTCTGTTGTTTCTTGATCTTGTCATCTTTCATATTTTTATACTTCCTTTTCATTAGATGGAATCAATGATATACCATTAAATGTTAAAAGTAAATAAATTCTATTTTGTGCTGGTTTACTTCCATTTTTCTTTATGCTACTATCAAATACAGCAATGTAATACGAAAGGAAAAATCATGTCAAAGAAGAAAAAGAAAGCTCCGCAAAAAGCAGGTTCACAAAAAGCAGTATCACAAAAGCCGGTAAATAATCCTGATACTTCAGGCACACAGCCACCTGCCATGGAGAAGTTCAAAAAAATAAGCGCTGACGATGTTGATGAAAAAACAAATAAAAAACCAGTCAAGAAAAGCCTCTATGCAGATAACAATCTGGACATGCTGGAAATGTCCAAAAAAGAACGCAGGGCAGTCAGAAAAGATTTATATAGAAAAAATACCGATGGTATGACCCGCAAGGAACGCTTCTCGTATTTCTTTGATTACTACAAATGGCGTATCATCGCCCCGGTGCTTATAATAGCGTTTGTGAGTTACCTGTCAGTTACCATATATATGAATAAACGCCCTGTTGCTCTTGGTTTCGCAATACTCAACGCCCAGGATCTTGATGCTGTGGATCTGTCATTCGAGGATGACTTCATTGACCACTTCGGGATAACCGGAAGCTACCAGTTCAAGGAATCCACAGGACTTGACATCGACTACGACTATTACAACGAGCACGCTGAATATATTCAGACCAGCAATAGCACAGATTACAGTATTCTGACATCAGACTGTGACCTCGGAAGCAATGATGTAATAATCAGCAACAGCACAGGTCTTCGGTACTGCGCTTCGCAGAACGTCATTAAACCACTAAAGGGATATATGAGCGAAGCAGTCTATACAGCCCTTGAACCTTATATGGTATCATTTGACGATCCCAACGGAACCGAAAGAACATATGCCATCGATATAAGCGATACACAATTTGCAAAAAATCTCACGCTGGGATACCCGGATGTATATGTTGCTTTTCCTGGAGCTACAGATCGAAACTATACCAACTCTTTGAGATTGCTTGAATATGCCCTCGGCATCGATCTTCCAGAATAAAACAAAAACGCATAGTGCTTACAAGCACTATGCGTTTTCGTTTTGCAGATAATTAATTATTCCTCATCAGAATCCATATTCATTACCTGTCTCTTTCTGGCAAGCTCGTCATTTGCAAGATACTCATCATATGTTGTCTGCTTGTCTATAAGGCCAGTATTTGTGATCTCTATGATTCTGTTTGCAGTTGTCTGTACAAACTGATGATCCTGTGATGAGAACAGAACTACACCTGGGAATTTTATCAGTGCATTGTTGAGCGCTGTTATTGATTCCATATCAAGATGGTTGGTTGGCTCGTCAAGTATAAGAGTATTTGATCCCATGATCATAAGTTTTGACAGGAGACATCTTACCTTCTCTCCTCCTGACAAAACCTTAACCTTCTTGACTCCATCCTCGCCGGCAAAGAGCATTCTGCCGAGGAAACCTCTTACATATGTTGCATCTTTCTCATCTGAGTACTGTGTAAGCCAGTCTACAATTATCAGATCATTATCAAATTCTTTTGTATTGTCCTTAGGAAAATATCCCTGAGATGTCGTAACCCCCCATTTATAATTGCCCTCATCAGGTTCTTCCTCTCCCGCAAGGATCTTGAAGAGCATCGTAGTTGACTTTGTATTAGGTCCTACAAATGCGATCTTGTCATCATGTCCAACCGTAAAAGAAACATCATCAAGAAGCTTTTCTCCATCAACAGTCTTGGATATATGTGAAACCGTGAGAACCTCATTTCCTATTTCTCTCTTCGGTCTGAAATCTATATATGGGTACTTTCTGCTTGATGGCTTTATATCGTCAAGCTCGATCTTCTCAAGTGCACGCTTACGTGATGTTGCCTGCTTTGATTTGGATGCATTTGCTGAGAATCTCTGAATAAACTCCTGAAGCTCCTTGATCTTCTCTTCCTTCTTCTTATTCGCTTCCTTCATCTGTTTGATCATAAGCTGGCTTGACTCGTACCAGAAATCATAATTACCTGCATACAACTGAATCTTGCTGTAATCTATATCCGCAATCTGTGTACATACTTTATTAAGGAAGTATCTGTCATGAGACACAACTATAACCGTATTCTCAAAATTGATAAGGAACTCCTCAAGCCATGCGATTGCATCCATATCAAGGTGGTTGGTTGGCTCATCAAGAAGAAGAACATCCGGATTACCAAAGAGAGCCTGTGCAAGAAGAACCTTGACCTTAAGGCCTCCATCCAGATCTTTCATAACACTGTAATGATATTCTGTTCCAACTCCCAGTCCATTAAGAAGTGTCGAGGCGTCTGATTCTGCCTCCCAGCCGTTCATCTCTGCAAATTCAGCCTCAAGCTCCGCAGCCTTTACTCCATCTTCATCAGTGAAATCTTCTTTCATATATATAGCGTCTTTTTCTTTCATTATCTCATACAGACGCTTGTTGCCCATAATGACAGTATCCAATACCTGATATTCATCATACTTATAGTGATCCTGCTGAAGGACAGACAATCTCTCTCCATCATTCATGGTCACATCACCCTTTGATGGCTCTATCTCTCCTGACAGTATCTTAAGGAATGTCGATTTACCAGCTCCATTCGCTCCTATAAGGCCGTAACAGTTTCCCTCTGTGAATTTAATATTCACATCCTCAAACAGAGCTTTCTTACCAAATCTCAATGTCACATTATTTGCACTAATCATTGACGTATATACCTTTCACTATTTGTTAAAATCTGCATATGCAGACATCTCCATATTCAGTGTCTTAGTATATCAATATGTACCTTTTGTGTCAACTTCACTTTATTTATACATGGTTCAGGCAGAAGCAGAATATATGCTTCCGCCCGTTTCCAAACTCTTCCAATAGTATTTTTACAGATTCTTTACTATTGGATCATACAGATCAAGTTCACAGTGCTCTGTGTCTGTGAAATGATCGCATGACAGACAGCTTCTTCCTGTCACATCATTGGTGTGGCCCTTACATGAGCATTTCTTCTCATAGGCACTGCATCTCTCGGCAACTTCCCTGTAAGTTTCTGTTGAACTTCTCATTGTGCATCTCCTTTTTCTGCTTATATATATATTGCTTTATTATTATCTTCATTTTTTGTCATTATATTCACAGTCATTTTATACCGGTTCTTAATCATGTCCCTGTTCAGATTCTTGACAACACACTATATATTAAGTACAATCAAAGTTAAAAATTTTAAAAAAATAAAAATGATTGGAGATGACAAATTGGGCGCAGGTTCCATAATTAACATTATAATTCTGGTGGTGCTTATCGCACTGTCCGCATTCTTTTCTTCTGCTGAGACAGCACTCACTACAGTCAACAAGTTCTCTTTGAGGTCATTAGCCGACAACGGCAACAAAAGAGCCATGAGAGTTATAAAAGTGACTGAGGACTCAGGAAAACTTATCAGCACTATACTTATAGGAAATAACATCGTCAATATATCGGCATCTTCCCTCACAACAACATTTGTGACGAAGGCTTTCGGAAGTTCCGCTGTTGGCATTGCCACCGGCGTGCTCACCCTTGTCGTTCTTCTTTTCGGAGAGATAACCCCGAAAACTCTGGCACAGAAATACAGCCTAAAAATTTCTCTTGTATATATTGATATAATAAGATTCCTGATGGTAGTCTTAACCCCTGTCATATTTATTGTAAACAAGATCGCTGATTTTATTTTCTGGGTCATCAGAATAGATAAAAATGGTGGAAACCAGAAGATGACAGAAGATGAACTTATAAGCATGGTAAACGTCAGCGAAGAAGAAGGCGTCATTGAAGATAAAGAAAAGGAGATGATCACCAACGTCGTTGACTTTGGCGACTCAATCGCCAGAGATGTCATGATACCAAGAGCTGATATGACCATAGCTTCCGTTGATATGAGCTATGAAGATCTTCTCAGCCTTTATATGGAGGTTCCATACACCAGAATTCCTGTATACGAGGACTCCCGTGATAACGTCATCGGTATACTCCACGTCAAGGATCTGTTTTTCTACAAAGCAACTCACGATATCAATAACTTCAGCGTGAGAAACATAATGAGAAAACCTTTGTATGTATATGAGTATCAGAAGACCAATGATCTTCTTCACTCCATGAAATCTGATTCCAATGCCATGGCCATCGTATTGGACGAATATGGTATATGTATCGGACTTATTACCATTGAAGATCTGATTGAAGAGATCATTGGAGATATCAAGGACGAATACGATACCGAAGAACATAACAATATAATCAAAATTGACGATTCTCATTACAATATAGATGGCTCCATCAAACTTGATGATCTTAACGATTCTCTGGGGCTTAAGATAAATTCCGAAGACTACGATTCTCTGGGTGGATATATCACAGAACTTCTTGATCACATTCCAGCTAAAGGCGAGTCAGTCACAGACATTTCATGTATCTATAAAGTACTTGAGATGGACAAAAAGCGTGTGGCAAGAGTGCTTGTAACATTGGTTCCTCACGAAATATCCGCAAAAGAAGAGTAAAAAGACCTTGTAATGTAGTTTTGAATACTATATAATATGTCATGTTGATTCAAATAAACAAAGGGGGTGTCTGCATGGATAAAAAAACTAACATAAAAGACATTATATCGATGGCTGGTGGTTTGGACTATATCAATCCCAACGATATCCCATCTATAGATCTGTATATGGATCAGCTGACTACTTTCATGGAGGATCAGCTTGGCAAAAACAGGCGCAACGATGAAGATAAGGTTATGACCAAGACCATGATCAACAATTATACCAAAAACAATCTTCTTCCTTCGCCTAACAAAAAGCGATATTCAAAGCAGCACCTTATACTGCTGATATATATTTATTATTTAAAAAATATGTTGAGCATCAATGATATACACACGCTCCTCGGTCCTCTTATAGACGGCTATTTTAATTCAAGCAAGGACGGAAAGGATATATCTGATATTTACGCCCATCTTTACGAATATTTATCACAGCATTATGGAGACATCATCAAAGATATCGTGAGAACTGCTAACAAAGCAGACGCCATGTACGATCCCGAAAAAGATTCATATCTCCACGATCTCAGCATGATCTCGCTGTTGTCCGTAGATATATATGCCAAGAAGAAATACGTGGAGCATCTGGTTGACAAGCTCAGACAGGAATCCGAGGCCGAAGCTAAGGCTAAAGCAAGAGCCGAAGTTCACAAAGCTAAAGAGCAGCAAAAAAAGGCGCAAGCCCAACCAACCCAAAAGGCTCAGGCACCGTCTGGCGCCAGAAGCAGTTCTTCCAAAACAGGCAAGCCTCAAGACAAATAAAAATAGTGGTCTGTCACTTTGCTGACAGGCCACTATTTTTATTTGTCTTCCTCTGAATTATCTTCAGTATTCTGAAAGCTCTTCATTCTTGAAAACACTAATTCATATCCATCCTTGCCATAGTTCAACGATCTGTTGACCCTGCTTATGGTCGCAGTAGATGCTCCGGTTTTCTCTGCAACTTCCAGATATGTATTATCTTCTTTCAACATCTTCGCAACCGCAAATCTCTGTGCTATAGATAACAGTTCATTCACCGTACATACATCTTCAAAGAAATTAAAGCACTCTTCCTCTGTCTCCAATGTAAGTATTGCCTCA